>JBIQKN010000134.1:0-4399 GCA_044506565.1 Sphingomonadales bacterium | reverse complement strand
GTCGTCGCCGGCGTGATGCAGCACATCGAGGAGGCCGGCATCCATTCCGGCGACAGCGCCGCGACGCTGCCGCCCTACAGCCTGCCGGACGAGATCATCGCCGAGATGGAACGCCAGGCCGAGGCGCTGGCGCTGGCGCTCGGCGTCAAGGGGCTGATGAACGTCCAGTTCGCGGTCAAGGATGGCAAGGTCTACCTGATCGAGGTCAACCCGCGCGCGAGCCGCACGGTGCCGTTCGTCGCCAAGGCGATCGGTGTGCCGGTGGCCAAGATCGCGGCGCGGGTCATGGCCGGCGAAAAGCTCGCCGACCTGCCGCCGATCGACTGGCGGATCGACTACATGACCGTGAAGGAAGCGGTGTTCCCGTTCAGCCGCTTCCCCGGCTCGGACCCGGTGCTGACGCCGGAGATGAAATCGACCGGCGAAGTCATGGGCATCGATCTCGATTTCCCGACCGCCTACATCAAGTCGCAGCTCGCCGAAGGAACCGTTCTGCCCGAAGGCGGCACGCTGTTCGTCTCGGTCAAGGACAGCGACAAGCCACTGATCGTGGGGCCCGTCCGGGAGCTCCTCGACAAGGGCTTCACGGTCGTCGCCACCGGCGGCACGGCGCAGTACCTGACCGAGGCCGGGCTGCCCGTCGAGCGGGTCAACAAGGTCGCCGAAGGCCGCCGGCACATCGTCGACAAGATCGTCGACGGTGAGATCGCGTTGATCTTCAACACCACCGAGGGCTGGCAGAGCCACAAGGACAGCCAGTCGATCCGCGCCTCCGCGCTGGAGAAGAAGGTCCCTTACTACACCACTGCCGCTGCTTCCGCCTCGGTCGCGCGCGCGATCACCTCGGTCAAGGTGAGCGAACTTGAAGTGCGTTCGCTGCAAGACTATTATAGCTGACAGCAGTTTTCCCCCGACAATCGAACTCGGTGTTCCGCCGATCCGGCGGGCAAGGGTTCCTTTGACGGGAAGCAGGACAAGACAGGGAAGATCATGGAACGAGTGCCGATGCTGGCCGAAGGCTACGAGAAGCTGACCGCCGATCTTCAGGCGCTGCGGGCCGAACGCCCCAAGGTCGTCGATGCGATCGAGGAAGCTCGCGCGCACGGCGACCTGTCCGAGAACGCCGAGTATCACGCCGCCAAGGAACGCCAGGGCCAGATCGAGGCGCAGATCGCCGAGATCGAGGACCGCGTCAGCCGCGCGCAGATCATCGACCCGGCCACGCTGTCGGGCGACCGCGTCGTGTTCGGCGCGACCGTCACCGTGCTCGACGACGAGGACAAGCCGCAGCGCTACCAGATCGTCGGCCAGACCGAAGCTGACGCCCGGCAGGGCCGCATCTCGTACGACTCTCCGCTCGGCCGCGCGCTGATCGGCAAGCAGGTCGGCGAGGAAGTGGAGGTGACCGTGCCCTCCGGGGACCGGTTCTACCTGGTGGACAAGATCGAGTTCATCTAAGGCGGGAGGCAACAGGCAGCGGGTTGATCGCGATCCTGCTGCCGGCTGCGTGCCCTCCTACTTCAACTCCGGCTCCAGCAGCCGGTGCAAGTGCACGATCACGTATTTCATCTCGGCATCGTCGACCGTGCGCTGGGCATGGCTGCGCCAGGCTTCCTCGGCGGCGGCGTAGTTGGGGTAGACACCGACGATGTCGATCTCGTCGAGGTTCTGGAATTCGACCCCTTGCGGGTCCTTCACGCGCCCGCCCATTACCAGGTGCAGCAGCTGTTTTCCCATCGTGTCGCCTTTCGCGGAATCCGGTTTCAGGTGCGCCCTTACGGAATCCGCGCCGCGCTGCAAGCGCGGCCTGAGCACGCACCGCAGAACCTGCTCACGGAGCAGGGCACTCAGTGAATTCGGTTGCGCAGGGCCTTGCCGAGCCGCTGGCCGGCGTCGCGGGTCAGCTCACGCGCGGCATCAGTCAGCTCGCCGGCGCGGTCGGCGGCGGCACGGCTTGTGCTGCGGGCGGAGCTGCCGACAGTCTCGCCCAATTCACCGAGCTTGTGGGCGCCCTCGCGGCCCGCCGCGTTTGCCGCGTCCATCGCCTGCTGCGCGTAGGCGAGGGCGAGCTCGGCCCCGAGCGCGGCAACGCTGGCCGCGGCCTTGCCGGCCTTGCTGCCCAGCCGGCGCGTCGGCGAGCGCTTGAACAGGCCGCTGATCAGGATTCCGACCGCCAATCCGCCCGCGACGGTGGCGACCGGATGTTCCTTGGCGAAGGCGACAAACTTGTCCTTGGCCTCGATTGCGGCCTCGCCGGCCCGGTCGACAATCGTCGTCCGGCCCATGTCCCGGTGGCGCGCCTCGCCGGCAGCGATCTTGTTCTTCAGCTTGGCGCGCTTGGCGTCGGTCATCGCATATCTCCGGTAGATACTTCCTCGCCGTTCGAACGGCCTTCGGGGGCGCTGGGTTCCTCGTCCTCGCCCTCGGCGCCGCCTCCGTCGAGAAGGTCGGCAAGCCAGCCGAGCAGCGGCTTGCGGGCGAACCACAGGACGACGGCTGCGGCGGCCGCCGCAACCGTGCCCTTGTTGTCCTCGGCATAGCCGACCGCGTCGTCGATCATGTCCAGCGCCGCTTCGCCGACCCGGTCCCTGGCCCTGTCGCCGAGGCCGCGCGTGTCGAGATCGCGGCGGATCAGCGCAAGGTCGGACTTGAACAGCCGCAGCGCGGCGTCGCGCAGCGCCCGGTCCTCGGCAAGACGCGCCTCCAGGCCGCTCACGATGCCCTATCCTCGTCGCCGGTGATTGCGCGCAACAAGCTGTTCCAGCGACCTGCCGCAGCCCGTGCCGCCAGGCCCGCCGCGACCAGCAGCAAGGCAACGACAAGGGCGCTCGCGCCCCAAGCAGTCAGCCAAGGGGTCAGGGCGATGATCAACCCGACGGTGAGCCCGACGAGCGCGAGGAAGCCGAGGAGCGCGGCAATGGCGCCGAACACCACGGCCCCCTTGGCCCGATCGGCGACATAGCCCGCACGGGTCTTCTGGTAACCGAGTTCGGCTTCGAGATAGGTCTTGCCGTCGTCGATCAGCGCCCGCACGTCCTCGAGCAGCGACCGTTCGTCGCCGTCGTCCGCGAAGGGCGCTTCTTCAGGAACTTCCGGCATGTCGGCATCGTCCCGCACGAGCGGGGCGATACCGGCATCGGCCGGAAGTGTCACCGGCGAAAGAGACGCGCAAGCAGGAATCCGGCGAGAGCGGCGAGGCCGACGGCGGCGGCGGGGCTCTTGCGCACCATTTCGCGCGCATCCTCGCCGAGCTCGGAGACGCTCTTCTGCTCGAGCTTGGCTGCGGTGGTCTGCAGCGTCTGCGACGCGCTGCGCGCGTAGTCGCCGTACTGCGGGCCCAGCTTCTCGTCGAGCGTCGGAGCGTTCTCGGCGACGACCCGGCCGAGCGTCGACAGGGCCTCGCTTGCCTTGGCCTTGCCTTCCACGGCAAGTTCGGTCGCCTTGGTCTTGGCTTCCGCGGTCCAGTCGTCGCTGCGGGTTCGCGCCTGGGTGCCGTAGGCACCCGCCCGTTCGCGGGCCTCCGCTCCGAGCAGGGCGGCGCCGGCGCGGGCTTCCTCGAGCGCGGCATGGAAGCGCGACTTGGCTTCCTCGCGGCGGTTCGGTGGCGTCGAAACTTCGGCCGGCGTCGCGGGCACCGCGGCCGTTTCGGTCTTGCTGGACTTGGCCGCGGTCTTGCGCGGCTTGGCGGTCTTGGCTCCTGTCTCGGCCATCGTATCCCTTTCCTTAGCCCCAATCGCACTCCGGGCCGACCCTCGCTGGTCTCGAACTGAACGCGGCTTGCACCGCGTGGTTCCGCCGCATAGGAGGCCCCCGGCACCCTCGATATCGGGGGTGTCTTACCATTTTACAACACCTGCCGGGGAGCGCCAACTGCATGACCGCGATCATCGATATCCACGGCCGTGAAATTCTCGACAGCCGCGGCAATCCCACGGTCGAGGTCGACGTGCTGCTCGAGGACGGCAGCATGGGCCGCGCCGCAGTCCCCTCGGGCGCCTCGACCGGTGCGCACGAGGCGGTCGAGCTACGCGACGGGGACAAGGGGCGCTACCTCGGCAAGGGTGTCACCAAGGCCGTCGCCGCGGTCAATGGCGAGATCGCGGAGGCGCTCGTGGGCTTCGATGCCGAGGACCAGCGCGACATCGACATGGCGATGTTGGCGCTCGACGGCAGCTCCAACAAGGGACGGCTCGGCGCCAACGCGATACTCGGCGTCAGCCTTGCGGTCGCGAAGGCCGCGGCTTCGGCTCGCGGCATGCCGCTGTGGGCCTACGTCGGCGGGGTCTCGGCGCACGTGCTGCCGGTGCCGATGATGAACATCATCAACGGTGGCGAGCACGCCGACAACCCGATCGACTTCCAGGAATTCATGATCATGCCGGTCGGCGCGCCGACGCTG
>JBIQKN010000133.1:0-4407 GCA_044506565.1 Sphingomonadales bacterium | reverse complement strand
CGAGGTCGTAGACGTTGTCCTTGCCCTGGATGTACATCGCCAGGCGCTCGAGGCCGTAGGTCAGCTCGCCCGAGACCGGCTTGCAGTCGAACCCGCCCATCTGCTGGAAGTAGGTGAACTGCGTCACCTCCATCCCGTCGCACCAGACTTCCCAGCCCAGCCCCCACGCGCCGAGCGTCGGCGATTCCCAGTCGTCCTCGACGAAGCGGATGTCGTGCTTGAGCGGGTCGATGCCGATCAGCTCGAGGCTCTTCAGGTAGATCTCCTGCAGGTCGGGCGGGCTCGGCTTCAGGATCACCTGGTACTGGTAGTAGTGCTGCAGCCGGTTCGGGTTCTCGCCGTAGCGGCCGTCGGTCGGGCGGCGGCAGGGCTGGACGAAGGCCGCGTTCCACGGCTCGGGGCCGAGCGCGCGCAGGGTGGTCGCGGTGTGGAAGGTGCCCGCCCCCATGCGCATGTCGTAGGGCTGGAGGATCAGGCAGCCGTTAGCGCTCCAGTAATCGTGGAGCGTCAGGATCATGTCCTGGAAGCTACGTGACGGGTCGCGTGACATGGCGGCGCGCATGGCCGATGGGCCGCTGGCGGTCAACGGGCCAGAGAGCCCCGCGCGCGAAGCGGTTGACAATGGACGTCGGTTGTTCCGGAGTGGGATGGTCAGGGTGCGGAAAGAGGCAATGAAGACGATCCTCGCGAGCCTGCTGTTGGCTCTGACGCTGGCCCTGCCGGCGCCCGCTGGCGCGCAGGCCACGGAAATCGTTCAGGATTACGAGCCCGATCCGGCGATCTGGCTGCTCGAGGACGACGATACCAAGATCTATCTGCTGGGCACCGTTCATGCCCTGCCCGCCGGCTTCCGCTGGCGCAGCGCGCGGCTCGACGAGATCGTCGAGCAGGCGGACGAACTGATCGTCGAATCCAGCGAAGAGGACATGCGCCGCGACGATGCGGCGATGGGGGAGGTGATCGGCGAGCTGGCCAAGCGGCCGCGAGTGAGCGAACGGCTGTCGCCCGAGAACGGCTGGAAGTGGCTCGCGCTCGGCGAGAGCCTCGGCCTGCCCGCCGAGTACTTCGACCGCCTGCCGCCGCTGCTGGCGCTGTTCGGGATCGGCACCTCGTTCGGCCGCGAGGAAACCGGCTCGGAAGCCGACCATGGCGTCGAGAGCGTGCTCGAGGCCGATTTCAGGACCGCCGGCAAGCCGATCGCCTCGATCGAGGACGGCAATGCCGTGCTGCGGTCGCTGCTGGCGATCAACGAGGCAGTGCTGATCAAGGAACTCGACCGCGAGCTGTCGCGCTGGAACGGCGCCTCGCCGGCGGCGATGTTCGTCGGCGCTCCCGCCAAGCGGGTGGCCGGGCAGGACGATTCGTTGCTGGCGCAGGAGCACGCCTGGGCCCAGGGCGAGGAGGTCGACGTCCGCGACCAGATGTTCGGGCCGGCGGGCTTCGGACCCGCAATGGGCAAGATCCTGCTCGACAACCGCAACCGCGCCTGGGCAGCCTGGCTCGAGAACCGGCTCGCCGAGCCCGGTACGCTGCTGGTCGCAGTCGGCGCCGCGCATCTCGCCGGACACAACTCGGTTCACGCGATGCTCACCAAGCGCGGCCTGACAAGCAAGCGACTGAACTGATCCTCGCCTGTCCGGCCGGGGCGGCAGTCTGGTTCTGGCGCCGGACGACCCGAGCGCCTACATGCGCCCTCCGATTCGAGGGGTCAGAAATGAAGCTCAAGCGCCTGGTTTCCTGTTCCGCCGCACTCGCCCTGGCGCTGGGCAACGTCGCGGCCCGTGCCGAGGCTCCGCCCGAAGGCGCGGTGCCCGGGCCGGCGCTGTGGAAGGTGGCCGACGAGGACACTACCATCTACCTGTTCGGCACGGTCCACGCGTTGCCGCAGGGCAAGGAGTGGTTCGACGCGCGGATCGCGCGGGCTTTCGCCGAATCCTCCGAGCTGGTGACCGAGGTCGACCTCGCCGACCAGGCGCGCTCGTCGGCGGCGATGCAGCAGGCAGGGCTGCTGCCCGAAGGGGAAACGCTCCGCGCGCTGATGGCCGAGGACGACCGCAGGCAGTTCGAGGACGCGTTGGTTTCGCTCGGCCTGCCGGTCGGCGCGCTCGACCGGCTCGAGCCGTGGCTCGCGGCACTCACGCTGTCGCTGTTGCCGCTGTTGCGGCAGGGCTACCAGCCCGAAAGCGGGGTCGAGATGGCGCTGATGGGCCGGGCTCCCGACAAGGCTCGCGGCGCGCTCGAGACCGTCGAGCAGCAGATCGAGCTGTTCGACGGCATGCCGACCGAGGCGCAACTCGCGTTCCTCGACCGGACGGTCGAAGCGATGCCCCAGGCCAGGACGACGCTCGACGCGATGGTCGCCGAATGGATCGAGGGCGACGCCGACACGCTCGCCGAGCTGCTCAACGCCGAGCTCGACGATCCGGAGCTGCGCAACCGGCTGCTGACCGAGCGCAACGCCAACTGGGCCGACTGGATCGAGCGCCGGCTCGAGCAGCCCGGAACGGTGTTCGTCGCGGTCGGCGCCGGGCATCTTGCCGGGCAGGACAGCGTGCAGGCGCAGCTCGCCGGGCGCCAGGTCAGGGTCGAGCGGATCTGGCAGTGATCCGCCGCCTGCTCGCGCTCGCCGGGGCGCTGTGGCTGGCCGCCTGCGGCGAGGCGGAGCCCGAATGGCCGGCGCCCTCCCCCGCGCTGTGGGAAATTTCCGGCGACGAAGGTCCGCAGGGCTGGCTGTTCGGCACGATCCATGCCCTGCCCGACGGGGTCGAGTGGCGCACATCCCCACTCGAGACCGCGATCGGCGAGGCCGACCTGCTGGTGGTCGAGATCGCCGGGCTCGGCGACCGCGAGGCGGCCGCGCGGGCCTTCTCGGCGGTATCGCGCAGCCCGGGGTTGCCGCCGCTGCTGCAGCGCGTTCCGCCGGGCGAGCGGGCAGCACTGGCCGCGGCGCTCGATCGCGCGGGGCTCGACGAAGGCGATCTCGCAAGCGTCGAAAGCTGGGCGGCGGCGCTGACGATCGCCAACGCCGCTCGCGTGGGCGAGGCCGCCAACGGGGTCGACCGGGCGCTGCTCGCCGAGGGGCTGCCGGTAGTCGCGCTCGAGACGCTCGCGGGGCAGTATGCACTGTTCGACGGCCTCGCCGAGGAGGACCAGGCCGTGCTGCTGACCTCGGTTGCGCGCGAGGCCGGCACTGGCCAGGAACGCCAGTTGGCCGAGGCCTGGCTGACCGGGAACCTCGCGCTGATCGAGCGCGAGGCACGCGAAGGGGCTTTGGCCGACCCGGAGCTGCGCGAAACGCTCCAGACCGGCCGCAACAGGACCTGGGTGGGGCGCATCGCAGACCTGCTGGAACAGGGCCGCCGGCCGCTGATCGCGGTGGGTGCGGCGCACATGATCGGCGACGAAGGCTTGCCGGCGCTGCTCGCGCGACGCGGTTATCAGGTGCGGCGCATCCAGTAGCCGCCTTCTGCCCCTCTCAGCATAGGCTTGCTTCCCCCGGTCATTTCGCCTAGGGGCGCGCCCTTCCCGTCATGGTCATCCCTGGAGGCGTGGCGGCGAAGCACATCTACTGCATTTCGAAAGGCACGTGACATGAGCGAAGCTCTTACCCTGCCGGCCGAGCTGCGCGAACGGGCTGGCAAGGGAGCCTCCCGTGCATTGCGTCGCGAAGGCCGTGTCCCCGCCGTGATCTACGGCGGCAACGATGATCCGGTGGCGATCCACGTCGAGGCCAAGGAGCTGCTCCGCCAGCTCAACACCGGCCATTTCATGAACTCGATCGTCATGGTCGACGTCGGCGGCAAGAAGGTCCGCACCCTGCCCAAGGACGTTGCGGTCCACCCGGTCACCGACCGCCCGGTCCACGTCGACTTCCTGCGCCTTGCCAAGGACGCGAAGATCCAGGTCGCTGTGCCGGTGGTGTTCGCCAACGAGGAGGCGAGCCCGGGTCTCAAGAAGGGCGGCGTGCTCAACGTCGTGCGCCACGAGCTCGAGCTGGTCTGCGAATCGGACAAGATTCCGGACAACATCACGATCGACGTGACCGGCCTCGAAGTCGGCGACGCGATCCACATCAGCCATGTCTCGCTGCCGCAAGGTTCGGAGAGCGCGATCACCGACCGCGACTTCACGATCGCCACGGTCGTCGCCCCGTCGGCGCTCAAGCAGGCCGAACGGGCCGAGAGCGAGGAAGGCGAAACCGCCGAGGCCGAGGAGACCGGCGAGGAGGAGTAATCCTCCACGTCGCCCGACGCCCGAAGCGCCGGCCCCGCCTAGCGTGGCCGGCGTTTTGCTCTTAGGGAACCGCGATGCAGCTCTGGGTCGGCCTCGGAAACCCCGGTCCGCAATACGCGATGCACCGGCACAACGTCGGCTTCATGGCGCTCGACGTGATCGCCGAGATGCACG
>JBIQKN010000132.1:0-4464 GCA_044506565.1 Sphingomonadales bacterium | reverse complement strand
GGTCGGCATCTGGCCCCTGCTGCTCGGCGACCCGCTAGGCGAGGGCCTCGCGCTGGCCGACGGACAGTGGCGCGAGACGAACGATGACGGGCTAACGGCCCAGGCCCGCTTCTGGATCGACGACGTGTGGATGATCGGCGCGCTCCAGGCCGAAGCCTGGCGGCGCACCGGTGAGCGCCGCTTCCTCGATCGCGCCGCGCTGACCGCGCAGGCCTACCTCGAACGCCTGCAGCAGCCTTCGGGGCTGTTCCACCACGGGCCTGAGGCCCCGTTCTGTTGGGGCCGCGGCAACGGGTGGGTCGCGGCCGGGCTTGCCGAGGTCCTGTCCGTCCTTCCGACAGACCACTCCCGCCGCGATCCCATCCTTGCCGGCTACCGCCGGATGATGGCGGCGCTGCTCGAATACCAGGCCCCCTCCGGGTTGTGGCACCAGCTCGTCGACCGCGCCGACGCCTGGCCCGAGACCAGCGGCAGCGCGATGTTCGCCTTCGCTTTCCTGCGCGGGGTCGCGGCCGGGTTGCTGCCCGCCGAGCCCTATCGCAGCGCGGCGCTTCGGGCGTGGAGCGGACTCGCCGCACAGGTCGAGCCCGACGGGCGACTGCGGGGAGTCTGCGTCGGCACCGGCCTGTCGGCGGACGCGCAGTATTACCTCGAACGGCCGGTGGTTACCGGTGACCTGCACGGCCAGGCGGCGCTGCTGTGGACCGCGGCCGAACTCGTAGGACCGTCGGCCTAGACGTTGAATTTGAAGTGCAGCACGTCGCCGTCCTGTACGAGGTATTCCTTGCCTTCCTGGCGCAGCTTGCCGGCTTCCTTCGCGCCCGCCTCGCCGCCGAGCGCGACGTAGTCGTCGTAGGCGATCGTCTCGGCGCGGATGAAGCCCTTCTCGAAGTCGGTGTGGATCTCGCCCGCCGCCTCCGGCGCCTTGGCGCCGTCGCGGAAGGTCCACGCGCGCGCTTCCTTGGGGCCGACGGTGAAGAAGGTCTTGAGGCCGAGCAGCTTGTAGCCTGCCTGGATGACCCGGGCGAGACCGGTCTCCTCGAGCCCGAGCTCCTTGAGGTATTCGGCCCGTTCCTCGGGCTCCATCGCCACCAGCTCGGCCTCGATCGCGGCCGAGACGACGACCGCCTGCGCTCCCTCAGCCGCGGCCTTCTCGAACACCTTGGCTGACAGGGCGTTGCCCTTCGAGGCGTCTTCCTCGGCGACGTTGCAGACGTAGAGCACCGGCTTGGCGGTGAGCAGCTGGGCCTGAGCGAAGACACGGGCCTCCTCGTCGTCCTTCGGCTCGGTCAGCCGCGCGGGCTTACCCTCGCGCAGCAGCTCGAGCGCCTGGCCGAGCACGCTGGCGGTGATCCTGGCTTCCTTGTCGCCGCCCGTGGCGCGCTTCTGCGCAGCGGGCACGCGCTTCTCGAGGCTTTCGAGGTCGGACAGCATCAGCTCGGTCTCGACCACCTCGGCGTCGGCGATCGGGTCGACCTTGTTGGCGACGTGCTGGATGTCGTCGTCCTCGAAGCAGCGCAGCACGTGGACGATCGCGTCGACCTCGCGGATGTTGCCGAGGAACTGGTTGCCGAGCCCTTCGCCCTTGCTCGCGCCCTTGACCAGTCCGGCGATGTCGACGAACGCCAGCTGCGTCGGGATGATCTTGGCGCTGCCGGCGATCGCGGCGAGCTTCTCGAGCCGCTCGTCGGGCACCGCGACCTGGCCGACGTTGGGCTCGATCGTGCAGAACGGATAGTTGGCGGCCTGCGCCGCCTGCGTTTCGGTCAGGGCGTTGAACAGAGTCGACTTGCCGACGTTCGGCAGGCCGACGATTCCGCAGCGGAATCCCATGGATCACTCCGATAGATGTGGCGTGGCGCGCGCGATAGGCGGAGCGGAGTGGAAATGCCAGCGATCCGCTCCGTATAATCCTCACTTTGCAACGCCCGCAAAGTGCCGCAATGCGATTCACTCGCAACAAGGAGAGTGGTCATGTACTGCGCGCTCTGCGGAGAAATACCCGGACCGGGGCCGCTGGTGGCTCGGGAGTTGCGCGACGCTCCCACATCGGACCTGGCGCGTCTCGTCGCACTCCGTCTCTCGGCAACGGACTCGAGGCGGGCCCGTGACCGCGGGAAAGAGCGATAGCGGAGAGTCTGATGACTCACGAATACGGCGATCCCCTCAATGCCGAGGCGCTCGACGCGGCCGCTGCCAGGGCCCGGGCGCTTTCGGTCGCGGCGCCGCGAGTGCCGCTGGATCGTCACATCGAGCAGGCCGTTCGCGAATATGTGTGTTCCTGCGCCGTCGGGATCGAAGACCAGATCGAGGGAGGGCGCTCGGGCCTGCACGAGGCCGTCGTGCGGGAAGTCCGCGCCCGCTTGGCGCGCGCGTAGTAGGCGCCCAGCACGATACGAATGGAGACAATGGCATGGCCCTGCATCACGCGAGTTCCGGCGAAGTCGTCACCCTTGCCCCGCTCGATGCGGGGAGGGTCGAACCGAAAACCCGTGCCTTGGTGAAGACCGACAGCTTCGAGGCGATTCATGTGATCCTGTATGCCGGCGAGGGCTTGCCTGCGCACTCGGTCTCGGGACGCTTCACCCTGCACTGCCTCGAAGGGCGGGTCGCGATCGAGCTTGCCGAGGAAACCAAGCGGCTGGCGGCAGGAGAGTGGGTCTATTTCGATGGCGGCATTCCCCACGCCGTGCGGGCGACGGAGGATTCGTCGCTGCTGCTGACGATCCTCCTTCCCGCAACCGGCAGTCCCGCACTGCGCTGAACGACGAAATGCGACCGCGCCGGTCCCGGAGCGCGAAGCGGGTGCGGGCCTAGAGGAGCAGCACCGTCGCCAGCGACAGAAACACGCCCATGCTGACGACGTCGCTCATCGTGGTGAGGAAGATGCTCGAGGCAGTCGCCGGATCGGCGCCGAGCTTCTTCAGCGTCAGCGGGATCAACGCTCCCGAGATGCCGGCGATCGTGCAGGCGACGATCATCGAGATGAACACCACGAGCCCGAGAACCCACGGCTGCGCCTCGCCCTGCATCGTCGCGTAGACGATCATGCCGATCCCGGCGGTCACTCCGACCAGCAGGCCATTGCAGAACCCGAGTGTGCCCTCCTTGATCACCAGGCTGCGCTCGGTCCCGGGCTTGAGGTCGCCGAGCGTCATTCCGCGTAAGGCCACGGCGAGCGCCTGGCATCCGGTGTTGCCGGTCTGCCCGGCCATTACCGGCAGGAACACCGCGAGGATGACCAGCGCGCCGAGCGTGTCCTCGAACAGCCCGACCACGGCCGCGGCGATGAAAGCGGTGACGAGGTTGATCTGCAGCCAGGGGTGCCTGAGCAGCAGGCTGCGCTTGAGCGGCGTGTTGAGCCGCTCCTCGTTCTCGACGCCGACCATGCTGCCCGCCTGCGCGCTGATCGCGATCGCGCGGTTGGCGAACAGCGTCTCGCCTCGCACCAGGCCGGCAAGCGTGCCGTTGCGATCGACCACCGGGTAGACCGGGTAGTGCCGCCCGAGCGCTTCCTTCAGCGCGTCGTCGAGCGGCATGTCCTCCTGCAGCGCGAAGGGCTCCTTGAGCATGATGTCGCTGAGCTTGTCGCCGGGTTTGGCAAGCAGCATGTCGCGCATCACCACCAGCCCCTCGAGCCGATTGTCCGCGTCGGTGATGTAGCAGTAGGTGATGAACGCCTTGCGCGTTGCCTCGCGCAGCAGTTCGGTGGTCTCGGCGACGGTCTGGGTGCCGCGGTAGACGCCGACGGGCGGCGACATCAGGTCACGGACGGTCGCGTCCCTGGCGAGCGCGGCTTCGGAAGCCGAAACGTCGGAGGGCGGAGGTGGGGGAACGATGCCATCCGCCGGAATAGCTTGGGCAATTTCCACCATCGGTCCCCCCTCGGTCTGTGCCGCGGAAGGATAAGTCGGGCAGCTCGCGCAGGGAAGCGGGAATCTAGTCCTGCAGGCGCAGCGCCACGTCGTTCATGAATCGCGCGTCGTCGCCACGCGCGAGCCATTCGGCCTCGCTGGCGATTGCCGCGAGCATGTCGGTCAGCCGCTCGTGCTCGGCCTTGGCGTAGTTGCCGAGCACGTAGCCGTGGACGCGGTCCTTGTGCCCGGGGTGGCCGATGCCGATGCGCACGCGGCGGAAGTCGGGTCCGAGGTGCTGATCGATCGAGCGCAACCCGTTGTGCCCGGCGGTGCCGCCGCCGGTCTTCACCCTGACCTTGAACGGGGCGAGATCCAGCTCGTCGTGAAACACGGTCAGCGCGTCCGTCCCGAGCTTGTAGAACCTCAGCGCCTCGCCGACCGAGCGCCCGCTCTCGTTCATGTAGGTTGCCGGCTTGAGCAGCAGGATCTTGTGCCCGGCGATGCGGCCTTCCTGCAGCCAGCCCTGAAACTTCTTCTGCACCGGGCCGAAGTCGTGCATCTCGGCGATCACGTCGAGCGCCATGAAGCCGACGTTGTGCCGGTGCAT
>JBIQKN010000131.1:0-4497 GCA_044506565.1 Sphingomonadales bacterium | reverse complement strand
CCTCATCCAAGCTACGCTAACCGCCTTCGGCGGTAAGCTTCGCTATCCTTCTCCCGCCAGCGGGAGAAGGAGGGCACGGCTGGCGGCCAGGCTCCTTCTCCCACTTGTGGGAGAAGGATACGCAGACTTGGCCCCGCAGGGGCCTAGTCGAAGTTGGATGAGGGCCCCTCCCCCTACTCCGCCTGCGCCACCGTATAGCCGAGATCCCCATCGACCCCGGCGGCATCCCGCTCGGCCCGCGCACGCGCGTAGTAATCATCGTCGTACGGGCCGTCCCCCGCAGGCTCGGCGTAGGCCGTTCCCGACCCGCCGACGCCGCTGACGTAGCCCGAGCCGTCGACCCGGCACCAGTAGCTCATGCCGCCGTCGAGCACGCCGGAGACGCGCCAGCCGTCGGCCTCGCGCGCCACGGCGTCGACGCTGCCGATCCGGTCGCCACCCTGCTCGATCTCGGCGACGCAGCTGTCGACTGCCTGCGCCATGCCGCCGCTGCGGTAGTCGCTCGAATAAGGCTGCTGGTAGCCAGCGTCGTCCGGATAGGGCGCGGGCTCGGGATAGGGCCGGTCGCGGTTCTTGCTCGCCGCGCTCGCGATCGCGGCGATCCCGCCGAGTATCAGCACGCCGGTGAGCACGTCCCCGGCATCGATAGTGTCGCGGTGGCGGTGCCGGCCCCATCCGCGATAGCGGCGGTTCTCGACGTCGAGCTTGCCGGCCTTGACCGACTGCTGCCCGGCGATGCGCGGCAACTCGACCGCCGCGGCGGGCGCGGCGGCCATGGAAAAGGCCGCGGCGACGGCGGTCGCGGCGGCCAGCTTGCGATTGATCAGGACCATCTGTGTCCCCCTGACGGAGCGCGGCGCGCTCCTTGCGATAGTGCCCCTAGGTCAGCAAGGCTTGCAACAGGCTGAACCGGGAGCCTCGCGGCTCCCGGCCCGCCCGCGGTCCGGAAGGGGTTACCGGAGACCGCGGATCCCGCTGTAGTCGAGGTCGACGACCTGGCCGTAACGCACCCGGCACTTGAAGGTGCCTGCGTCGTAGCCGTTGTAGCGGTTGTCCCAACCACGCCAGTCGTTACCCCAGCCGCGGCGCCAGTCGGCGTTGCGGGTGTTGACCGCGATCCGGCCCTTGACGAGGTAGCCGTCGCTCTTGCGGTCGATATCGCGGATGTCGGTCACCCGCGCCTGGCCGCCGTAGGAATAGCGGTTGGCGTTGTACTGCGCGGCACGGACGCACTGCTCGACCGCCTGGCGCGAGCTTCCCGCCCGGTCGTAGTAGCCCTGATTGCCGTAGTAGCGGCCGCCGTAATAGCCGCGGTCGTAATGGCGGTCGTTGTCGCTTGCGGCTGCGGCCACGGCGGCGATCCCGCCGATGATCAGCGCCCCGGCGATGATGTCGCCGGCGTCGATGCCGTCGTTGTCTCGGGCCATCGCCGGCGTCGCCGACCCCATCACCATCGCGCCAGCCGCGACGGTAGCGATCGTCCCTTTGGCCAGGGCTTTGGTAAGGGTCTTCATAGCTTTGCTCCTCTCGGACTCGGGGCGAGTTGCCCCTCACGAGAGTGGTGGTACCGGAGCCGCCATGTGATCACGCTGAATGCGCTTGTTAGCCATTGTTCAGCTAACTTGCGTGTTTTCTGAACATTGATCTTGGTTTCGCACGAAGGCGAAGCGGCGGAGAGGGAGACATTGCGGCGAAGCCGCTCTCAATTCCGATGCCATCCTCGCGTCGACCTCGGAGGAGCGGGGCGGTTCGCCGCGGGCGCTGCCCTTCGCGCCTTCGCGCCTTTGTGCGAAAAAAACCGTCCGGCTTACCCGCAAGCTATACCGGCGCCCCTACTCCGCCACTTCCAGCCCGGTCCAATAGCCCAGGAAGGCCAGCACGTCCGCCGCCTCCTCGATCGCCTTGTCGGTCGGCTTGCCCGAACCGTGCCCGGCCCGCGTCTCGATCCGGATCAGCTGCGGCTTCGGCCCGAGGTGGGCCGCCTGCAGCGCCGCGACGTACTTGAAGCTGTGCCCCGGCACGACGCGGTCGTCGGTGTCCGCGGTGGTCACGATCAGCGCCGGATAGGGCGTGTTGGGCCGGATGTTGTGCAGCGGCGAATAGGCCCGCAGCACCCGGAAATCCTCCTCCTTCGAGGGATACCCGTAGTCGTCGACCCAGTACCGCCCCGCGGTCCAGCGATCGAACCGCAACATGTCCATCACGCCGACCTGGGCGTTCCCCGCCGCGAACAGCTCGGGCCGCTGGTTGGCCACCGCGCCAACGAGGAGCCCGCCGTTCGAGCCGCCCTGGATGGCGATCTCGCTCGCTACCCCTTCCCCCCTGAGGAACTCGGCCGCGGCGATGAAGTCGTCGAACACGTTCTGCTTGCTCTTCAGCCGCCCGCCGTCGTGCCACGCCTTGCCGTACTCGCCGCCGCCGCGAATGTTGGCCAGCGCGAACACCCCGCCGGCCTCGACCCACGCCAGCCGGCTGGCCGAGAACCCCGGCGTCAGCGACACGTCGAACCCGCCGTAACCGTAGAGCAGCGTCGGCGCCGGCCCGGTCACGTCCTTGCGGCGAACGATGAACACCGGCACCCGCGTCCCGTCCTTCGACGTGTAGAACCGCTGCTCGACCGCGATCGCCTCCGGATCGAAACGGATCTCCGGCGCCGCGAACACCGAAGTCTCGCCGGTCGCCGTGTCGAGCCGGTAGATCGTCGCCGGCCGGTTGAAGCTCGAGAACGCGTAGAACGTCTCCGGATCGCCTGGCCTGCCGCTGAACCCCGAGACGCTGCCGATCCCGGCCAGCTCGATCGGCGCCAGCTCGTTCCCGGCGAGGTCGAAAGTCCGCGCCACCGAGCTCGCGTCCCTCAGATAAGTCAGGATCAGCCGCTCGCCGACGATCGAAGCCCCGTCGATCGGCTGCTCCTGCTCGGGCACCACCTCGACCCAGTCGGCACCCTGCCTATCGAGGTCGATCCTCACCACCTTGTAGCGCGGCGCATCCTCGTTGGTCGCGAACCACAGCGTGCCGGTGGTCGCGCCGATTACGTTCCAGGCATTGTCGAATCCGCTGACCAGGTCGCGCACCGCCCACCCGAAGTCACCCCGGGCCGCGAGGTCGATAACCCGCACCTCGTGCTTGGCGTCGGTTCCGACCGACGAGGTGATCACCGCCCAGCGCCCGTCGCGCGTCACGCCTGCGGTGTGGTTGCGCTCGGGGTGCTCGGGGGTCGCAAAGACCAGCTGGTCCTCGCTCTGCGGCGTGCCCAGCCGGTGGAAGTACACAGCCTGGTCGTAATTCAGCGCCTGGAAGTCCTGCCCCGCCTCAGGCTCGGGAAAGCGCGAATAGAGGAATCCCTCCTCCCCGACCCAGGCGAGGTTGGTGAACTTGGCCCAGCGAATCTCGTCCGGAAGCTGCTCACCCGTCGCCACGTCGAGCACGCGCAGGATCCGCCAGTCGGTCCCGCCGTCCTGCACCGCGTAGAGCAGCTTCGATCCGTCGGGCGAGGCGCGCCAGTCGCTGAGCGCGGTCGCCGCGTCCGCTGCCCAGGCGTTCGGGTCGATCAGCAGGCGCGGTTCGCCGCCCAGCCCTTCGCGCACGTAGAGCGGGCTCTGGTTCTGCAGCCCCGAGTTATGCGTGTAGAAGTACCGCCCACCCCGCTTCACCGGCACCGAAAACCGCTCGAAGTCGATCAGCTCGCCGATCCGCCGCTTGAACCCGTCGCGCGCCGGCAGCTTCGCCAGGTAAGCGTCGGTCACGGCGTTCTGCCGCTCCACCCACTCGGCCACCTCGGCGCTGTTGCGCACGTCCTCCTCGAGCCAGCGATAGGGATCGGCGATCGTCTCGCCGAACAGCGTCTCCACCACGTCGTCGCGGCGGGTCTCGGGATAAGGGGGAGCGGTCATGTCCTGCGCGTGCACCGAAACGGAAAGAGCCGCCGCATAGACAGCGGCAACCGGAACGGGAAGACGCATCGAGAACTCCGAGAGGGCGACCGTGCCCGACCGTAGCAGGCACCGACGTCGCGGCAAGGCCGCGTCGGCAGAGTGTGGGCGGAGATACAAACTCTTACAATTTCGGCACGCGTGGCGACCGCTTATGCGCTTGGAAAAGCCGAAGCCCCAATGCAGACTGCCCGCAACGACAACAAGGCGGACATGCGTTCGCGAGAGGGGATGACGAACATGCGCCGGTCATGGCTCTATTCTGGTCTGCTTTCCTTGCCGCTGCTGATGGCCACCGGCAGCACCGCCGCCGCGCAGGATCATGCCCACGCCGACCCGGCAGCGAACGCCGCGGCGCAGGCGCCAGCGGCGACGCGCAAGGTGCGCTGGTCCGATGCCTCGGCCTGGCCGAACGGGCGCGTGCCCGCGGCGGGCGACGAGGTCGTCATCGCGCGCGACCTGGACATGGTGCTCGACGTGACGCCTCCGGCGCTGCGCAGCCTGACGATCGACGGCAAGCTGACTTTCTCCGACGAGCGCGACCTCGAGCTGGAGACCGACTGGA
>JBIQKN010000032.1:3187-31437 GCA_044506565.1 Sphingomonadales bacterium | reverse complement strand
ATCGCCCGGTGGATAGTTTGACGACCGAGGCCGGCACGGCACCCGAGTGGCGACGAAGCCCGGCGCTGGTGCCGTATCGCGCGGCGCTGGCCGAGCAGGAGGCGCGCAACGCGGCGATCGCCGTGCGGACGGCCGGCGAGCTGGTCTGGCTGCTCGAGCATCCGCCCGTCTACACCGGCGGGACCAGCGCGGCAGCGGCCGAACTGCTCGACCCGCGCTTCGAGGTCGTCGAGACCGGCCGCGGCGGGCGCTATACCTATCACGGTCCGGGCCAGCGGGTCGGTTACGTGCTGCTCGACCTGTCGAAACGCGGGCGCGACGTGCGCCGTTTCGTCCACGCGCTCGAGGACTGGGTGATCGCCGCGCTCGCGGGATTCGGTGTCGAGGCCTGGGCCGTCCCCGAGCGGATCGGCATCTGGACCCGCGACGTCGACGGCTCGGAAGCCAAGATCGGCGCGATCGGCGTGCGCGTGCGGCGCTGGGTGACGATGCACGGGTTCGCGGTCAATCTCGATCCGGACCTGACGCACTTTTCCGGGATCGTGCCCTGCGGCGTGTCGGACTACGGCGTGACCAGCCTTGCGCGGCTCGGCCTTGCGGTCTCGTCCGAGGAATGGGATGGGGCGCTGTTCGCGCGCTTCGGCGATTTCCTCGCCGCGCTCGACGCGCCGGAGAAAGCATGACCGTGAAGTTTTCGAACCTTGCGCTTCCCCTTCTCGTGCTGCTGGCAGGGTGCGGCGGTGATGCCCCGGCCGACGACGGGCGTGCGGCCTCGGGCGAAGTCCTCGAAGGCAGCATCAGCGACGACATGCTGCCGCTCGACCGCCTGCGCTCCGAACCGCCGCCCGAGGATCCCCGGGCTTTCGCCGAGACCCGCAGCGCCGACGGCGAGGGTGCGGCGGCTGCCGAAGCCGGCGATGCGGAGGATTCCGCCGAGGAGCCGGCCGACGCGGACGCTTCGGAGCCCGCGGAAGCGGCCGACACGGCCGACGAATAGCTAGCGCAGCCGTTCGAGCAGCTTGCGCGCCTGTTCGAGGTGCGGCTGGTCGAGCATCTGTCCGTCGAGCTGGAGCGCGCCGGCCCCCGGGTTGGCGCTGAACGCGTTGACGATCGCCCGGGCGCGCGCGATCTCCTCTTCGCCTGGCGTGAAGGCGGCGTTGATCGCCGGCACCTGGCTCGGATGGATCGCCAGCATCCCGGTGAAACCGTCGGCGTAGGAATCCGCGGCGATCCGCGCGAGCCCGTCGAGATCGCGGAATTCCGCGTGCAGCGTATCGATCGCGATGATCCCGCGCGCATGTGCGGTCAGCAGGACTTGCGCGCGGACGTAGCGGAACGCGTCGACCCAGTAGCCGCGCGCGTCGCGCTTGCGGCTGGCGCCGATCGCGGCCGAGAGGTCCTCGGCGCCCCAGGTCAGTCCGGCGAGGCGCGGCTGCTGCGCCGTGGCGTAGCTGGCAATGCCGAGCGCGGCCATCGGCGTCTCGCTGACCAGCGGCACGATGCGTGTCGAGCCCGGCGCCATGCCGTGGCGCTGCTCCTGGGCCTGGAGCTCTGCGGCGAGCGCCAGGAGCTGCTCGGGACCCGAGGCCTTGGGGACCATGATCCCGTCAGGGCGGCCCGGCATCACGCCGGCCAGGTCCTCGCGCCACAGCGGCGTGTCGAGCGGGTTGATCCGCACCCAGCGGGACGGACCTGCGCCCTTGCGCCCCTGTCGTTCGAGCCATCCCCGGGCCATGATCCGCGCGTGCGGCTTGGCCGGAGGCGCGACCGCATCCTCGAGGTCGACGATGACCACGTCGGAGCCGTAGCCGGCGACCTTCCCGAGTTTGGCATCGCTGTCGCCGGGGACGAAAAGCCAAGAACGCATTGCCATCGTGCACGCACCTCTCCGGTAGCCGTCATCTCCTATAGCCAAGCGGTGCCGGCGCGCTAGACGAGCGCGATGCCGGCCTCCGCCCCGATCCGCTTCCTCCCGCTTGCCGCACTGCTCGCGGGCAATGCGGCGCTGGCGATGGGCGCGTGGTTCGTGCGGTTCGCCGACAGCGGGCCCGTCTCGGCCGGGTTCTGGCGCATGGCGCTGGCGCTGCCGGTGCTTGCACTGCTGGCGCGGATGAACCGCCAACCGCTCGGCGGGATGCCGCGCGGCGTCGTCCTTGCCATCCTGGTCGGCGGCGTACTGTTCGGACTCGACGTCGCCAGCTGGCACATCGGCATCGGGCTGACTCGGCTCGCCAACGCCACGCTGTTCGGCAACGCCGGCAGCCTGATCCTGATGATGTGGGGCTTCATCGCCAGGCGGCGGCTGCCGAAGGGGCGCGAATGGCCGGCGCTTGTTGCAGCGCTGGCGGGCGCGGCGATCCTGATGGGCCGTTCGTTCGAGGTTTCGGTAGCGACCCTCTACGGCGACCTGCTCTGCCTGCTCGCCGGTATCTTCTACGCCGGCTATCTGCTGATCCTGCACGACGCCCGCAGGGCGCTCGGCAGCTGGGCGCTGCTCACGTGGTCCGCGCTCGGCAGCATCCCCGTGCTGCTGGCGATCGCGCTCGCGCTCGGTGAGCCGGTCTGGCCGACCGACTGGCGGCCCGTGCTCGGCCTGTTCGTGTCGAGCCAGATTTTCGGCCAGGGCTGCCTGGTCTACGCGCTGCGCCACTTCTCGCCGCTGGTGATCGGCATCGCCTTGCTGACCCAGCCCGCAGTCGCGGCGCTCGCCGGCTGGCTGAGCTTCGGCGAAGCACTGACCACAATCGACCTGCTCGGCGTGGCGCTGGTCGGGTCGGCGCTGGTGCTGGCGAAGGTGGCGGAAGAAAAGGGGCCCTCGTCCACTTCGGCCGGGCGATAGGGGGTCGGACTCCCTGATGCTGGCCCACAGCAAGATTCGACGCTGCCTCACCGCGCTGATACTCTCCCTCCGGGAATGACACGGTCCCGGCACGGCCGGGCCGGCAACCGGGGGAGGGACCATGCAAGACCAGGCGCCTGCGCGCTGGGACACCAGCTACGAGTGGAAGATCATCCTGATCCTCAGCCTGACGTTCGGGCTGGTCGGACTGGACCGATTCATCCTGCCGGTCCTGTTCCCGGCGTTCATGGAGGAGCTCGGCCTCACTTACGAGGATCTCGGCAACCTCGTCGGCATTCTCGCGGTGTTCTGGGGCCTGTCGGCCTTTGCCATGGGCTTCCTCTCCGACCGGGTGGGGCGGCGAAAGGTGCTGATCCCGGCGGTCGTGATGTTCTCGCTGATGTCGGTGTTCTCGGGAATGGTCGGCGGGCTTGTCGGCCTGCTGCTGGTCCGCGCCATCATGGGACTCGCCGAAGGGCCGGTGGCCTCGATCGGCGTGGCCGTGGCCGTCGAGGCTTCGCATCCCAAGCGGCGCGGGATGAACAACGGCATCTTCCAGTGCATGATCAGCCTGATGGGCAACGCCATCGGCCCGATCGTCGCCACGCAGCTGTTGCTGGTCACCGACTGGCGCGCGGTGTTCATGATCGTCGGCATCCCCGGCCTGATCATGGCGGCGGTGATGTACTACGTCGTCCGCGAGCCGGCTGCGCCGCCCCCGGTCGAGACCGCGCCCGCCGTGGCCCGCCCCGGCTTCGCCGACCTGTTCCGCCATCGCAACGTCCCGCTGGCGATGCTCACGCTGATGTGCGCGATGGGCGGGATCTTCGTGATGGGCGCGATGATGCCGAGCTACCTGACCGATTACCTCGGCCTCTCGATCCAGCAGATGGGCGTAGTCACGTCGGCGATCGGCTTCGGCGGCGCACTCGGGCAGTTCGCGATGCCGACGCTGTCGGACTTCATCGGCCGCAAGGTCACGATCCTGATCTCGTACATCCTCGCCGCGGTGTTCATCTGGCTGTTCACGCAAACCGGGGCCGACAACCAGTCCGCGCTGTTCTGGCTGCTGTTCTTCGCCGCGCTGTTCAACTTCTCGGCGCTGGCCACGCTCGCGGGGCCGGTCGCGGCCGAGGCCGCGCCGCTCGGCATGATCGCTTCGGTGGCAGGTCTGGTGATCGGTGCCGGCGAAATCTTCGGCGGCGGTGTGGCTCCGGCCATCGCCGGTCAGATCGCCGGCTCGAGCGGCATCCAGCACGTCTTCACGTTCGTGATCGCGAGCCTCGTGCTGGGCTTCGTGGTCGCGCTCTTTCTCAGGGAAACGGCGCCGCGCAAGGTAGAGGCGGCGCTCGCCTCATAGCCTGTCGACGGCCAGCGTCAGGCCCGTCGCACTAAAGGGCTCAGGGGCTGGTCGGAAGTTCGTCGTCGTCATCGCTCGCGACGATGATGATCGCGAGGATTGCTGCCATGAAGATCGCTACGGGAAGGAGCGCCGACCCTGCGAGGCCCTCGGCGTCCTCGAGCGAAGCGCTGCTTCTAGCGGGCGCGGCGGCCTGCGCGCTCGTGCCGACTGCCAATGCCGCGGCAGCGAGGGCACATGTCAGGGTTCTGATAGCCATTGAAGAAGCCTTTCTCTGATTCCTGACGACCGATCTTCACGTCGCTGACGGGAACGGCCGGGATGCTCCGCGTGCGGTTTGGTTCAGGGACTGGTGGGCGTGACGCGGTCGTCGTCGTCGTCGACAATGAAGACGACGGCGCCGATCACCATGATCGCCGCCATGATCCACGCGATGGAAAGGCCGCCCGCCATGGAGTCCGCTTCCTCGACGGCGGCAGAGGCGCGGCTGGCCTGGGCGGCTACGGGGCTCGCTGCGAGCGAGAGGGCGGCCAGAGCGCCAATCCACTTGGTCATCGTCGTCGTACTCCTGTCCGCAAGACAGCCCCGCGAGGCTGACGCTTTCGAAAGACTGTTAGGGAATGTTCGCGGAAATCACGGGTTTCCGCTGCGGCGAGCGAAACCCGTCTCGATGCGGTCTGAGGTGCGTCGAATGCGATGAAGCGCGGGGACGGGATCGCGCCCCCCGCCCGGTCAGGCTCCGGGAGCCGCTGACAGTGCTGGCGGGAGGCTCAGTCTCCGCTCGGCCCCAGGTCGCCCTGGCCGATCGTGCCGCTAGCCATTTCGAGCATGCGGTCGAGGCTGCGCTTGGCCGCCAGCCGCAGGCTTTCCTCGATCTCGATGCGCGGCTGCAGGTCGTGTAGCGCGAAGTACAGCTTTTCCATCGTGTTGAGCGCCATGTACGGGCAGATGTTGCAGTTGCAGTTGCCGTCTGCCCCGGGCGCGCCGACGAAGGTCTTGTGTGGCAGCGCCTTTTCCATCTGGTGGATGATGTGCGGCTCGGTGGCGACGATCAGCACGTCGCCGGTCATCGTCTTGGCGTAATTGAGAATGCCGCTGGTCGAGCCGACATAGTCGGCGTGGTCGATGATGTGCGGCGGGCACTCGGGGTGCGCGGCGACCGGAGCGCCCGGATACTGCTCCTTGAGCTTGAGCAGCTCGCGCTCGGAGAACGCCTCGTGGACGATGCACACGCCTGGCCACAACAGCATGCCGCGGCCGAATTTGCGGTTGAGATAGCCGCCGAGGTGCCGGTCGGGGCCGAAGATGATCTTCTGCTCCTTCGGGATCTGGCTGATGATCGTCTCGGCACTAGAGCTGGTGACGATCACATCCGAGAGTGCTTTCACCTCGGTCGAGCAGTTGATGTAGGTCAGCGCGATGTGGTCGGGGTGCGCTTCGCGGAACGCCTTGAACTTCTCCGGCGGGCACGAGTCCTCGAGGCTGCAGCCGGCTTCCATGTCGGGCAGCACGACGATCTTGTCGGGCGACAGGATCTTGGCCGTGTCGGCCATGAACTTGACCCCGCAGAACGCGATCACGTCGGCGTCGGTGGCAGCCGCCTTGCGCGACAGCTCGAGCGAGTCGCCGACGAAGTCGGCGAGGTCCTGCAACTCGGGCTTCTGGTAATAGTGCGCGAGGATCACCGCGTTGCGCTCCTTGCGCAGGCGGTCGATCTCGGCGCGCAGGTCGATGCCCGCGGGCAGCTTGGTCTCGATGCTCATCGTGTCGCCGAGATAGGCGCGCCCGCGCGCGCGAACAACACTACATTGACGGGACAAACGCCTCCATCGGTCGTTCGGCGCCCGGCGTCCCGGCGAGGAACCACTCGGTGAAGGCGATGCCCCAGGGGCTGTACCCGATGAGGTCGGCGACGACCTGGAGCGCGAGCACCAGCCCGACGCCCCACAACCAGGCCGGATGCACCCTACCGTAACGCCGCTTGTCGGCGAGCATGCCGATCGCCGGGAACAGCAGTGGCAGCAGCACCGTGCCGATGTACCACGCATAGGGGATCAACAGTGGCATCGGCAGCAGCCGTCCGACGCCCGGTCCGGTCAGCACCGCGAAGGCGCAGAACATCAGCCGGCGGTGCCAGCCGGTGTTCCGGCGCACGTGGACCGCCCACGCCGCGAGGATCACGAACGCGAGCAGCTGCAGCGGATTGCTGAACAGGAACTGGTTCTGGTCGAAGAACGCCGGGCCGCCGGTGGTCTGCATCGTCAGCCGGGTGATGAACAGCGCCATCACCACGATCGCCGGGATCAGCACCACCGAGAGCCAGCCTAGCCGGCGGTGCAGGTTCACGTTGCCGGAGAAGATCAGCGCGTTCTGGGCCAGGTAGAGCCCGATCCAGCTCAACATGACCCACGCATGGAAATGCACTGGCCATGGTGCGGCGAAGGTCGAGCGGCCCCTGTACAGATTGAACGCGAAGCCGGCGATGATCGTCGCGGCCATCGCGCAGGCCATGATGAAGAAGAACCGCGCCTCGCTGCGGTCGCTGTCGCCGGAATACGGAATCGTCGCCATGACGCTGCCCCCTCCCCGACCCGTTGCAGCTGATACCAACAGGCGCGGGCCGGGGCAACGTTTAGCGCGTCGGCAGCCGTTCCCCGTCGAAGCGCACGTTGACGGTCACCTCACCGAAGCCCGCGACCTCGAGCGGGATCGCCAGATTCTGCCGCACGGCCTCCCGCGCCGCCGACCGGGCCAGCCCCATCAGCACCGGGTTGGCCGCCTGCTCCTGCGCCTGCTGCTCGGCGAGCCGGGTGTTCTGGCGGGTGAGGCTGTCCTGCGCCTCGCGGCTGATCCAGATGCCTTCGCGCAGGTACTGCGCGCGGCCCTCGTCGAGGTTGGGTCGGCCGACGATGAGCGCCGGGAGCTGCACGTCGAGGGTGTTCGTTGTCTCATCCCACAGCAGCCGGCTGCGGTCCATCTGGGACAGGTCGAGCGTGTAGTCGACCCGCGCGGGGATCACGGCTACCTGGCGCGACTGGACGAGGCCCATCAGCCGGCTGTCCTCGCTCGCCACCACGGGCGAAAGCTGCGCCGAGAAAACAGTCAACCGGTTCTGCTTCTCGAACGCGACGAGGCTCGTCGCCAGGGGATCGCCGTTGTCCTCGGGCCCGAACGCGCGCCAGGCAAGCCAGGCGCTCAGCGCCAGCATCAGCACGAACAGCAACCACGGCACCGCCTGGACGCGGGCCAGCGGACGCTCGGCGTGAGGCGCCTGCTGCAGCCGGTCGCGGGCTGTTGCGCGCTTGATCAGGCGCGGGGCGGATCGTGGAGGAGCATCCATGTCTCCCCCGAACGAGCGACGGCCCCGCGGCGTTCCAGATCGAGCAGGTGCGCCTTCACCGACTGGCCCGCCGCAGGCCAGAGCCGTTCGTCGACACCCTTGTACATCATCGGAACCATCGCCGAGATCGCCTGGGCGTCGTGGCCCAGCAGCCTGAGGATCTGCCGCTCCCGCTGGCGGCGGTGGCCGATCATCCCGCGCACGAGCTGGCGCGGGTTGGTCACCGCCGCTCCGTGAGCCGGGTAATACACCCGGTCGTCGCGGTCGTGCAGCTTCTCGAGGCTGCGCAGGTAGTCGGCCATGTCGCCGTCGGGCGGGGCGACGACCGTGGTAGACCAGCCCATCACGTGGTCGCCGGTGAACAGCGCCCCGCTTTCCGCGAGCGCGTAACAAAAGTGGTTCGAGGTGTGCCCGGGCGTGGCGAGGGCGGTCAGCGTCCAGCCCGGGCCGCTCAGGCGCTCGCCGTCGGCCAGCACGCGGTCGGGGCGATAGGCTCCGTCGAACGGCGCGTCGGCGCGCGGCTCGTCGCTCTCGAGCACCAGCGGCGCGCAGCCGACGACCGGTGCGCCCGTCGCCGCCGCCAGCGGCGCGGCGGCCGGCGAGTGGTCGCGGTGCGTGTGCGTGCAGCAGATCGCCACGACCTTCGCCGCGCCGATAGCCGCCTCCAGCGCGGCGAGGTGCTCGGGCATGTCGGGACCCGGGTCGATCACCGCCAGGCCTTCCTCGTGCCCGACGAGGTAGGTCTGGGTCCCGGTATAGGTGAACGGCGAGCCGTTCGGGGCGAGTACGCGGCGGACGAGCGGCTCGAGCGTCTCGACGAGGCCCGTGGGCCAGGGTTGCGGGGGCGGGGGCATGGACCGCATATGGCGGCCATGGGAGAGGAATGAAATGTCCGAGCCGCTGATCCTGGTGCTCGACGAGGGGACGACCTCGACCCGGGCGATGCTGTTCACCGCCGGGGGCGACCTGCGCGGCTCCGCCCAGCGCGAGCTGACGCAGCACTATCCGGGCCCGGGCCGCGTCGAGCACGACGCGGGCGAGATCTGGCAGCGGACCTTCGAATGCGCGCTCGAGCTGGTCGCGCTCGCCGGCGGCGCGGGCCGCATCGCCGCGATCGGCATCGCCAACCAGCGCGAGACCGTGGTCGCGTGGGACAGGCGCACCGGCGAGCCGCTGGCCCGCGCGCTCGTCTGGCAGGATCGCCGCACGGCTCCCCTGTGCGAGACGCTGCGTGAGGCCGGGCACGAGGAAGCGGTCCGCGCTGCGACCGGCCTGCTGCTCGACCCCTACTTCTCGGCGACCAAGATGCGCTGGCTGCTCGACAACGAGCCGGCCGTCGCCGAGGCGGCAGCGGCCGGCAGGCTCGCGCTCGGCACTGTCGAGAGCTGGCTCGCCTTCAAGCTGACCGGCGCACACCTCAGCGACGCCGGCAACGCCAGCCGCACGCTGCTGCTGCCGCTCGCCGGAAGAGGCTGGGACGAGGGCCTGTGCGACCTGTTCGGCGTGCCGGGCGCTGCCTTGCCCGAGGTCATCGACAGCGCCGGCATGCTCGGCAGGACCGGGTTGTTCGGCGATCCGATTCCCGTGTGCGGCCTCGCCGGTGACCAGCAGGCAGCGACGATCGGGCAGGGCTGCCTTCGCCCCGGCGATACCAAGGCGACTTACGGCACCGGCGCCTTCGTGCTGGCGAACCACGGCACCGCCGTCCCTCGCTCCGCCAGCCGCCTGCTCGGCACGGTGCTGTGCCAGCTCGCCGGCGAGCGGCACTACGCGCTCGAGGGCTCGGTCTTCGTCGCCGGCAGCTTCGTCAAATGGCTGCGCGACACACTCGGCTTCATCGAGACCGCGGCCGAGACCGAGGCGTTGGCGCGGTCGGTCGAGGATAGCGGCGGAGTGGTCGTCGTCCCCGCGCTCTCGGGCCTCGGCGCGCCGCACTGGCGACCGGAGGCTCGCGGGATAATCGCCGGGCTGACCTTCGCTACCGGCAAGGCGCAGATCGTCCGCGCGGCCCTCGAGGCGATGGCGCACCAGACGCACGACCTTGCCGCGGCCTTCGCCGCGGACGGCGCCGGATGGAGCGTGCTCAAGATCGACGGCGGCATGGCCGCCAACGACTGGATGGCGCAGGACATAGCCGACGTCACGGGACTCGAAGTGATCCGGCCCGACTTCGTCGAGACGACGGCGCTCGGCGCGGCGATGCTGGCATCGGTCGGCGCCGGGATCCATCCTTCGCTCGAGGCGGCGGCCGCGGCGATGATCGGCCCGGCGCGGCATTTCCGGCCGCAGATGCCGGCCGAGGCCCGGGCCGGACGGATCGCCGCCTGGCGGGCGGCCCTCGCCGGCGTCTAGATTCCCGCGACCGCCTTGCCCAGCCGCTCGCGAAGGCGGTGGATCGCCGCCGGCTCCATCTCGAAGCGCGCGCGCCAGCCCCGGTCGAGCCGTTCGATCCGCGCGTAGAACTGCCGAGTGCGTTCGACCAGCGCCACCGTCTCGGCCGGCAGCAGCGCGAGCTGGTCGGGATCGGCGTCGGGCTGGGCCGGCGGCAGGCGCCCGTGCCGGCGCAACTGGAATTCGCTGAGCTCGCCGGCGAAGTGGGCCCGCTGGTTGAGCAGCCAGGCTATCGCGTGCATCATCCGGGTGGTCGTGCGCAACGCCTCGCACGACAGGGCGATCCGCGCTAGGTCCTCGTCCTCGCTGGCCACCGTCAGCCGCCCCGAAAGCTCGAAGGCATTGCGTGCCTCGTCGGCAAGGTCGAGCGCCTCGCCATAGAGCGTCTCGACGATCGTCGGGCTGAGATCGGCGGTCTGGGCCATGTCGCGACTGCAGGCTACTCCAACCGCCGGGCGCGGCGCCAGTTCCAATCGCCGTTTGTCCGCAGCGCGTCCGATCCGTCCCGAATGGAAACGGCCGGGCATCGCCGCGGCCCGGGCGCCTAGGCGATGATGTCGGGCGTCAGGTAGTCCTCGAGCAGCGCAATCTGGTCCTTGAGACGCAGCTTGCGCTTCTTGAGGCGTGCGATCTGCAGCTGGTCCTGGCTGTCGGCCCCGGCCAGCGCGGCGATCGCCGCGTCGAGGTCCCGATGCTCGATCCGCAATGCCGCCAGCCGCTTGCGCAATTCCTCTTCGGTCACGGCCTCCCCAACCTGCAAGTGCGCTGCATCGCCCCATGCGGCCATTTCGGCGCAGTCGGGGTTTGAAGCCTTAAGACTAATATGATTTGATGACAATCGCGCGGCTCAGCCCGCCGGCCGAGTCGCCAGCAGGGTCTTCCCGGGGGCCTGCCCCCGAGAAAAGGAGAACGCGTATGGAATCCTCGCACGTCGCCGCCCTTCAGGCCAAGCACGAAGGGTTGGAGCAGCGGATCCGGGAAGAGATGGCCCGGCCAGCTCCCGACAGTACGATGATCCAGGCGCTCAAGAAGCAGAAGCTCAGGATCAAGGAAGAGCTCAGCTTCGTCTGACCTGGAGCGCGGCCTCGAGCCCCGGCGCACGCCCGGGGGTCGGGGCAAGGCCGCCGCCGATGAATCGGAGGCCTGGCGCCCGTGGCGGGAGGCACGTTTTCAAATTCCGTCATATGCGATAGGCGAAGGCGATGTCCGCTGCCGCCGCTGCTCGCTCGATCCTCACCCAGCTTCACGAGGTCATGGCCTCGCGCACCCACGCGCAGGGCAAGCTCAACCAGGTCGTCGAGATCATCGGCGAGGCGCTCGATAGCGAGGTCTGCTCGATCTACCTGTTGCGCGAGGGCATGCTCGAGCTGTTCGCCACCCGCGGCCTCAACCAGGGCGCGGTCCACGTGACCAAGCTGGCGATCGGCGCGGGCCTTACCGGCACGATCGCCCAGAACATCGAGACCCTGAACCTCGCCGAAGCGGCGACCCATCCGGAGTTCCAGTACCGTCCGGAAACCGGCGAAGAGAAGTTCCATTCCTTCGCCGGAGTGCCGATCGTGCGCCGCGAGCGGGCGATCGGCGTTGTCACCGTCCAGCACCGCGAGCCGCGCCGCTACGAGGAAGTGGAGATCGAGGCGCTGCAGACCGTGGCCATGGTGCTGTCGGAAATGCTCCACAGCGCCGGCCTGGTCGACGAGGAAGGCGCCGACACCGTCGAAGCCGCGCACTCCGGCCAGCAGCTGCTCGAGGGACTCCAGCTGGTCAAGGGACTCGCGCTCGGCCAGGCCGTCTTCCACCAGCCGCGCGTGGTCATCGAGCAGACCGTGGCCGAGGACATCGAGGCCGAGCGTCAGCGGGTCTACCTCGCGTTCGACAAGATGCGCGAGCAGATCGACCAGATGGCGACCGGCGCCGAGTTCGGCCTCGACGGTGAGCACCAGCAGGTTCTCGAGACCTACAAGATGTTCGCCTATGACGAGGGCTGGAGCCGGCGCATCAACGAGGCGATCGACTCCGGCTTGACCGCCGAGGCGGCGATCGAGCGCGTGCAGCAGCGCACCCGCATGCGCATGCGCGAGATCCAGGACCCGCTGCTGGCCGAGCGCATGCACGATCTCGAGGATCTCTCGAACCGGCTGCTGCGCATCGTCTCGGGCCAGCTCGGCACCGCCGCCAGTATCGGCTTGCGCGGCGATTCGATCCTGATCGCCAAGAACCTCGGTCCCGCCGAGCTGCTCGAATACGACAAGCGGCGCCTGAAGGGTGTGGTGCTCGAGGAAGGTTCGCTCACCGCGCACGTCGTCATCGTCGCACGGGCGATAGGCATCCCGGTGCTCGGCCGCGTACGCAACGCGCGCGGGCTGATCCGCGAGGGCGACCTGCTGCTGCTCGACGGCGACGCGGCCAAGCTGACCGTGCGCCCGATGCAGACGGTCGTCGACACTTTCGAGACGCGCCTCGCCCGCAGCCGCGAGAAGCAGGCGGCTTACGCGCTGATGCGCGAGGTCGAGCCGTTCACGCGCGACGGCAAGCGGATCGAGGTGATGATGAACGCCGGGCTGAGGGATGACATCCCGATGCTCAGCCTGACCGGCGCCGACGGCATCGGCTTGTTCCGCACCGAGTTCCAATTCCTCGTTTCGGCCACGCTGCCGCAGCGCGACCGGCAGACCCGCCTCTACCGCGACGTGCTCGAAGCCGCGGGCGACAAGCCGGTGATCTTCCGCACGGTCGACATCGGCGGCGACAAGTCGCTGCCCTACTTGCGCAGCGAGACCAGCCGCGAGGACGAGAACCCCGCGATGGGCTGGCGCGCGCTGCGCCTTGCCATGGAGCGCGAAGGGCTGCTCAAGGTCCAGGCCCGCGCGCTGCTCGAGGCCGCCGCCGGGCGCAGCCTCAACGTGATGTTTCCGATGGTTTCGGAGCCGTGGGAATTCGACGCCGCCAAGGCGGTGTTCGACAGCCAGGTGAAGTTCCTGCGCACCTGCCGGAAAACCCTGCCCGAGGCGATCCGCTACGGCGTGATGCTCGAGGTGCCCTCGCTTGCCGAGGTGCTCGACGTGCTCATCCCGCGGGTTGCCTTCATCTCGGTCGGCACCAACGACCTGACCCAGTTCCTGTTCGCCGCCGACCGTGCCAACCCCAAGCTCGCCGAGCGTTACGACTGGCTCAGCCCGGCCATCCTGCGCTTCCTGCGCCGCGTCGTTGCGGCGACGGCCGGCCACCCGGTGCAGCTCGGCGTGTGCGGCGAGATGGGCGGACGCCGGCTCGAGGCGCTCGCGCTGCTCGGGCTCGGCGTCACCCGGCTGTCGATAACTCCGGCGGCGGTCGGGCCGATCAAGGAGCTCGTGCGCAAGGTCGACACGCAGGAGATCGGTCAGGCGATGACCGCATGGCTCGAGGCTCCACCGGAAAATTTGCGTGCAACCTTGCAGAAATGGGCCGAAGAGCGCGAAATCGAGGTCGAATAGGGCGCGAAAAACGTTACGCGCCTTGACTTGTCGCCTGCGGCTCATCTTGAGTCGCATCACACGGGTTCGCGAAAAACGGACCGGACGTCGGCCGGAGCGGAAATGAGCGAGGAGTTCGAGCAGCAGTCGCTACCTCTTGGCGCCGGCGAGCGGTTGCGCGCAGCGCGAGAGGCGCGCGGGCTCACGCTTGCCCAGGTCGCGGGCGAGACGCGCATTCCGCAGCGCCACCTGCAGACCATCGAGGCCGGCGATTTCGCCGCGCTTCCGGCGCGGACTTACGCGGTCAGCTTCTCCAAGAACTACGCGCGCTCGGTCGGGATCGACCCGGACGAGATCGCTGCGGCGGTACGTGCCGAGCTCGATGCGCTCGAGCCCGAACCGCGTTACCGCCCGTCGGGCTTCGAGCCCGGCGATCCGGCCCGCGTCCCCTCGCGCGCGCTCGGCTGGATTTCGGTCATCGCCGTGATCCTGGTCCTTGCCGGCCTGTTTGCCTTCGCGCGGACCTATTTCGCTCCGGCGGTCGAGCTCCCGTCGCTGGTCGAGCAGCAACAAGCCGAACAGGCCGCCGAAGCCGCCGCACGCCGCACGCCAGCTGCCCAGGCGGCGGCCCCCGCGGGGGGCGAGGTGGTGTTCACCGCGCTTGAGCCCGGCATCTGGGTCAAATTCTACGACGCCGCCGGCCTGCAGCTGATGCAGAAGCAGATGGAACTCGGCGAGCGATACACCGTCCCGGCCGATGCCGACGGCCCGCTGTTGTGGACCGGCCGGCCCGACGCGCTGTCGATCACGGTCGGCGGCCGCCCCGTTCCCAAGCTCGCCGAGGAGCAGCGGACCATGCGCGACGTCCCGATCAGCGCTGAAGCCTTGCTTGCGCGCCCCACGCCGACGCCCACGGCAACTTCGGCGCCGACCGCCTCGCCCACAACCTGAACGGGGCCTCGCCTCGACAAGCGAATCCCGGATTGGCACAATGCCGGCGGGATTGTTCAGCCGCGGTTCGCCGGTCTTCCGGCAGGTTCGCGGCTTCCATGGATCGGAGGATTTGCGAGCAATGACGAGCGGCCGGAACAGAATCCGCCAGACCGTTACCGGGCTGTTGCTGGGGGGCATCGCCGTCACCATGATCCCCTCGGCGGCCGTCGCGCAGGACGACGAGGCGCGGCTGCGGCGTATCGAAGCGGAAATCCGCGCGCTGCAGCGGACCGTCTTCCCGGGCAGCGACGGGCGTTATTTCACCCCGGAAGTCGATACCTCGCGCGGGCAGCAGCCCGCCCAGACGGTCGGCACGCCCTCGAGCAGCGCGCTGACCGACGTGCTCGCGCGGCTCGATGCGCTCGAGGGGCAGCTCGCGCAGCTGACCGCGCGCCAGGAAGAGAACGCCAACCAGCTCGCCCAGCTGCAGGAGCGGCTCGACCAGCTGGCCGCCGCGGGCGAGGTTGAGCAGCTTGCCGAAACGGCGGCGTCGCAGCGCACCGGACCGATCCCGCTGCCGTCGGCCGACTCGTCCGCCTCGCGGTCTTCCACCCCGGCGCGCGCGGCTGCGGCTACGCCGACTCCGACGCCTGCGGCCGCGGGCGCCTCGGGGCCGAGCCCGGCTCGGGTGGCGGCGGTCCAGGCGATCGCCAAGCCGCAGACCGAAGATGCCGGCGACGACGAGTACGTCTATGGCTTCCGGCTATGGGAGGCCGGCTACTACCCGGAAGCGCGCCAGCAGCTCGCGCTGTTCCTCGAGAAGTATCCCAACCACTCGCGCGCCAGCTTCGGCCGCAACCTGCTCGGCCGCGCGTTTCTCGACGACGGGCAGCCGCGCGAGGCGGCGACGCACTTCTTCGAGAACTACCAGAAGGACAAGAACGGCGCCCGCGCGGCCGACAGCCTGCTGTTCCTGTCCGAGGCCATGATCGCGATCGGCGACACCAACCGCGCCTGCATCGCGCTGGCCGAATTCAGCGAGACCTACCCGGCGCTCGCCACCGGACGGCTCAAGGAGCAGTATGACCGCAACCGGAGTAAGGTCACCTGCCGCGCCTGAGGATGCGGAGGCACTCGCGGCGCGTTTCGGCGAGGCCCTCGACCGGCTCTGGCCGGAAGGCGGCCGGCTCGGGCTCGCGGTATCGGGCGGGCCCGACAGCCTCGCGATGCTCGTGCTCGCCGAGGCGGCGATCCCGGGCCAGTTCGAGGTCGCCACGGTCGACCACGGCCTGAGGCCGGAAAGCGCCGCCGAATGCGCGGCCGTAGCCGAGATCTGCGCTGCACGCGGAATCGACTGCGCCGTGCTCGCGGTGACCGTCGCCAGCGGCAACATCCAGGCGCGGGCGCGCGCGGCGCGCTACGCGGCGCTTGGCGAATGGGCCGAGCGGCGCGGGCTTTCGGCCATCGCTACAGCCCACCATGCCGACGACCAGGCGGAAACCCTGCTCATGCGGCTCAACCGCGGCAGCGGCCTCGCCGGGCTGACCGGGGTGCGCGAGGCCCGCTTCATGCCGGGCAGCGCGGTCACGCTGATCCGCCCGCTGCTCGGCTTCCGCCGCCACGAGCTCGCCCAGGTCGTCGAAGCGGCCGGGCTCGTGCCCGCGCAGGATCCGAGCAACCTCGACGAGCGCTACGACCGCGCGCGCATCCGCCGGGCGCTGGCCGAGATGGACTGGCTCGACCCGGTCGCTCTCGCGCGGAGCGCTTCGCTGCTCGGCGAAGCGCAGCAGGCGATAGAGGCGACCGCCGAGGAAGAATGGGCCAATTGCGTGATCCCCGAAGGCGACGGGTACCACTACTACCCCTCGTGCGCCTCCAGCTACATCGAGACCGAGGTGGTCGCGACGATCATCGGCCGCATGGGAGGAACCGTCAGCCGGTCCGAAGTCGCGCGGCTGATCCAGCGGCTGCACGGCGCGGAGTCGGGAAGCCTGGCGGGCGTCCTCGCTCGGCCGGGCACGGAAATGGCCGAAGACCAGTCGGTCGCGCTGGTGAAATGGAGCTTCACCCCCGAGCCGCCGCGCCGGCTTCACTGAGGCGACCGGCCGCTAGGCCAGCGGAGTGCCCACTCCGGCTTTCTTGCCGCGGGTGATGATCACGCGGTCGCCGACTTTGGCGATCGCGAACAGGCGCGAGACGAACGGGTCGGGCGTGCCGATGCAGCCGTGGCTGGCAAAGCCGCGCTCGACGGTCGAGCCGCCGTGGATCGCCACGCCGTCGTGGGTCAGCCGCAAGGTCCACGGCATCGGCGCGTTGCCGTATTTCTCGGAGACGTTGTGGCGCTCCTTCGACATGATCGGGAAGATGCCGAGCGGGGTCGGGTGCTCGTCGGTTCCCAGCAGCACTGCTGTCGCGCCGATTTCGTAACCGTCGCGAAACACCGACATCACCCGGGCCTCGAGGTCGACCGTGATCACCAGCGGACCCTCGGCGGGCGCGCCGCTCTCGTCCCAGTGCCACTCGCCGTATTTGATCGGCCCCTCGATCGGCAGGATCCGCTTGATCACGAACGGCGCCGGCGAGGGGGATGGCTCGGGGGCCGGTTCGGCAGCCGGTTCGACTTCCGCGGCGAGCGCAATGGCCTCGGCCTCCACGACCTCGGGCACCGCGTCCTGCGCTTCGATCGCCCGCCCGGCGAACATCAGCGACCCCAGCAGCACGACCGCGACGGCGGTCGACCCCCCGATCCATTTGACCCCCTGGTTCATGGCCCCGCTTATGCCGCGGAACAGGGTTAACGGCCAGCCCCAAGCCAGCGGCGTCCCGCAAGGGGACGCGCCAGAGGCGAGGGTTAACAGCAAATCCTCCCTGTCGCGCGAGCGAGATGGGGAGGGGGACCGCGACGCCGCAAGCGTCGTAGTGGAGAGGCAATCGGCGCCGAGCCCCTCCACCACCTTTCGGGTGGTCCCCCTCCCCACGACCGCTTCGCTGTCACAGGGAGAATCTGGGTTACCCGTGCGCCCCGAACTCGTTCGCGATCGCCGTCCCGAGCCGCAGCGTCAGCGTATAGGCCTCGTCGATCGGGTCGATGAACTGCCGCCGGATCGTCTCGTAGCCCTCGTCGCCGTCGTCGGGGTAGTCGGTCGGCTCGTCGAGCGCGAAGTCGCCGATCTTCGGGAAGCTGGTCGGGAAGGCGCGGCGCAATTGCGCCAGCGCCTCGTCGATGCGCAGCGTGAAGACCATCTCGAGCACGTCGTCGCGGCTGACGTCGTTGGCGCGGCTGAACGCGGGAATCGAGACCGCGCGGATGAACATGAACTGGAACAGCGCAAGCCGCAGCGCCTCACACACGCCGATCGCCCGGCGCACGCTCTCGCGGTCCTCGCGCGGGTGCTCGTCGGGCACGTAGCGGTAGAGGCGGTGGAGCTTGAGCGCGTCGACCCTGAGGCGCGAGGCGAGCCGGCGGAACACCCCGGCACGGTCGTCCTTGATCAGGTATTCCGCCAGCGCCTCGCACGGCTCCGACAGGTGGCCTTCGGTCCCGCGGTACGGCCGGCTCGCCCAGTACGCGGAGTTGAACAGCTCGCCGAAGGCGGCGACGGTCTTGATGCTGGCGAGCGCGTCGGCCGCGCGGATCAACCGCATCAGTTGCCGCCCGCGCTCGCTCTCGACGAGTAGCTGGCCGAGCTCCTCGTAGACGCCCTCGGCGGCGCTGCCGGCGCCGGCGATCACGTTCACCGGGTAGCCGAGCTGCTGCAGGATCGCGTTGTGCGGGATCGCACGGATCTGCCTGAGGCTGGTCTCGCGGTCGGCCGAGAGGTCGGACTGCCGGCGCGACACGCGGCTGCCGGTCGCATTGAGCAGCCCGAGGCCGAACGCGTTGACCGCGCGGGCGTAGGTCCGGCTCTCGAGGTGCCCACGCTGGTGGTCCTTGATCGCGCGGTAGAAGTCGAGGCTGAGATCGGTCCGGCGATAGAATTCGTCGGGCGGCGCGTCGGGATCGGTCTCGGCCGGCCGCAGCTCGGCGATCCGGGTCAGGGTCGCCAGCGCCAGCTCGGGAGTGGCGAAGAACAGGTAGCCATCGCCGCCCTGGAAGCTGACCTCGGGCTCGAGCCGTATCCCGGCGCGCACGAAGCGGCGCCGCGCCCACGGGCTCAGCGGCCAGCCGAGCCGGTCGGCGAACGAGTCCGGATGCGCCCCGCGGCCCATGCTTTCGCCGTGGGTGTTGAACACCAGTGCGGCGACGTCGGTCAGTCCGTTGGCCGCCATCGCCTCGGCCAGCCGGCCCTGCAGGCGTTCGATCGCGAGGCTCGCCGGAATCTGCCCGACGAAACGGCCGGCGTCGGAGAAACCGGTCTGCACCGCGACCCGCCCGCGCTGCCGCGCGTAGGCGCGGTATTCCTCTTCGGCGAGTAGCGCGTCGAGGAACCGCCCGCCGTGCTCGAGCGCGCTCTCGGTCTCGAACAGCGGCGAAACGTCGACCTTGTCCTCGATCCCGAACAGCCGCGCGAAATAGAGCGCGGCGAGCATCGTCGCCGGCTCCTCGCACTCTGCCACCAGCATGCGGATCGGCGCGTCGGCGTCGACGTGGTGGAGGATCTGCGCCATCGCCAGGAACTGGCGCGTCGCGGTAGAGGCCTCGATCGCCAGCGCCGCGAAGTTCGAGCGCAGCGGCTTCACCCGCGCGATCGCCCGGCGCAGGTGCACGACGGCGCCCTTGCTCGCGAGGTCTAGCTCGCCCTCGGGGTCGAGCCGCCGGCGGATCGCGTTGTGCAATTGCTTGGCGTTCACGCGGAAATGGATCCAGCCCATTCCGAGCCCGTCGGCGCGCATCGCCGCCGCGAGCGTTTTCAGCGCGACCGCGCGCTCGCCCCCGGCCTCCGCCGCCTCGCGCTCGAGCGTTTCGATCGCAGTCGCGAGCGACAGCAGCTTGTGCGGGTCGTCGGCGGTCAGCCGGTTGGCCGCCTCCGACAGCGCTGCAGGGTCCGACAGGTCGTCGGCGAAGTCCGCGGCGCGCGCTTCGGCATGGGCGGCCGCCGCGTGCAGCCCGGCCAGAAGGGGATGTCCGGCGTCGATCGCTTCGAGCGCGGCGACGTAGCGCGCCAGTCGCTCGGCCTTCTCGGCGAGGCGAAAACGCAGCGACTGCACCCAGCCGATGTCGGTGCGCCCGTCCATGTCGTAGCCGACCCAGCTGGCGAAGCGGAACGGCAGCGGAACCAGCTCGGTCCACTGGTCCGGCCACTCGCGCTGCGCGTAGTGCAGCACCCGCGCGACGATTGCGTCGCGCGCGTCCTGCGCTCGCGCGATCGCCTGCATCGCCTGCGCGTGTTCGTCGACCAAGGTGATCGCGGCCCGCTCGCCGGGCACGACGCAGACGGCGGCGTCGATCGCCTCGTCGGAGCTAGCCGCAGCCGCCACGGCGGCGGACTGGGCCGGCGTCAGCAGGAACGTCGGGTGCGCGGTGAAGACCGCGTGCAGTTGCGGGTGCTCCCACCGGGCGCGGAACGCCGCGAAGTCGGGCGCGGCGAGGGCGTCGTCGAGCGCCTCGCCGTTCGCTTCCGTCCCGACCGGCGCAACCAGCCGCCGCAGCGTTTCGGCACGGCTCTTGAGCGCCTCGCATTCGAGCTCGGCGATCAGCGCCTCGCAATCGGCCAGAGTCAGCTCGCCCGATTCCAGGCGCCGCGACAGGTCCAGCGACAGCTGGAACACCGGGTTGAACAGCGGTGTCTCTTCGGTGCGCTTGTGCAGCGCCTGCAGCCGTTCGCTGAGGTCGGCGACCCGCTTCACCGACCGAGCGCGGCCGCCTCGGCGGCGAGCGCCTCGACTTCGGCGAAGCTGGCGCCGCGTGGCACGACCCAGCTCCCGCCGACGCACAGCACCGGTTCGAGCGAGAGCCACTCGGGCGCGGTCTCGGCGGTGATTCCGCCGGTCGGGCAGAAGCGGCATTGCGCGAACGGCGCGGCGAGCGCCTTGAGCGCCTTGACCCCGCCGGCCGCCTCCGCCGGGAAGAACTTGAAGTGCGTCAGCCCGAGGTCGAGCCCGCGCATGATGTCGCCGGCCGTCGCCACGCCGGGCAGGAACGGCAGCCCGCTGGCGATCGCCGCCCGGCCGAGGCCGTCGGTCAGCCCGGGTGAGACGATGAACTCGGCCCCGGCCGCGCGCGCCTCGTCGAGTTGGGCCTTGTTGGTGACCGTGCCGGCGCCGACGATCGCGCCGGGGACGAGGTTCATGTAGCGGATCGCGTCGAACGCCGCGGGCGTGCGCAGCGTCACTTCGAGCACGCGCAGCCCGCCCGCAACCAGCGCCTGCGCCAGTTCGCGCGCGTGATGGGCATCATCGATCACCAGGACCGGGATCACCGGCGCGGCGCGCATGATCTGTTCGATCGGGCTCATCCGAGATGCTCCGTGGCAAACGCCGCCGCCGCGCCGTAGAGGCCCGGCTGGGGGTGGACGATCAGCTTGACCGGGATGCCCGACATCATCTGCGTGTAACGTCCCTTGAAGCGGAACCGGTCCCCGAAGCCCGAGCGCGGGAGGACCTCGCGCAGCCTGAGCCCGAGCCCGCCGGCGAGCACGACAGCGCTCGCCCCGTGCGCCAGCGCGTAATCGCCGACGAGACTGCCGAGCGAGGTGCAGAAACGATCCACCGCGGCGGCTGCGAGGCTGTCCTCGCGGGCGATGCCGCGCTCCCAGATCGTGCGATCGTCGAGCGGTTCCGCGGTGCGGTTCTCGCGCGCCGCGATCGCCTCGTAGATCTGGCGGATACCCGGCCCCGAGTGGACCCGCTCGGTCGAGACGCGCAGGTGCAGCTTGCGCAGCCGGGCCATCATCCAGTCGTCGAGTTCGTCGAGAGGGGCGAATTCGATGTGCCCGCCCTCGGTCGCCTGGACGTGGTAGCCGCCGGCGACGCGGTGGAAGTGCGCCACGCCGAGCCCGGTGCCCGGCCCGATCACGCTGACCGTGCCGCGCTCGGGCAGCGGGATCTCCGGCCCGGTGATGTGCACCAGCTGGTCGCCCGGCGCCCGCGCGACCGCGTGCGCCACCGCGCCGAAGTCGTTGAGCACGGTGACCGTCTCGAGCCCGAGTTGGTCGTCGAGCGCGCCGGTGTCGAGCACCCACGAGTTGTTGGTCATGCGCACGATCTCGCCCGTCACCGGGCCCGCGATGGCGATCGCCGCGGCCCGCGGGATCGGCTGGTCGCAGCGGCGCTCGAACTCCTCCCACGCGGTCAGCAGGCTGACGTGGTCGCTGGTCTTCAGCGTGACCGGCTCGCCGAGCGCGATCGCGCCGTCGGCCTCGATCGAGGCCAGCGCGAAGCGTGCATGCGTGCCGCCGACGTCGATCGCGACGAGGTCCGTGCTCAAAGTCCCCTCCTCCACAGAGGAGCGGGACACCTTCCACTGGTCATTACATCCCCCCCATTGCCAGCATCGCCGAGCCACCTTTCTCCGCCTCGTCGGCTTCGAGACGGAACAGCGCGAACAGTTCGCGCCCGGTGCCGGGCTCGGCCGGGGGCGCCGAAGCCGGTTCTCTTGCCGCCAGGTCGGCGGTCGTCGAAAGTTCGCCGCGATCGGCGCACAGGCGGATCATGTCGCCGTCGCGCACGCGCGACAGCGGCCCGCCGCCGAGCGCTTCCGGGCTGACGTGGATCGCCGCGGGCACCTTGCCGCTGGCGCCCGACATGCGTCCATCGGTGACCAGCGCCACGCGGTGTCCGCGATCCTGCAGGACGCCGAGCACCGGCGTCAATTTATGCAGCTCGGGCATGCCGTTGGCGCGCGGCCCCTGGAAGCGGACCACCACGACCACGTCGCGGTCGAGCTCGCCGGCAGCGAAGGCCTTCGCCACGCCTTCCTGCCGTTCGAACACGCGCGCCGGCGCCTCGATCGTCCAGCGCTCGGGATCGACCGCGCTGGTCTTGAAACAGCCGCGCCCGAGGTTGCCTTCGACCAGCCGCATGCCGCCGTCGGCCATGAACGGGTTCGACGCCGGGCGCAGCACGCTTTCGTCGCCCGATGCGCCGGGATCGCGCCAGGCGAGCGTATCGCCGTCGAGCCACGGCTCGAGTGCGTAGGCCCCGAGGTCGTCGCCGAACACGGTCGTGATGTCGCGGTGGAGCAGCCCGGCGTCGAGCAATTCGCGGATCACGAAACCGAGCCCGCCGGCCGCCTGGAACTGGTTCACGTCGCTGGCGCCGTTCGGATAGACCCGCGCCAGCATCGGCACCGCGGTGCTGAGTTCCGACAGGTCGTTCCAGTCGATCACGATGCCTGCTGCGCGGGCGAAGGCCGGCAGGTGGATCGCGTTGTTGGTCGAGCCTCCGGTCGCCAGCAGCCCCACCGCCGCGTTGACGATCGAGCGCTCGTCGACGCACCGGGCAAGCGGCCGGTAATCGTTGCCGTCGCGGCTGATCTCGGCCAGCCGATGGACCGCCGCGCGGGTCAGCGCATGGCGCAGCGGCGTGCCCGGGTTGACGTAGGCGGCACCCGGCAGCTGCAGCCCCATTATCTCGAGCATCATCAGGTTCGAATTGGCCGTGCCGTAGAACGTGCACACGCCCGGCGAGTGATAGCTCTTGGCTTCGCTCTCGAGCAGCTCGGCGCGGGTCGCCTTGCCCTCGGCATAGAGCTGGCGGACGCGCTGCTTCTCCTTGTTCGAAATGCCGCTCGGCATCGCCCCGGCGGAAATGAACAGCGTCGGCAGGAACCCGAACCGCAGCCCGCCGATCAGCAGCCCCGGCACGATCTTGTCGCACATTCCGAGCATCGCCACGGCGTCGTACATCGCATGGCTCAGGCCGACCGCGGTGGACAGCGCGATCACGTCGCGGCTGAACAGCGAGAGCTCCATGCCGTCGGTGCCCTGCGTCACCCCGTCGCACATCGCCGGCGTGCTGCCCGCGACCTGCACCGTCGCCCCGACCTCGCGCGCCCAGGCTTTCATCAGCGGCGGGTAGGCGCCATACGGCTGGTGCGAGGAAATCGTGTCGTTGTAGGCGCTGATGACCCCGATATTGGGCCCGCGCCGTGCCGCGATCGACGCCTTGTCCTCGCCCGTCGCGGCGAACCCGTGCGCGAGGTTGGAGCAGGGCAGGGCGACGTTCCGGTCGGCGTGGCGCTCGCCCTCGGCGTCCATCAGCTCGAGATACCGCCGCCGGCTGTCGCGCGAGCGCTCGATGATGCGATCGGTGACACGGGCGATCGTCGGGTGCAGCGTCATCGGGTCTGCCTTCCCGGATTCACGCGGAGACGCGGAGACGCGGAGGGTTTTCGAGCAGAGTCCGCAGAGAGCGCAGAGAGTCCGCGCTTGCGGCGAAGCCGCATCGCAATTTTCAGCTTGCCTCCATCGGCCGCGTTCGCTGATGACAAGGCCGCCTCCGGCGGCAGAACATCTCTGCGTCCTCTGCGCGAAACCAATATCTCCGCGTCTCCGCGTCTCCGCGTGACTCCCAGCCTACTCATGCCAGCTGACCCCGTCGCGCTCGGCCAGGGCGATCGCGGCGCTCGGGCCCCAGGTGCCGGCGGTGTAGGTCTTCGGCGCCAGCCCCTCGGCCTGCCACTGTGCGCGGATCCGGTCGACCCAGGCCCACTGCGCCTCGACCTCGTCGCGCCGCACGAACAGCGTCTGATCGCCCTCGAGCAGATCGAGTAGCAGCCGCTCGTAGGCGATGTGCCGCACCACGCCCGAGAACGCATTAGGGTCGCGGATGTCGAGCGGCACTTCGCGCAGCGCGATGCCGTCGCGGTCGAGTCCGGGCACCTTGGCCATCAGCGACAGCGTGATGTTCTCTTCGGGCTGGATGCCGATCAGCAGCCGGTTGGCCCGGGTCCGCACCCCGGTGAAGATCGAGTGCGGCACCTCGCGGAACTGGACGAGGATCTCGGTCACCCGCTCGGGCAGCCGCTTGCCGGTGCGCAGGTAGAAGGGCACGCCTTTCCAGCGCCAGTTGTCGACGTGCGCCTTGAGCGCGACGAAAGTCTCGGTCTGGCTCTCGCGCCCGAGTTCCTCGTCGTAGCCGGGCACCGCCTGGCCCTGGACCGCGCCCGCGCGGTACTGCCCGGTCACGCTTTCGCCCGGGCCGATCGGGCGCAGCGCGCGCAGCACCTTCACCTTCTCGTCGCGCACCGCGCCGGCCTCGAAGCTCGTCGGCGGTTCCATCGCCACCAGCGCCAGCAGCTGCAGCATGTGGTTCTGCACCATGTCGCGCAGCGCACCGGTCTCGTCGTAGAAGTCGGCCCGCTTCTCGAGCCCGACCGTCTCGGCCACGGTGATCTGCACGTGCTCGATGTGCTGCGCGTTCCACAGCGGCTCGAACATCACGTTGGCGAAGCGCAGCGCCAGCAGGTTCTGGACCGTCTCCTTGCCGAGATAGTGGTCGATCCGGAAGATGCGGCTCTCGGGGAAGGCGCTGGCGACCGCGTCGTTGATCTCGCAGCTCGTGGCGAGGTCGATGCCGAGCGGCTTCTCGAGCCCGATCCGCGCGCGCTCGCCGGTCAGTCCGGCGCTCTCGAGCCCGCGAATGGTCGGCTCGAACAGGCTCGGCGCGGTCGACAGGAAGATCGCCAGCTGTTGCGGCGACCCGATCCGCTCGCCGAGCGCGGAAAAGCTTGCCGGCTCGGTCACGTTGAGCGGCTGGTAGTGCAGCCGGTTGAGGAAGTCGGCCATCGACCCGCGCCGGCCGGTGGGGAGGTACTTCTCGATCGCCTCGCGCGCGAAGTTGCGGAACGCGTGATCGTCCATCGGCGAGCGCGCGGTGCCGGTAATCCGCAGGGCCGGATCGAGCAGGCCGTCGGCGTCGAGCGCGCACAGCGAGGGCAGCAGCATACGCTGGGACAGGTCGCCCGTCGCTCCGAACAGCAACAGCGAGTCGGCCTTGAAGGTCATCGAGAGGTACGCCTCCCTGTTAGCGGTAACATCCCACGTGCTGCACTGCGATAACAGAAGCGGGAAGTCAAAGGTCAAGCCGTTTTACGGACGGAAACCTCCTTATCGTCGAATTGCGCCTCTCCGAATACGGTCATGAAGCTGACGTCGGCCGCGTCGCGACCGACGCCGATCTTCACCGTCTCCGCCGGATCGGCCATCCCCGTGGCATCGACGATGTGCCAGGCCCCGCCGCCGCTGATGGTCGGATCGGCGAGGAACACCTCGGCGACGGCGTGGAAGTCGGGCGGATCGACCCCCGGCGCGTAGACGCTGCAGTACCGCGCCGGGATCGCCGAGGCGCGCGCGAGCGTGATCAGCACGTGCGCATAGTCGCGGCAGATCCCGCGCCGCTCGACGAAGCTGTCGAGCGCGGTGGTCTGCGGCGTGCTGCAGCCGGGCACGTAACTGAAATGTCCGGCGATCCAGTCGCGCATCGCCAGCACTCGGGCACCGCCCGAAAGCGCGCCGAATTCGGCCGCGACGAACGGCTGGAAGCGGTCGGCCGGGCAATAGCGCGAGTCCATCAAGTACTGCACGGTTTCGCCGGGCAACTCGTGCGGCTCGAGGTGCTCCAGCGCCGAGAGGTCGGCGAGCAGCCGCTCGACCTCGACTCGCGCGCGGTGCGTGATCGTGTGCCGGCCCCGGCAATGCAGCCAGATGCGCTCGCCGATATCGTCCTGCGCCGGAACGCGCACGCCCTCGCCGGCAGGCCCGAGCGAAGTTTCGCTTTCGAGGATCCGCTGCTCGGGGATCGCGGCGGCCTCGAACTGCAGCAGCACGTCGGCAGGCTGGTCGAGCGAGAACGAGAAGCGGGTAGAGATGTCGATCGGCATACAAGGCAGCGAACGCCGCTGCCGCGGCAATGTTTCAGGCCGGGTGACGGAGCGCGGCTATTCGCCGATCACGTGCATGACGACCGAGCGCCGGTGCGGGGCGTGCCGGTACTCGGCGAGGAATACGCCCTGCCATGTCCCCAGCACCAGCCGCCCGCCCGATACCGGTACCGTCAGGCTGTTGCCGGTGAGCACGCTCTTGAGGTGTGCCGGCATGTCGTCGGGCCCCTCGCAGTCGTGCTCGTAACTGCGGCTCTCGGGCGCGGTCGTGGCCAGCCAGCGCATCAGGTCGCGCTGCACCGCGGGCGAGGCGTTCTCGGTGATCAGCAGCCCGGCGCTGGTGTGCCGGCAGAACAGCGTCGCCACGCCGCTGTCGATCCCGGTTCCGCTCAGCCACGCGGCGATGTCGTCGGTGATCTCGTGGAGGCCGGCCCCGCCGGTGTGGATCGTGAGGGTTTCGAGCGCCTGCTTCATCGCCTCCCTATATAGGGGCACATGACGATCCAGGGCGAATTGTTTGCCGCAGCTCTGCCGCCGGTCCCGGGCCTCCGGCTGGTGCCCGAAGCGGTGACGCCCGAAGCAGAAGCCGGGCTCGCCTCCCGGATCGACGCCGCGCCGCTTGCCCCGTTCGAGTTCGGCCAGTGGCGCGGCAAGCGCCTGACGACGCACTACGGATCGGCCTACGACTTCACGCGCGGCCGCGTCAGCGAGGCTCCGCCGCTGCCGGACTGGCTGCTCGCGCTGCGCGAGCACCTCGCGCCGCAGGTCGGGATGGACCCGGCTGCGCTCGGGGCCGCGTTGCTGATCCGCTACGATCCCGGCGCCGGGATCGGCTGGCATCGCGACCGGCCGCAATATGGCGAGGTGCTCGGCCTGTCCCTTGGAGCCCCGTGCGTCATGCGCCTGCGCCGCCGGACGGCCGAAGGCTTCGAACGCCGCAAGCTCGAGTTGCCGCCGCGGTCGCTCTACAAGCTCTCGGGCGAAGTGCGGTGGGAGTGGGAGCACTCGATCGCGCCGATGGATGCGACGCGCCGGTCGATCACGTTCCGCACCCTGCGCTGAACCGGCATCTGCGCGGGACGCCGCGCGCGCTCCTCGGAACCGGATGCGGTCTCAATCGCTGTACCCGCAAAATCGCTCTTCTTTTCCAAGGATTTCCCATGGCAACCCGCCCGCTTGCCTGCGAGCCGCGCTCGCAGTTCCTCAATGACGCCTTCCAGCGACGTCTCGCGCACTGGAACCGCGACCGCCTCGCCCCGCAGTTTCCGACCGACGACTGGCAGCAACACATCGCCGCCGACGCCTCGATGCTTCGCCTCGAAGGCGGCTTCGTCGAGGAGCTCCGCCAGGAGGTCGTCAACGAGGCGGCCGAAGCTCCGACCGACGTCGAAGGCTTCATCGCCTGGTTCGAGGCGCTCAAGGAACACGGCCCCGGCCAGGGCGACCCCCTGTTCCCCTGGATCGCCGAGGAAGCGTCGAAGGACGAGCTGCGCTGGTTCCTCGAGCAGGAAGCCGCCGGCGAGGCCGGGTTCGACGATCTCGTCGCGCTGACCCAGGTCAAGCTGCCGACGCGCCCCAAGCTCGAGCTCGCCCGTAACTACTGGGACGAGATGGGCCGCGGCCAGGAAGCCGGCATGCACGGGCCGATGCTCGACGGGCTCGTCGACACGCTTGCGCTCGAACCCACGATCGAAGGTACGGTGTGGGAGAGCCTCGCCCTGGCCAACGCGATGACCGCGATGGCCACCACCCGGCGCTACGCCTGGCACAGCGTCGGTGCGCTCGGGGTGATCGAGCTGACGGCCCCGGGCCGCTCGGCCTGCACCGCCGCCGGCCTCAAGCGCGTCGGCCTCAGTGGCAAGGAGCGCCGCTATTTCACGCTCCACGCGGTGCTCGACGTGAAGCACTCGGAGGACTGGAACCGCGAAGCGATCCGCCCGGCGGTCGAGGAAGACCCGCGCCGCGCGACCGCGATGGCCGAAGGCGCCTTGATGCGCCTCAGGTGCGGTGAGCGCTGCTTCGAACGCTACCGCGCTCACTTCGGCCTTGGCTGAGCGCCTCGCCGTTTCGGCCTGTAACGTGCGCGTAACGTGCCGATTACGGTAATTTACTGACGTTTTCCGGCCGCCTTGCCTACCGCCCCCCACCGAAGGGGATCGGGACAAGAAGGCAGG
>JBIQKN010000032.1:0-3087 GCA_044506565.1 Sphingomonadales bacterium | reverse complement strand
ACCTACCGCAACCACAACGACCGCAACGAGGAGATCGTCTCGGTCAAGCTCGACTGGTCCCCGAGCGAGGCCTTCGACCTCTACGTCAAGGGCTACTACCACGACTGGGACACGGTCTATCTCGACCTGCGCCCGACGGTGAACCCCGACGGCTCGCTGGGCGACATCTTCACCGTGTTCGACGGCGAGATGTGGGGCTTCGACGACCTCGGCGTGAACGTGCTCGGCGAGTACCGCATCGGCAACGGCGTCGCGCTCGTCGGCGGCTACGACTTCCAGACCTACCGCGGCTACGACGACGTGTTCTTCGTCGAGACGCGGCGGGAGGAAGTTCACGCCCCGTTCGCGCAGGTGAAGTTCGACAGCGGCAATCTCAGCCTCGCCGCCGGCCTGCGCCACAACATGCCGAGCGACGGGCAGAAGAAGACCGTGTGGAACGTCTCGGGCCGCTACGGGGCCGACAGCGGCTTCTATGCGCGCGGGCAGGTCGGCACGGCGTTCCGGCTGCCGTCGGCGTCCGAGCTGTACCAGGATTCGGTCGCCAACGGCTGCTGCGAGCAGGGCAATCCCAACCTCGTGGCCGAGCAGAGCTTCAACGTCGAAGGCGGGCTCGGGTTCACCAACAGCGCGATCAATGCCGAGCTGATCGGGTTCTATCGCGACGTCGACGACCTGATCACCATCGACTTCAGCCTGCCCGCCTGGCCGGAAGGGCTCTACGTCAATTCGCCGGGCGAGGTGAAGGTGTGGGGCGCCGAGGCGATCGTCACCGCGCGCCTCAGCGACGCTGTCACCGCGACGGTCGACTACACGCACACCGACGCCGAGATGGTCGGGACCGACGAGCAACTGGTCAACATCCCGCGCGACCAGGCCAAGCTGATCCTCAACGCCCAGACGCCGAACGGCCGCTTTGGCGGCAATGTCGCGCTCAACTGGGTCGGCGACCTGTGGGCCAACCTCGCCGTCGTCGGCCGGGTCAATTACGGCAACTACGCGGTGCTCAACCTCGGCGGCTACGCGTTCATCGACGAGGATCGCCGCCACCGCGTCAGCGTGCGGCTGGAGAACGCGCTCGATGCCGACTACGACAGCGCGATGACCCGCGTCCGCACCGACGTCACCGACGTCTCCTACGCAGCCGGCTTCCGGGGAACGCCGATCACGCTCCATGTCGGATACCGCCTCAGCCTCTAGGACCCCCGCCGGTGCGGGCCTCTCTCCCGCGCTGCGCGCCGCGCCCCGCTTCTCCCGCTTCGCCCGGGCGACGCGCTGGGCGCGGCGCATGACCTTTCTCGTCCACCGCTGGCTCGGCATCGCGCTTGCACTGTTGATGGCCCTGTGGGCGCTGAGCGGCATCACGATGATGTACGTCTCGTTTCCCGAGACCACCGCGGAAGAGCGCGTCGCCGGGCTCGAGCCGCTCGACCTGACGGCGCTGCGGACCGGCACCCCGTTCCCGGAGGGGCCGATCGACTCCGCGACGGTGGAGATGCTCGCGGGAGAGCCCGTATTGCGCTGGCGCGATGCCCAGGGCACGTCGCTGGCGCCGCTGTCCGCCGACGCTCCGGTTACGGTCGGGCCGGACCGGGCGGCGCTGATCGCCCGGACGCACATGGCGCAGACGCACGGGTACGCGGGCGCGTCCGAAGCGCGGCCGATCGATCGCGACCAGTGGACCGTCTACGGCCGCTTCCGCCAGCATCACCCGCTCACCCAGGTGAGCTTCGCCGACCCGCGGGGCACCGTGCTCTACGTTTCCGGCACCACCGGGGAGGTGGTGCAGGACACCAGCGCGCGCGAGCGGTTCTGGAACTGGCTCGGCGCGGTGCCGCATTGGCTCTATTTCACCGCGTTCCGCGAACGGCAGCCGCTATGGTACAATTTCGTCGTCTACGCCTCGCTGCTCGGCATCTTCCTCACCGTCACCGGCCTCTACGTCGGCCTGCGGATGTACGGTCGCGGCAAGCGCAAGTCGCCGTTCCGCGGGATCGCGCTGTGGCACCACTGGACCGGCCTCGTGTTCGGCATCGCCACGCTGACCTGGGTGGTCAGCGGGCTCGCCTCGATGCAGCCGTGGGGCTGGCTCGAGAGCCCGGGGCCGGGCGGGGAGCTCGCCGAACTCGCCGGCCGCCCGCTGACCGGCGCCGACGCGGCCCTGCTCGTCCGCGCGCTTGCCGAGCGGCCGCGACCAGGCGTCGTCTCGGCCGAGGTCACCGTGCAGCAGGGGCGGCCGTGGGCGATCCTCGTTCGCGCCGACGGCTCGCGCACTCGCGCCTCGCTGCCCGATCTTGCGCCCGCGGCGCCCGACCAGGCCGAGCTGGCGGCGCTGGCTCGGGCGACGAAGCCGACCACGCCCATCGCCTCGGCAACCCTCATAAGCGAACCCGACGCCTACCACTACAGCCACCACCAGACGGCGATCCTGCCCGCCTACCGGGCGATCTACGCCAACGCCGACGAGACCCGACTCTACTTCGATCCGCGCACGGCCGAGTTGATCGGCTTCGCGGATGCGCCGAGCCGGGCCTACCGCTGGTGGCACTACGGCCTCCACCGGCTCGATTTCGGCGGGCTCAACGCGCGGCCGTTGTGGGATGCGATCATGCTGCCGCTGGTCGGCGGCATCTCGCTGCTGTGCCTGCTCGGCACCTGGATGGGGGTGCGGCGCCTGAGCCGCGCCGAGCGCGCGCGACGCCGTCAGTAGTGAACCCGCACCGTCACGGTGTCGCCGTAGCTGTCGGGACGGTAATTGGCATTCGGCATCGTCGCGTGGACCGTGTGGGTCTTCGGGCTGCCGTTGCCCGTGCCCGCGACTCCGTTGCCGACGCTGGTCCGGGTCGCGGTGTTGCCCCAGATCGTGCCTGAGCTCCCCGGGGTCGAACGCAACTGGTAGGTCGGCTTGTCGGTATTGCCCGCCGACCCGCTCATGGTGCCCGCGCCGGTTGTGCTGCCGTTCGAAGGCGCCAGCCCGATGTAGTACGGCGTGCCGTTCGGGCAGGTCACGGTCAGCGTGGTGCTCCCGGCGAGGTTGGTGGCGCTGGCGCTCACCGTGCCGAACGCGAGGTTGCCGGCTGAAACCGTGCA
>JBIQKN010000130.1:0-4568 GCA_044506565.1 Sphingomonadales bacterium | reverse complement strand
ATCTTGAGCGCGGTGACCGCCTCGCGGCCGTCGATCAGGCGGTGGTCGTAGGAGAGCGCGAGGTACATCATCGGGCGGATCACGACCTGGCCGCCCCGCGCCACCGGGCGGTCCTCGATGCGGTGGAGGCCGAGCACGGCGCTCTGCGGCGGGTTGATGATCGGGGTGCTCATCAGCGAGCCGAACACGCCGCCGTTGGAGATCGTGAAGGTGCCGCCGGTCATGTCGGCCATGGTCAGGGTGCCGTCCTTGGCCTTCTGGCCGTACTCGGCGATCGCCTGCTCGATTTCGGCGAAGCTCATGGCGTCGGCGTTGCGGACCACCGGCACGACGAGGCCGTTGGGGGCGCTGACCGCGACCGAAATGTCGACGTAGTCGTGGTAGACGATCTCGTCGCCCTCGATCCTGGCGTTGACCGCGGGCACGTCCTTGAGCGCGAGGCAGGCGGCCTTGGCGAAGAAGCTCATGAAGCCGAGCTTGATGCCGTGCTTCCTGGCGAACAGCTCCTTGTAGGCCTCGCGCGCCTCGATCACCGCGGTCATGTCGCAGTCGTTGAAGGTGGTCAGCAGCGCGGCGTCTTCCTGCGCGCCCTTGAGGCGGCGGGCGATCGTCTGGCGCAGGCGAGTCATCTTGACCCGCTCCTCGCGCCGTTCACCGGCGGCGGCCGATGCGGGCGAGGGCGTCGGCGCAGGAGCGGGCGCCGAGACCGAAGGGGCGGGCGCGTCCTTCCTGGCCTTGGCGGCGGCGAGCACGTCTTCCTTGGTCAGGCGGCCGTCCTTGCCGGTGCCCTTGATCTGCGTCGGATCGACCCCGTGCTCGAGCACCGCGCGGCGCACGGCGGGCGAGAGGGTGGTCGTGTGGTCGACTTCGGGCTCGGCCGGAGCCCGGGCCGAGGCCGGAGCGGCGGCAGGTGGGCGTTCGGAGGCGGGCTGGTCCTGCTCGCGCTCGGCGACCTGGGTGGTCTCACCGGCCTGCTGCGCGTCCTCGATCGTTGCGATCACCGCGCCGACCTCGACGGTCTCGCCGACCGCAACCTTGTGCTCGCCGAGTACCCCGGCAGCAGGAGCGGGAACTTCGATGGCAACCTTGTCGGTTTCGAGGCTGGCGATCGGCTCGTCGAGCTTGACCCGGTCACCGGGCTGCTTGAGCCATTCGCCGATGGTCGCCTCGCTGACGGACTCGCCGAGCGTCGGGACTTTCACTTCAATCGCCATCGTTCAACACCCCAACAGAACCAACTTGTCCGCGAACCCCATCATCCCGGCGTTCGCCGGTATGACGAGTCATCGCTCCACTCCCAGCGCCGCCGCGACCAGCGCCTGCTGCTGCTCGGCGTGCTTGCTGGCGAGGCCGGTGGCGGGCGACGCGGCGCGGTCGCGGCCCGCGTAGATCGGGCGCATCCCGGTATGACCGGATTCGTCGAGTGCGATCTCGATCCGGCTGGCGACGAAGAACCACGCGCCGTTGTTGCGCGGTTCCTCCTGGCACCAGACCACTTCCTCGAGATTCGTCATGCGCGACAGGCGCGCGGCGAGCGGCTCGCCGGGGAACGGATAGAGCTGCTCGAGCCGGACGATCGAGACGTCCTCGAGCCGCTCCTTCTCGCGCGCTTCCATCAGGTCGTAGGCGACCTTGCCCGAGCACAGCACGAGCCGGCGGACCTTGTCGTCGGGGATCTCCTTGCGGTCCGAGAGGATGCGCTTGAAGTGGGCCTCGGCGATGAACTCGCCGGCGCTCGACTTGGCCATCGGGTGCCGCAGCAGGCTCTTCGGGGTCATGATGACGAGCGGCTTGCGGAACGAGCGCAGCATCTGCCGGCGCAGCACGTGGAAGTAGTTGGCCGGGCTGGTGATGTTGCAGACCTGGATGTTGTCGTCGGCGCAGAGCTGCAGGAAGCGCTCGAGCCGGGCCGAGCTGTGCTCGGGGCCCTGCCCCTCGTAGCCGTGCGGCAGCAGCAGCACTAGGCCGTTGGCGCGCAGCCACTTGGCTTCGCCCGCGGCGATGTACTGGTCGATGATGATCTGCGCGCCGTTGGCGAAGTCGCCGAACTGCGCTTCCCACAGCACCAGCGTCTTGGGGTCGGCGCTGGCGAAGCCGTACTCGAACCCGAGCACGCCGTATTCGCTGAGCGGGCTGTCGTAGACCTCGAACTTGCCGTGGGGCAGTTCGCACAGCGGGATGTACTTGCGCTCGGTTTCCTGGTCGATCCAGATGGCGTGCCGCTGGCTGAAGGTGCCGCGGCCCGAATCCTGCCCCGACAGCCTTACGCCGAAGCCTTCGGTGACAAGGCTGCCGAAGGCGAGCGCTTCGGCGGTCGCCCAGTCGAACCCTTCGCCGGACTCGAACATCTGCCGCTTGGCCTCGATCACGCGGCCGAGCGTCTTGTGGATCCGGAGGTCGTCGGGGACGGTGGTCAGCGTGCGGCCGAGGCTGTCGAACAGCTTGCGGTCGATCGCGGTCTCGACGTTGCGGCGCGCGGTCTCGGGATCGGCGGGCTTGTGCAGCCCGCTCCAGCGGCCGCCGAACCAGTCGGCCTCGTTGGGCTTGTAGCTCTTGCCGGCCTCGAACTCGCTCTCGAGCAGCGCGTCGAACTCGTAGCGCATGTGCTCGAGGGCCTGGCCGTCGACCACGCCTTCGGCGATCAGCCGCTCGGCGTAGAGGTCGCTGACTCGCGGATGCTTGCGGATCTGCGCGTACATCAGCGGCTGGGTGAAGCTCGGCTCGTCACCCTCGTTGTGGCCGAAGCGGCGGTAGCACCACATGTCGATGACGATGTCGCGCTTGAACTCCTGGCGGTATTCGATGGCCAGCTTGCAGGCGAAGGTCACCGCTTCCGGGTCGTCGCCGTTGACGTGCAGGATCGGCGCCTGGACCGCCTTGGCAACGTCCGACGGGTAGGGCGAGGAGCGGGCGAACTTCGGGCTCGTGGTGAAGCCGATCTGGTTGTTGATGATGAAGTGCAGGCAACCGCCGGTGTTGTAGCCGCGCACGCCGGAGAAGCCCAAGCACTCCCAGACGATGCCCTGGCCGGCGAAGGCGGCGTCGCCGTGGATCAGCACCGGGAGCACCTGCTCGTGCTTGACGAGGTCGTCGCGGATCGCCTGCTGCGCGCGGGCCTTCCCGAGCACGACCGGGTCGACCGCCTCGAGGTGCGAGGGGTTGGGCACCAGGCTCATGTGCACCTTGATCCCGTCGAACTCGCGGTCGGTGCTGGTGCCGAGGTGGTACTTGACGTCGCCCGAGCCGCCGACATCCTCGGGGTTGGCGCTGCCGCCGGAGAACTCGTGGAAGATCACCCGGTAGGGCTTGGCCATGACGTTGGCGAGCACGTTGAGCCGGCCGCGGTGGGCCATCCCGTAGATGATCTCGCGCACGCCGAGCTGGCCGCCGTACTTGATCACCGCCTCGAGCGCCGGGATCATCGATTCGCCGCCGTCGAGGCCGAAACGCTTGGTGCCGACGTATTTCTTGCCGAGGAACTTCTCGTACTCCTCGCCGCGCACCACCGCGCCGAGGATCGCCTTCTTGCCCTCGGGCGTGAAGGTGATGACCTTGTCGGGCCCCTCGATGCGATCCTGCAGGAAGCGCCGCTCGTCGACATCGGCGATGTGCATGTACTCGATGCCGACATGGCCGCAGTAGTTCTTGCGCAGCGTTTCGACGATCTGGCGCACGGTCGCCCATTCGAAGCCGAGCGTGCCGCCGACGTAGACCTCGCGGTCGAGCGCTTCGCCGGAGAAGCCGTGGTACTCGGGGGTCAGGTCCTCGGGCTGCTCGAGCTTGGACAGACCGAGCGGGTCGAGGTCCGCGGCGAGGTGGCCGCGCACGCGATAAGTGCGCACGAGCATCATCGCGCGGATCGACTCGTCGGCGGCTCGCGCGATCGCGGCCTCGTCGACCGGCTTGCCGGCCTTGGCCGAGGCTTCCTTGACGGCGAGCCTCATCGTCGTCGGGTCGAGCGCCTCGACGAGGTCGCCGCCGGCGTCGGCCAGCGGCCAGCGCGCGCGTTGCCAGCTCGGGCCCGGCTGCGGGCCGTCCTGCGGTCCGAGCTCGGGAAGGAATGTCTGCGCTTCGTTACCCATGGCGAACGGTCCGACTTGCTGAGCGGATTTCCCCTCCCCGCCGGGGAGGGGGTAGGGGGTGGGGGAGCGCGCAGCGCGTCGACGCCAGCGTCGAGCACCCCCACCCTACCCTCCCCCTCGAGGGGGAGGGGATCGAAAGTCGAGGCTGCGTGCTACTCACGCAAGCTCCTTGAGCAGGGCGTCGAGCGTGGTGCCGAGCTCGCTGGGCGAGGCGGCGACGCGGATGCCGGCCGCTTCCATCGCCGCGATCTTGTCCTCGGCGCCGCCCTGGCCGCCCGAGACGATCGCGCCGGCGTGGCCCATGCGGCGGCCCGGCGGGGCGGTGCGGCCGGCGATGAAGCCGACGGTCGGCTTGGCTCGCCCGCGCTTCGCCTCGTCGGCGAGGAACTGCGCGGCTTCCTCCTCGGCGCTGCCGCCGATCTCACCGATCATGATGATCGATTTCGTCTCGTCGTCGGCGAGGAACAGCTCGAGCACGTCGATGAA
>JBIQKN010000129.1:0-4886 GCA_044506565.1 Sphingomonadales bacterium | reverse complement strand
GTGCGGCAGACCAACGCGGCGCTGGCCTGGCTGGCGCAGAACGCCACCGCGTTCGGGCTCGACCCGCAGCGGATCTTCCTCGCCGGGGATTCGGCCGGGGCCCAGATCGCCGCGCAGACGGCGCTCGGCATCGCCGAGCCCGGCTATGCCCGCAGCATCGGCGTCACGCCCGGCCTGACGCGCGACGCCTTGCGCGGGGTGGTGCTGTTCTGCGGCCCCTACGATCCGACGCGGATGGACTTCGACAGCCCCTACGGAGGATTCATGCGGACCGTGATCTGGTCCTACCTCGGCACGCGCGATCCGGCCGATCCGCGCGTCGCGGACATGAGCCTGCCGCCGCACCTGACGAGCGCCTTCCCGCCGACGTTCATCTCGGTCGGCAACGCCGATCCGCTGGCGCCGCAGTCCTACGCGCTGGCCGAGGCGCTCGAGGCGAAGGGTGTCGAGGTCGACACGCTGTTCTTCCCGCCCGGACACGAGCCGCCGCTCGGCCACGAGTACCAGTTGCTGCTGTCGAGCCGCGACGGGCGCCTGTCGTTCGAGCGCTTCGTCGCGTTCCTCGCCGCGCATTCGGCGGCACCGGCGCCTGCCGGAGCAGACGCCGGCTAGAGGGCGGTCAGACGGTCGCCGGCGTGAGCGCCGCTTTCGACCGGCGCCGTGCCTGGCGGGCGCGCCACCAGATGATGATGCCGGTGACCGAGAGCAGCGCCGGAATGATCCCGCCGGCGAAGATCACGACCTGCCAGACGACGCCCATGTCGGTCCCGTCGTGCCAGCGGCGCATCTTGCGGGCGAGCGTCTCGGGCCGCGGCGGTTCGGGCGGCGAGGCGACGGCGCCCTCGTCGGCGACCTTGACCTCGACCGGCCGCTCGTCGCCGGCGAACTGGATCGTCCATTGGCCGTCGCGATCGTTGGGCCAGCCGATGCTGAGCAGCGCCGCTCCCGAGGCGTAAGGCGTGGCTGCGGCGAGGGCGGCATCGACCGGGGTCTGCGTCTCGACCAGCGGCTGCGCGGGTCCGCCGGGGCCACCGCCGCCGGGTCCGGCGGGCCCGCGCTGCGCCGTGGCGGCCGGTTCGAACGTGCTGAACACCCGCGGAAAGCTGATCCACGCACCGGTGAATGAAAGCATCGCCAGCGGGATCAGGATCCAGAACCCGGTCATGTAATGCAGGTTGGCATTGGTGGTGTTGCGGCGCTTCCAGCGAAGCCCCGACTTGAAGCCTCCGCTGAGCGGCCACCACAGCCAGAGCCCGGTGAGAGACGAAACCAGCATGAACACGCCGACCCAGCCGACGATCGGCCGGCCCCAGCCGCCCGGGATCATCATCGAGCCGTGCAGCACGTGCAGCACGCGCACGAGCCCGGCGTTGGCCGAGGCCTGGTCGATCAGCGAAGCGTCGCGCGGGTCGAGCCAGTAATTGGTCCGCTCGGGCCGCGGGCCCTGGGAGGGCTTCTGGGCGACCGCGACGACGGGCTTGCCCTCGTCGCTGAAACGCAGGGTCGCGAGGCGTGTGTCGGGCGCCAGCATGCCGGCGGCCGCGGCAGCATAGGCGGAAGGCGGCAACGCCGCCTCGCCGAGCACCTGGTGCCGCTGCGGTTCGACCTGGGCGTCGAGCCAGTCGTGCCAGACCAGAGCGGAGCCCGTCAGGCTGATCGGGATGATCAGGACCGCGAGCAGCAGTCCGATCCACTTGTGAACCTGCAGCCAGAGCGCGCGGATCTGCTTCTTGGTGGTCTTCGCCACGGGGAACCCCTGTTAGATGTCTTCCGCGACGTCTAACCGCAAATTTTGTCGTTGCAAGCTTGTTGCGAATGATTATCAGCCGCGCTGCAACTGAAAACGATTCGCAACAGGGAATGTCATGAGCGACCGCCTATCTACCCGTCCCGGTATCCGCGCGTATCGCCGAACCGCCCTCGCGCTCGCGGGGTCGACGTTGATGATCGGCACCGGCGCGCTCGCCGAGGACGAAGCGGCCGCGCCGCCGTCCGGCCAGGACTGGGAAGCGCTCGGGGACGCCGACGATTCCGCGATCGTCGTGACCGGCGAGCGCGAGCGGATCAACACGCTCAACAGCCGGCTCGGCGACGTGCAGGACGCGCCGCAATCGATCAGCATCGTCTCGAAAGAGGTGATGGAGCAGCAGGCAGTCTCCTCGCTGCGCGACGTACTGCGCAATGTCTCGGGCATCTCCATGGCGGCCGGCGAAGGCGGCGGCGGGCCGGGCGGCGACAACCTGACGCTGCGCGGGTTCGGCGCGCGCAACGACATCTTCGTCGACGGCATCCGCGACACCGCGAGCTACACCCGAGACACTTTCAACATTCAGCAGGTCGAGGTGGTCAAGGGCCCGGCCTCGGCGCAGACCGGGCGCGGCTCGACCGGCGGCTACATCAACATGTTCACCAAGCAGCCCGAGCTGATGACCGCGGTCTCGGCCACCGGCTCGCTCGGCCTGCCGCTCTACGGCCGGGCGACGGTCGACGTGAACGTCGGCGAGGACGACCTCGGAATCGGTGGCGGGACCGCGCTGAGGATCAACGGGCTGTACCACAACGCCGAGGCCCCGGGCCGCGACTTCGTCGACAGCGAGCGGATCGGCTTCGCCCCGTCGATCGCGACCGGGCTCGGTTCGACGACCCGGGCGATCCTGTCCTATTACTACCTGCGCCAGAACAACCTGCCCGACTACGGCATCCCGTTCGTTCCGCTGACCAATACCGCGCTGCCGGAGTACGCCGACCAGCCGGCGCCGGTCGATTTCGACAACTATTACGGCCTCACCGAGCGCGACTACGAGAAGACCCGCACGCACCTCGCGACTTTCGCGATCGAGCACGACGTGACCGACACCGTGCGCATCGCCAACGCAACTCGCTACACCTACGCGGTCAGGGACTCGATCTATTCGGCGCCGCGGTTCGCCGGAACCGACACCACGCTGGTCAACCCACAGACGCAGTCGCGCGACACGGTCGACGACGGGTGGTTCAACCAGACCAACCTCTATGCGGAATTCGCCACCGGCGCGCTCCGGCACGACCTGATCGCGGGCTTCGAGATGGCCTGGGAGGACAGCCGCAACCAGCTGCGCACGGTGACCCCGGGCACGCCGACAGACCTGTTCGATCCGGATCCCGAGCGACCGTGGGTGGGGACGATCGTCGACACCCCGGACGGCCTCGTGACGGCTGAGGCCGACACGATCGCGGCCTACCTGTTCGACACGATTCACTTCACCGACACGCTGCTGTTCACCGGCGGGCTGCGCTGGGAACGCTACGAGAGCCTGTTCGACCCGGCGGGGCCGACCGGCCCGTTCGGGCGAGTCGACAAGCACGTGACCTGGCGCGCGGGGTTGACCTGGAAGCCGGTGCCGCGCCTCAGCCTCTACGCCGGCGCGGGCACTTCGGTGAATCCATCGATCGAGAACATGACCCAGACCAACGTCTCGGAAGCGCTCGCCGCGCTCGAGCCGGAGAAGAGCAGGACCTACGAGATCGGCGCCAAGTGGGAAGGCTTCGGTGGCCGCCTGCTGCTCAACGCCGCGGTGTTCCGCACCGACAAGGTCAACGCGCGCACCGACGGCCTGCCCGGCGAGCCGGAGATCGTGCTCGCCGGCAAGCAGCGGGTCGACGGGTTCGAGATCGGCGCGACCGGCAAGCTGACCGAGAACTGGTCGATCATCGCCAGCTACAGCTACCTCGACACCGAGATCCGCGAATCGAACGATCCGCTCGAACTGGGCAACCACCTGCGCAACGTGCCCGATCATAGCGGCAGCCTGTGGTCGGTCTACGAGCTGCCCGGCGGGTTCGAGATCGGCGGCGGCGTCCGCTACGTCGGCGAGCGGTTCACCAACGAGACCAACGCCCGGCGGATCGAGCCCTACTGGGTCGCCGACGCCACGATCGCCTACGAGTTCATGTCGGGCACGACGCTGAGGCTCAACGTCTACAACCTGTTCGACGAGCGCTACATCGACCAGGTCGGTGGCGGGCACTTCGTGCCCGGCCCCGGGCGCAGCGCGGTGGCCACGGTGGCGTTCAGGCTCTAAGCCTTCCGCGCCATGCTGCTCGCGATTCCCTCGCTGCTGACCGCCGATCAGGTCGCCGAGGTCCGGCGCCTGATCGACGGCGGGCGCTGGATCGACGGCAAGACCACCGCCGGGGTCCAGTCGGGGCTCGCCAAGCACAACCTGCAGCTCGCCGCCGATTGCGAGCGCGGGCAGCAGGCGCGCGAGATCGTCACTGCGGCGCTGTCCGCCAACGGCCTGTTCATGTCGGCCGCGCTGCCGAAGGCGATCGTGCCGCCGCTGTTCAACCGCTACGATGCCAGCGAGGGGCATGCTTTCGGCAACCACGTCGACAACGCGATCCGCTTCATCGGCGGCGGTGCCAGCGTGCGCACCGACCTGTCGATCACCGTGTTCCTCTCGGACCCGTCCGACTACGACGGCGGCGAGCTGGTGATCGACGACAGCTACGGCGCGCACGAAGTCAAGCTTCCGGCCGGTGACGCGATCCTCTACCCGAGCACTTCGCTGCACCGGGTCGAGCCAGTCACCCGGGGGAGCCGGGTAGCCTCATTCTTCTGGATCGAATCGCGCGTGCGCGACGACGGCGAGCGGACGATCCTGCTCGACATGGACGCCGCGATCCGCAGCCTCGCCCAGTCGCTCGGCGACGAGCGCGCCGAAGTGGTCGCGCTGACCGGCTGCTACCACAACCTGCTGAGGCGGTGGGCAAGCGGCTGACCGGGACCATTGCAGGCCGCGCCGAACCCTTATAAGGGGCCGCGACCAGTGCCGCAGTAGCTCAGTTGGTAGAGCACGACATTCGTAATGTTGGGGTCGGGGGTTCGAGTCCCTTCTGCGGCACCA
>JBIQKN010000031.1:0-33884 GCA_044506565.1 Sphingomonadales bacterium | reverse complement strand
GGCAAGCCCTACCTGACGATCGACTCGGTGGCCGACTTCCGCGAGCTGACCGAGATCAAGATCAAGGCCGGCACCACCGGCCTGCTGATGATCGGCGGCGGCGTGCCGAAGAACTTCATCCAGGACACCGTGGTCTGCGCCGAGATCCTCGGCCACGAGGACGTCGAGGTGCACAAGTACGCGGTGCAGATCACCGTCGCCGATGTGCGCGACGGCGCCTGCTCGTCGTCGACGCTGCAGGAGGCCGCGAGCTGGGGCAAGGTCAACACCGGCATCGAGCAGATGGTGTTCGCCGAAGCCGGCTCCGTGATCCCGCTGCTGACCAGCGACGCCTACCACCGCGGCCACTGGAAGACGCGGCCGGAGCGGCGCTGGAGCAAGCTGTTCGCGTAAGGGGGCCTGGCGGCCCCCTCCGTCACCCGCGCGACTGGCGCACGAAATCGGCGATCTGCGTCACCGTGGCGTCGAAGCGGTCCTCGGCCTCGGCATAGCGCAGGAACTTGACCGCCTCGACGAGGACCTCGGGCGGGGTCGGTTGCTGTGAAAGCAGGGCCATGACCTCGTCGGCGAAGGCGTCGAGCGGCATGTAGCCGCGCGCCTCGCGCTGGCCCGGCGTGAGGTCGGTCTGGACGGCGGGCGGGGCGAGTTCGATCACTTCGACGCGGCCCTTCAGCGCCTCGCGCAGCGAGACGGTGTAACTGTGCAGCGCGGCCTTGGTCGCAGAGTAGGTCGCGGTGGCGACCAGCGGCACGAAGGCGAGGCCCGACGTGACGTTGGCGATTGCCGAGTCGGCCTGCGCCGCGAGGTGATCGACCAGCGCATCGATCAGCCGGATCGGGCCGAGCAGGTTGGTGACGATCGTCGCCTCGGCATCCGCGAGGTCACGCCGGGTGGCGATGTTCTCGTAGCGCATGATGCCGGCGTTATTGACCACCACGTTGAGGTCCGGCTGCTCGGCGAGCAGGCGCCTCGCGAATTCGGCGACGCTTTCCGCGCTCTCCAAGTCGAGAGTCATCGCTGCCATGTTCGCGCGGCCGGCGATCGCCCGCTCGAGGGCGTCGCGCCGCCGGCCCGCGACGATCACGGTGTTGCCGAGGTCGTGCAGCCGATGCGCGAGCGCCTCGCCGATGCCCGAGCCTCCTCCGGTGACGAGGATGGTGTTTCCGGTGAGTTTCATGGGTTGCCTCCGATTCGGGGTTGAGGCCGTTCCATGTAACGCGATACTCTCCTCTCGGAAGAAGGCACCGAAAAGATTTATACTTACCGTTTGGAGAGTGACCATGACCGTCGCCCCGCCGAAACCCTGGCCCGACAGCGACCCGCGGGTCGACGCGCTGGTGAACGACGTCATCGGCCAGGTGGCGGACAAGTGGACCATGCTGATCCTCGAGGCGCTGGCGGACCAGGGCGAGCTGCGCTTCACGCAGGTCGGGCGAGCGGTTCCGGGAATCAGCCAGAAGATGCTGACGCAGACGTTGCGCCAGATGGAGCGCGACGGATTGGTGACGCGGACCGTGCACCCGGTGATCCCGCCGCGAGTCGACTACCGGCTGACCGAGCTCGGCTACAGCCTCGGGGAGGCGTTCTGCGGAGTGTGGACCTGGGCCGAGGAAAATCTCGCGCGGATAGAGGCGGCGAGGGAGCGGTTCGACGCGGCAAAGGCGGGATGACGCTCGGCGCGGCTCATGCGCTATCCACCGCAATTGCACCGCAACCGTTCCATTTTCACTTGCAGTTCACCGGCAGCGGCATATATGCGCGCCTCTTCGCTGCCCCATGGGGACTTCCAACCGCAAGGCAGCTTGTATCACACTGTTTTGTTGGGGGTCCCTTGAGTTGCACCATCATCCTGACGCCAAGGCTGTAGTTCGCGCCCTCGCGCCGGACGAACCCGTGATCTGCAATCGCCCGCACGCCGCCGCGCGCGCCGCCCGCTTCTTCGCCGAGAAGTTTCCGGGCAAGTCGATGTATGCGGTAAAGGCGAATCCCTCGCCCGAACTGCTGCAGATCCTGTGGGATTCGGGAATCACACACTTCGACGTGGCCTCGATCGCCGAGGTCCGGCTGGTCCGCGAGGTGCTGCCGGCCACGGCGACGCCGTGCTTCATGCATCCGGTGAAGACCCAGAGCGCGATCGCCGAGGCCTATCACCGGCACGGCGTGCGGACCTTCAGCCTCGACACGCACGAGGAGCTGGCCAAGATCGTCAAGGCGACCGCCGCCGAGGACGGGACGCCGGCGCAGGACCTCAACCTGCTCGTGCGCCTGCGGGTCTCGTCGGAGCACTCGGAGCTGTCGCTCGCTGCGAAGTTCGGTACCGATCTCGTTGATGCTGCGTCGCTTCTCCAGGCGACTCGCCAGCATTGCGACGCGCTCGGCGTCTGCTTCCACGTCGGCAGCCAGGCGATGACGCCGTTCGCCTACGTCCAGGCGATGGAGCGCGTGCGCGCGGCGATCGTCGAGGCGGCGGTAACTGTCGACATCGTCGACGTCGGCGGCGGCTTCCCGAGTTCCTACCCCGGCATGGAACCGCCCCCGCTGGAGGATTACTTCGCGCTGATCCACCGCCACTTCGAGATGCTGCCGATCTCGTACTCGGCCGAGCTGTGGGCCGAGCCCGGCCGCGCGCTGTGCGCCGAGTACAGCTCGCTGATCGTCAAGGTGGAGAAGCGCCGCGGCGACGAACTCTACATCAACGACGGCGCCTATGGCGCGCTGTTCGACGCGGCGCACGTCGGCTGGCGCTTCCCGGTGCGCGCGCTCGAGGATGACCTGACCCAGCCGCTCGAGGCCTTCGCGTTCTACGGTCCGACCTGCGACGACGCCGACTACATGAAGGGCCCCTTCATGCTGCCGGCCGACATCCAGGCCGGCGACTGGATCGAAATCGGCATGCTCGGCGCCTACGGTGCGGCGATGAAGACCCGCTTCAACGGCTTCGGCACGGCCGAGGCGGTGGTGGTCGAGGACGAGCCGATGGAGAGCCTCTATCGCGGTGACCGCGCGGACCCGCGCCACAGCGAGAACGTGGTCAGCCTGCGCTGAGCAGGCTATGACCCGGTGCGTGTAAAGGCAGAGGGCAAGCGATGCGCAGAGCTTCGATTACCGCCCTTGTGATCGCCGCGCTGGCCGTGACCGGCTGCAACGCGGTCAAGGGCGCCGGCAGGGACATCCAGTCGGTCGGACAGGCGGGCCAGGACGCCATCAACTCGGCGAAGAACTAGTTCGAGCGCGGCGCGAACCGGCGCGCCGGGCGTTTCGCCGAAACGTCCTGGAGCAGGGCGGTCAACCGGGGCGGTCCCGGCGCGGCGCGATGGCGCCGACACCGGTCCCGCGCCCGGCGGCTCCGATCCCTAGAACTTCTTCTTCACGCTCACCGCCCATTCGCGCGGCCGACCGGGCTGGGCGTTGGTGTAGCCCTGGGCGCCGGTCGTCTGGTCGTTGATCGTCAGGAAGTAGTACTCGTCGAACAGGTTGGTGACCTCGAGTGCCACTTCGAGGTCTTCGTCCGCGTTGCGCCAGGTCAGCCGGGCGTTGGCGATCACGTAGTCGTCGATCCGGTTGCTCTCGCGGTTGATCGGGTTGGTGTGGACGTCGCCCTGGTAGGCCGCGTCGAAGCGCGGCGTCAGCGAACCCGCGTTGCCCAGCAGGATTTCGTACTGCGCGCCGACGCTCCATTTCCACCGCGGCGTGAAGGCCGGGTAGTCACCGAACTGCGGGGCGTTGATGTTGGTCGGGCCGCCGACGCTGACCGGGCCGGTTGGAGTGTCGAAGCTGGCGAACTCCTTGTAATCGAAGTCGAGGTACGCGGCCGAGGCGTCGATCAACAGCCCTTCGATCGGCCGCAGCGTCGCCTCGGCCTCGATACCTTTCATTTCGGCATCGCCGGCGTTGACCGGCAAGGCGCATGGAGCGCCGAAACCGACGCCGGCCTGCACCGTGCAGTTGGTTAGCGTAAGCTGGATGTCGCTGTACTTGCTGTAGAATGCCGCCATGTTGAACCGCACACGTCGGTCGAACAGGTCGCTCTTGAAGCCTGCTTCCCACGACTCCAGCTTTTCAGGACCGAACGGCAGCACTTGCTGCGGGAAGAACGGCCGCGGATTCACGCCGCCGCCCTTGAAGCCCGTGGCGAACTGCGCGTAGGTCATGAACTCGTCGGTCCAGCGGTACTGCGCGGCGATGCGATAATCGACGCGCTCGGCCGAGGCCTCGCCGACGAGGCCGTCCAGCGCGGTCAACGGCGGTCCGGCGACGCCTCCCTCCGGGTTCCGCCGCACGTAAGTGTAGGTCTTGTCTTCCTCGGTGTAGCGGATGCCGGCGTTGATCGTCAGCGGGTCGATCGGCGTCCAGCCGACGTTGGCGAACAGCGCCTTGCTTTCGAGGTCGACAGGATCGCTCTGCACGAACCGCAGGCCGGAGCCTCGCAGGCCCTGGAACGAGGTGTAGACCGAGGTCTGGTCGCTGTAATAGCCGCCTATCGTCCACTCGACCTCGTCGTTCGCGCCGAACGCGCCGTTGAGGCGCAGCTCCTGGCTGAAGAATTCGAACGTCAGTGGCCCGTAGCCGAGGCTGTGCGCCAGCGGCGACGTGTCGTTGTCGTTCTCGAAGTTCGAGGTGTACTCGCGATAGGCCGTGATCGAGACCAGCTGCAGCCTGTCCGAGATATCCCAGTCGAGCTGGCCGGAAATCCCCCAGCCTTCGAACTTGATCCGCCCGTCGGCCCTGTCGCGCAGCGGCCAGGTCGTGTCCGGGTCGTTGGTGTAGCTGGCGAAGTTGCAATACGGCCCGCAGACGAAGCGCGTATCGTAGGCGATACCCGGACCGTAGGGATTGATGTCGCGCGTCGGGTTCGTCGGCGCGCCGACATAGGGCGGGATAGCCGGCAGCGGGAAATGCGGGCTCGCCAGTTCGCCGTTAGGGTAATAGGTCTCGAGCAGTACCGAGCCTACCTGCCAGCGGTCGTCGATCGTGTAGTCGGCGATGATGTTGATATCGACCGTGTCGGTCGGCCGCAGCCGGAGCTGGCCGCGCAGGCCCATGTAGTCGACCTCGCCCTCGTCGGCGAGCACGCAGTTGCTGTTCGAGGGCAGTTGCGCGGGAATGCCGCCCACCGCCGGGTTGATTTCCCCACCGGCATTGATCGGTGCATCGGCCGGCAGCGTGTCGCCGCCGCCCATCGGATAGACGCAGCCGAAGTCGAGCCGCTTGACGTAACCGTCCTGCCGCTTGGCGACGCCGGCAACGCGCGCATCGATACCCTGGGCGAGGTTGAAATCGAAGCTGCCCCTGAGGTCGACGCGGTTGCGGCTCCCGTAAGCTGCCGAGATCGAGCCCGTGTTGGTCCCTTCCGGACGCTGCGAATAGAGCTTGACCGCGCCGCCGATCGAATTGCGCCCGGCGAGCGTGCCCTGCGGGCCGCGCAGGATCTCGACGCGCTCGAGATCGAGCAGGTCGAAGATCGATCCGGTCAGCGTCGCATAGTAGACGTCGTCAACGTAGAGGCCCACGCCGGGCTCGAGCGCCGGGTTGAAGTCGTACTGCCCGACGCCGCGGATGTTGGCGGCGAGCGAGGGGCCGAACGCGGCGCCTTGCGGCTTCAGCGTCACCGAAGGCGCCTGATTGGCTACCTGACTGATGTCGGTCTGGCTGCGCGCCTCGAGCATTTCGGCGTTGACCGCGGTGATCGCGAGCGGCGTATCCTGCAGGTTCTGCTCGCGGAACTGCGCCGTCACGAAGATCGCGCCCTCCTCGGACGCCTCCTCCGCGGGTGCCGGGGCGCCGTCCTGGGCGGCGGCGGGCAGCGCTGCAACCAACGCCAGGGCGGACGAACTCAGCCAAACCAATCGCTTGTTCACGGCATTCTCCCCTTCGATGATCGGCGCGACGAGCCGGACCGCCGCGCTCGAGTGAAATTCGGCTAGGCAGCCTCCTGAGCCGGAACGGCGAGCGCCGCTTCCTCCTCGAGCACGGCCTGTTCGACCTTGCCCAGCAGCATAAGCAACGTCTCGCGCTCGCCCGGCTCGAGAGCGGCGGCGAGGCGTTCCTCGGCCAGGGCGTGGCGATCGAGCAGGCAGGCTAACGCTGCCTCACCTTTCGGCGTGAGGTAGAGCCCTTTGCTCCGCCGGTCGCGGCCGGGGCCGCGGACCAGCAGCCCGCGTTCCTCGAGCCGGCTCGCGACCTTCATTCCGACCGAGCGGTTGCCGGCCAGCGCGCGACCGAGTTCGGTCTGGTCGCAGCCGGGATGGTCGTGGATCGTCAGCAGCGCCGTGGTGTCGGCGGGGCGGAAGCCGGTGTAGGCCAGCACTCGGTGAACGCTGCGCAGCGCCGCGCAACGAGCCATGTCCAGGCGGTAACCGACGATCTCGTTCAGCGTCACCGAAGCCTCCCCACGGCGGGGCGTTAGCTCCGGTTCGGGATCGCGCAACGCAAATGTATCCTGAGATACAGTTTATAAATCAACTGTGGTAAGCCGGCACCACACGATACGGGGCAGCAATCGGTGCCATCTGGTGGGTTCGGTTGCCGATCGGTTTAGCCGCCCCCTTCGAGCGGCACCGGCACGACGGTTCAGGCGGCCTTCCGCAGCTGCAGCTCGAGGCGGTCCCAGATCTCGAGCAGCGCGCTGGTCAACTCGGCCATCATTTCCGGCGTGTGCGCCGGGCCCGGCGTGAAGCGCAGACGTTCGGTGCCGCGCGGCACGGTCGGGAAGTTGATCGGCTGCACGTATACGCCGTATTCCGCGAGCAGGATGTCGCTGATCTTCTTGGCGCGAACCGGATCGCCGACCATCAGCGGAACGATGTGAGTGGTCGAATCCATCACCGGCAGGCCGGCGTCGCGGAACTGGCGCTTGAGTTCCGCTGCGGCTGCCTGCTGCGCCTCGCGCTCGACCGAGCTTTCCTTGAGGTGCCTGACCGCCGCGAGCACGCCGGCGACCAGCACCGGGCTCAGCGAGGTGGTGAAGATGAACCCCGGAGCATAGCTGCGGATGCAGTCGACGATGCGGGTGTCGGCGGCGATGTAGCCGCCCATCACGCCGAACGCCTTGCCCAGCGTGCCCTCGATGATGTCGATCCGATGCGCGGCCCCGTCGCGCTCGGTGATGCCACCGCCGCGCGCGCCGTACATGCCCACCGCATGGACCTCGTCGATGTAGGTCAGCGCGTTGTACTTGTCGGCGAGATCGCAGAACGCGTGGATCGGGGCCACGTCGGCGTCCATCGAGTAGACGCTTTCGAAGGCGATCAGCTTCGGCACGTTCGGGTCTTCGGCAGCAAGCAGTTCTTCGAGATGTGCGACATCGTTGTGGCGGAAGATGCGCTTCTCGCAGCCGGAATTGCGGATGCCGGCGATCATGCTCGCGTGGTTCATCTCGTCGGAGAAGGTCACGCAGCCGGGAAGCAGCCTGGCGAGCGTCGACAGCGTCGCATCGTTGGAGACATAGCCGCTGGTGAACAGCAGCGCTGCCTCCTTGCCGTGGAGGTCGGCCAGCTCTTTCTCGAGCTCGATGTGGTAGTGGGTATTGCCGCCGATGTTGCGCGTGCCGCCGGAACCAGCGCCGACGTCGTTCAGCGCCTCTTCCATCGCCGCGATGACCTTGGGGTGCTGGCCCATCGCGAGGTAGTCGTTCGAACACCAGACGGTGATCGGCTTGGGGCCATTGTGGCCGGCGAAGCAGCGCGCGTCGGGGTAGGCGCCCTTGTTGCGCAGGATGTCGATGAACACGCGGTAGCGACCCTCCGCGTGGAGGCGCTGGATCGCCTGGTCGAAGATGTGATCGTAGTTCAGCGGACTTGTCCGTATTCGCGCCGCGACCCCGTGCGGCCGGTGAGTCCCGCGCCACTTAAGGGATGGAGCGCCGGGTTTAAAGCGCGGAGTTTGCGAAGGATTCGCATTAGAGCCGTTCGATCTCCTCGAGGCCGTGGGCGGCCAGCGCCGGCCGCAACGTGGCGAGGCCGGATAGGTCGCCGGTGAACACGGCGGTATCCGGAGACTTACGGATAAAAGGCTGACCTTGCGTGAGAAACGCCATCCGCCTGGCGATGCCCGCGGCGCCGTCGACGAAGGCGATGTCCGGCCCGAGCGCTGCGCGCAATTCGTCCGCGACCAGCGGGAAGTGGGTGCAGGCGAGGACGACCGTGTCGATCCGATCGCCCTCGGGATGGCTGCGCAGACCCGCCGCGGCCGCGGCGAACACCGCGGGGTCGGGCGTCTCTCCGCGCAGCTTGGCTTCGGCCGCCTCGACGAGCGCGGGGCAGGCGTGGCGGATCAGCACCTTGTCGGCGGCGAACTCGGCCTGCAGCCGGTCGACGTAGCCCTGGCGGATCGTCGCCGCGGTACCGAGCAGACCGATCACGCCGGTCCTTGTCGCCGCCGCCGCGGGCTTGATCGCGGGCACCGTGCCGACGATCGGCACTTGCAACACGTCGCGCACCATACCGAGCGCGATCGTCGAGGCGGTGTTGCAGGCGATCGTGATCAGCCGCGGCGCGTAGCGCTCGGAGAGACGCCCGAGCAGCCCGGCTACGCGCGCGGCGACTTCGGCCTCGGTCTTCTCGCCGTAGGGCAGGCCGGCGGTGTCGGCGGCATATATCACCGGCGCCTGCGGAAGCAGCTTGCGCAGCTCGGCGAGCACGGTGAGCCCGCCGACGCCGGAATCGAACAGCAGGATCGGGGCGGCAGGATCGACCATCGCTTCGCGGCGATGGCCGAGCCTGCACCGCAGCGTCAACCGTCGGGGGACATCCAGCTCCGGATTTCTTCCTGCCACCGGGCCGGGATGCCGTTGCGCACGAGATTGGGCTTCGACCAGTGGTGGAATTCGGGATAGGAAATGCGCCCGTCGCCATCCCTGTCGGCGCGCCGGTAGAACTCGGCGCGGACCTCGTCGGCGTTCTGCACGATCGTCTCGCCGGTCGGGACGACGTTACCTTGCTCGTCGCGCCGATAGACCGGCTGCGGGCCTTCCATTGGAGTGATCGGCGATTCCAGGCCATCGATGTAGCCCGAGTTGTCGGCGTCGACATGATGGAAGGTGGTTTGCGTCATGTGGACGATTTCCGCCTCGCTCGGAGCGACATGACCGGCCGGAAGAGCGGCGGCTTCGTGCGCCGCAGGAGTGGCGGCGGCGCCCTCCGATACCGGCGGGACCGATCCTCCTGTGACCGGGGCCTGTGCCACGACGGCGAAAAGGACTGCAGCAACGAGGGTCATCGTTAGAACTCCCAGAGCGAAGAGGCCGTGTCGCGTCTTGCCCCTGGATCCGGCCGAGGCGAGGTCCGCCGGACTGGGTCCCATCCATCGGTACTCCTCGGTTGAGGCGAGCAGCCGCGCCGCCTCGAGCGACGACGACAGGCCGAGCTTGGCCCGCGCCATCTTGAGCCGCTTCTCGACCGCGTGCGGGGAGACGCCGAGCTCCAGCGCCATTTCCTTGGCGGTCTGCTGACGCAGTCTGCGACGCAGGCATTCCTTTTCGTTATCGGTCAGCCGCGCCAGCGCCGCCTGCGTGCGCGCGTCGATCCTCGCATGGGTCGCCATCAGGGCGTTACCTACGCGAACGGGGCGCCGGTACCAACCGCACCCGTCTGGTACCCCAATATCGGATCGGGTTCGGATTGTATTCCACCTGACGAAGTGCAAGGTCCCGAAGTATCGAGGGCGAAACATCGGGGAGGCTATGGACTGGTTGCTCGCTCTGTTGCTCGGCTACGTGCTCGGATCGGTCCCGTTCGGACTGCTGCTGGCCCTGGCGGCGGGGAAGGGCGACATCCGCGGCATCGGCTCGGGCAACATCGGCGCGACCAACGTGCTGCGTACCGGAAGCAAGGGCCTCGCTGCGGCGACGCTGCTGCTCGACGGCGCCAAGGGGTTCGCGGCGGTCTGGCTGGCGTGGCACTACCTTCCGGACGGTGCGCCGCTCGCGGCGATCGGGGCGGTGCTCGGGCACTGCTTTCCCGTCTGGCTGCGTTTCAAGGGCGGCAAGGGGGTGGCGACCACGCTCGGTGCCTGCCTGGGCCTCGCCTGGCCGATCGGGCTGGCTTACGCCGTCGTCTGGCTGGCGATGCTGGCGGCGACGCGGATTTCCTCGGTTGGCGGGATGAGCGCGGCCGTGGTGGCACCGATCGCGGCCGCGGCGACCGGGCGCATGGAATTCGTGCCGGTGCTGGTGGCGATTGCAGCGCTCGTGGTCTGGCTGCACCGCAGCAACATCGCCCGGCTGCGCGCCGGGACCGAGCCACGGGTCGGCGGCGGGAAATGACCGCGGAGGCGGGCCTCGCGCAGGACGAAGCCTTCGCCCGCATCCGCCTGCTGCGCTCACCCAACATCGGACCGATCTCCTACGCCGAACTGCTGCGCCGGTTCGGCTCAGCCACGGCGGCGCTCGAGGCGCTGCCTGAACTCGCGGCGCGTGGCGGGCGCGACTACCGCCCGGCGCCGGTCGCGCGGATCGAGGGCGAGGTGGACGCACTCCGCACCGCGGGCGCGCGCTACCTGTTCCACGACATGCCCGAATACCCCCGGCTGCTGGGCGAGCTCGAGGGGGCGCCGCCGATCCTGACCGTTCGCGGCGACCTGTCGCTGGCGAGGCGGCCCTGCGTGGCGATCGTCGGCGCGCGCAACGCTTCGGCTGCGGCGGTCAAGCTGGCGCGCGACTTTGCCCGGGCGCTGGCCGAGGGCGGCTTCGCCGTGGTCTCGGGCCTGGCGCGCGGGATCGACGGCGCAGCGCACGAAGGCGCACTGCCGGCGACGATCGGGGTGATCGCCAGCGGGATCGACGTCGCCTACCCGCCGCAGCACACAGACCTGCAGGAGCGCGTCGCTACCGAAGGCTTGCTCGTGGCCGAGCAGCCTCCGGGCACCGAGCCGCGCGGCAGTCACTTTCCGAGCCGCAACCGGATCATCGCCGGGCTCGCGCTCGGCACGCTGGTGGTCGAGGCTGCGCCGAAATCCGGCTCACTGATCACCGCGCGGCTCGCCGGAGAGGCGGGGCGCGAGGTCATGGCGATCCCGGGCAGCCCGCTCGATGCGCGCAGCCAGGGCTGCAACCAGCTTATCCGCGAAGGCGCGGTGCTGGTGCAGGCGCCCGAGGACGTGATCGAGCTGCTGAGCGGCTTCGACGGCGCGCCGAAATCGGCGGTGCGCGCGATGCCGGCCGAGCCGTTTGCCGAAACCGAACCGTTACCCGAGGAATCGGCCGACATTGCAGCGCTGCTGACGACCGCGCCCGTCGGCACCGACGAACTCGTCCGCCAGAGCGGCGCCGGCACCGGAGCGGTGCAGCTGGCCCTGCTTGAACTTGAGATCGCCGGGCGGCTAGAACGCCATGCCGGGGGTCGTGTCTCGCTGAAGGTCGCTTAGCGCATCGGCGAAAACGGAGGGGGAGCTTGAAGAACGAGCTGAACGTCGGAGGCATCCTCGGCGAACTCTTCGCGTTGCTCGGCGGTGCCGGCCGTGAAGTAGCGCTCTACACGCTCGCAATTGGCGGACTGGTGGCCATGGGCGTCGTGGCGGGCCTCACCGATACGACCGGCGGTCTCTGGGACTACGGCTTCTCGATCAGAACGGGCCGGACACCCCAGGCTACGCTGTTCGAACTGTTCACAACAGTCGTCGACGTGGTCGGGACCTACCTCCTGCTGACACGTTTTCTCTCAGCCAGGGGACGCCTGGCCACCGGCGGCGGGCTCTTCTGGCCATACGTCGGCATGAGTATCGTCTCGACGATCGCCGTCGTGTTTGGGCTGCTCCTGCTGATCGTGCCGGGGATATTCCTGCTCGTACGCTGGTCTGCCGCGTCGGGGTTCCTGATCGGAGCGGGCGAAGGAGTGACGGGTTCGCTCCGTGCGAGCTGGAACGCCACCAGTGGCCATGGATGGGCGATCTTCTTCGCCGCCATCATCGTGTTCGTCGGACTAAGCGTGATCTCCGGCGTGATCGGAGGCCTGCTAGCCTCCACGAGCGAGCAGATCGTCAACGTCGCCTCGGCCTTCATCGAGGCTGCGTCGGGCGCGGTGTTCGCTGCGTTCGGGATTGCTGTCTACCGGCTGGTTCACGACGAGGGAGAGGCGCTCAGCGAAGTCTTTGCCTGACGCCCGCTTGACGAACCGCGCCGAACCCCACCACCCTCGCGCGTACGTGCACACGTAAGGGATTGCCGCGCCACCTATGCAGCTCGTTATCGTCGAATCTCCCGCCAAGGCGAGGACCATCGAGAAGTACCTCGGCAAGGACTACAAGGTCCTCGCGAGTTACGGCCATGTGCGCGACCTGCCGCCGAAGGACGGCTCGGTGCGGCCCGACGAGGGCTTCGCGATGGACTGGGAGACCTACAAGGACAAGGTCTCCCGCGTGAAGGAGATCGCCGACGCGGCCAAACAGGCCGACCGGCTGATCCTCGCCACCGACCCCGACCGCGAGGGCGAGGCGATTTCGTGGCACGTGCAGGAGCTGCTCGCGAAGCGCAAGGCGCTGCCGAAGGCGGTCGAGCGGGTGACCTTCAACGCGATCACCAAGGACGCCGTGACCGAGGCGATGGCGCATCCGCGCGAGCTCGACACCGACCTGATCGACGCCTACCTCGCGCGGCGCGCGCTCGACTACCTGTTCGGCTTCACCCTCTCGCCGGTGCTGTGGCGCAAACTGCCCGGAGCCAAGAGCGCGGGGCGCGTGCAGTCGGTCGCGCTGCGCCTGATCGTCGACCGCGAGCGCGAGATCGAGGCGTTCCGGCCGCAGGAATACTGGTCGGTCGTCGCGCGCATGCAGCACGACGGGACCGAGTTCGACGCGCGGCTGGTAACGTTCGACGGGCAGAAGCTCGAGCGGCTGTCGATCGGCGACCAGGGCACCGCCGAGCGCGCGAGGGCAGCGGTCGAGGGTGCGCGGTTCACGGTCGAGCAGGTCGAGACCAAGCCGCTCAAGCGCAACCCGGCGCCGCCGTTCACCACCTCGACGCTGCAACAGGAGGCGGCGCGCAAGCTCGGCTATTCGGCGAGCCATACGATGCGGCTGGCGCAGACGCTCTACGAGGCGGGCGCGATCACCTACATGCGTACCGACGGCGTGCAGATGGACGGCAGTGCGATCTCGGCCTGTCGCCGGGCGATCGCCGACCGGTTCGACGGGCACTACCTCCCCGAGAAGCCGCGCATCTACCAGACCAAGGCCAAGAACGCGCAGGAAGCGCACGAGGCGATCCGCCCGACCGACTTCAACCGCAGCCACGCCGGTTCGGGCGATGAAGCCAAGCTCTACGACCTGATCTTCAAGCGTGCGATGGCGAGCCAGATGGCCGCCGCGAGCCTCGAGCGGACCACGGTGACGCTGCGCGACCCGACCGGCCGCCACGAACTGCGCGCGACCGGGCAGGTGGTCAAGTTCCCCGGCTTCCTCGCGGTTTACGAGGAAGGCCGCGACCAGAAGGGCGATGACGACGAGGACGGCACGCTGCTGCCGGTAATGCGCGGGGGGGACTCGCCGGCCAAGCTCGGCGTCAGCGCCGAGCAGCACTTCACCCAGCCGCCGCCGCGCTATTCCGAAGCGAGCCTGGTCAAGCGGCTCGAGGAGCTCGGCATTGGCCGGCCCTCGACGTACGCTTCGACCATCCAGACGCTGCGCGACCGCGAATACGTGCGAATGGAGAAGAACCGCTTCTTCGCCGAGGACTCGGGCCGCCTGCTGACCGCCTTCCTCGAGCGCTTCTTTCCGCGCTACGTGGCCTACGACTTCACCGCCGAAATGGAGGAGGAGCTCGACGACGTCTCGGGCGGGCGCGCCGCGTGGAAGGCCGTGCTCGAGCAGTTCTGGCGCGACTTCAAGCCCAAGAGCGATGAGGTGATGGAGCGCAAGCCCTCGGAAGTCACCGAGGTGCTCGACGAGTTCCTGTCGGACTACCTGTTCCCGCCGCAGGCCGACGGTGGCGATCCGCGGCAATGCCCGAAGTGCCTGGCCGAAGGGCGCAGCGGCGGACGGCTGTCGCTGCGCGGCGGCCGCTTCGGCGCGTTCATCGCCTGCTCGAACTACCCCGAGTGCGCATTTCGCCGCAAGTTCGGCCAGCCCAATGGGGAAGACGGCGAGGAAGATGAGGCGATGGGCCGACACCCGGCGACCGGGCTCGAGATCCACCGCAAGACCGGCCGCTTCGGACCTTACGTCCAGATGGGCGAGGGCAAGGACGCCAAGCGCGCGTCGATCCCCAAGGACCTGCCGGAATTCGATCTCGAATGGGCGATCAAGCTGCTCAGCCTGCCGCGCGAGATCGGCTCGCATCCCGAGACCGGCCAGACGATCACCGCCAGCATCGGCCGCTACGGCCCTTACCTCGCGCACGACGGCAAGTACGCCAAGCTCGGTTCGACCCGCGAGGTGTTCGAGACCGGCATGAACGCTGCCGTCACGCTGCTCGCCGAAGCCGCCAACCGCAAGGGCGGCGCCGGCGGCCGGGCCAAGGCCGAGCCGATCAAGACGCTCGGCGCGCACCCGACCAGCGGTGGTGAGATCAAGGTCATGCCGGGCCGCTACGGGCCGTACGTCACCGACGGGGCGACCAACGCCACGTTGCCCAGGGACCTCAAGCCCGAGGACGTCACCGCCGAGCAGGCGGTCGCGCTGATCGATGCGCGGGCGGCGAAGGGCCCGGCGAAGAAGAAGGGCGGGCGGAAGAAGGCGCCGGCGAAAAAGGCCAAGGCGTGAGCGAGAAGTTCGCCCGCCACCGCCAGCCGTGGACCTCGGAAGAGGTCGGCAAATTGCGCACGCTGGCGGCCAAGGGCAAGGGCCTCAAGGAAATTGCCAAGGCGCTGGGCCGGACCGAGGAGTCGACCAGGGATCGGGCCAAGGCGGACGGGATCGGCATCGCCAAGAAGCGTTAGGGGGCAGATGCTCGGAGCACTGCGCCAAGCCCGCTGCTGCCGGTGGAGAAGAAACTGATCGGCTGGAGCCTGCGCCTCGGGGTGACGCTGTTGCTGGTGCTCGCCGTGATCAACCGGCTCTGGCCTGCGGCCTGATGGCTTGAAACCCGGCCTGCCGGCCGTCACATGGCAGCAATGCTGCAGGCGCGCGATAACGAAACGGACCAGCCCGCCGCGCCGGCGGCAGCCGCCGCGACGGACGGCCTGCCCAAGCCGCGCCGCTACTGGGCGATCGCGGCGATCAGTTTCGGCACGGCGCTCCTAGTGCTCGACGGCGCGGTCGCCAACGTCGCGCTGCCGACGATTGCGCGCGACCTCGGGGTAACCGACGCGGTCGTCACCAATGTCGTCACGATCTACCAGCTGGTCCTGGTGATGGTGCTGCTGCCGTTCGCCAGCCTCGGCGACCGGATGGGGCACCGGCGGCTGTATCAATACGGGCAGGCGCTCTTTCTCGTGGCATCCGCGCTGTGTCTGTTCGCGACCGACCTGTTCGTGCTGCTCACGCTGCGCGCGTTGCAGGCGCTCGGAGCGGGAATGGCGCTTTCGGTCTCGGCGGCGATGCTCCGGCAGATCTATCCCTCGCGCCAGCTCGGCAGCGGGATGGGGATCAACAGCGTGATCGTCGCCTCGTCATCGGCACTGGCGCCGACACTCGGCGGGTTCATCGTGGGCCATGCCGCGTGGCAGTGGGTCTTCGCGGCCGCCGCGCCGTTTGCGGTCGTATCGCTGCTGCTCGGGCGCTCGCTGCCCGATCCCGTGCGGCGCGACCGGCCTGCCGAATGGCTCAGCGGGATCTGGAGCGCGGCGACGATGCTGCTGCTGATCGGCGGCCTGCAGCTCGCGACGCACGACGATGCCGCTCTCGGCACCACGCTGGCGGTCCTCGGCGCGGTCTCGGCGATGCTGCTCGTCCGCCGCGAAAAGTCGCGCACGGCGCCGGTCGTGCCGGTCGACCTGCTGGCCAAGCCGGTGCTCGGCCTCTCCGCGCTGGGCGCGATCGCCTGCTTCGTCGCCGCCGGCTCGCTGATGCTGTCGCTGCCGTTTCGGCTGCAGCTGACGATGGGCTACTCGCCCGAGGAAGTCGGCCTGCTGCTGTTGCCGTTCCCGCTGACGATGCTGGTCATCGCTCCGCTCGCGGGCTGGATGAGCGACCGCATCGCCCCGACCAAGCTCGGCGTCGCCGGCATGGCGATCGCGATCTCCGGCCTGCTGCTGCTCGCTTTCATGCCCGATAGCCCCGGTGAGTGGGCCATCGCGTGGCGCCTGAGCCTGACGGCGCTCGGCTTCGGCCTGTTCTTCGCCCCCAATTCGCGGCTGCTGATCGGCCAGGCCCCGCGCGACCGTGCGGCGGCGGCCGGCGGGCTGCTGTCGACCTCGCGGCTGCTCGGGCAGACGATGGCCGCGGTAACCGTCGGCATCCTGCTGGCGGGTGGGGCGGGGCTGGGGGCCACGCCCTTGTTCGTGGCGATCGCGCTTGCGGTCGTCGCGGCGCTGTGCAGCCTGGCGCGCTACAAGAGCGTTACCCGGGCCGGCGGGACGATGGCGACGCTACGCGGCGACTGAGCCCCCGAAGGCGACGGCCTCGGGGCTCCGCGCCCTGCCTTCCGGGGTCAGCCTGTCGACTACCGCCGCCAGGAAGGCGCGCTCGACATCCCTGTCGGCGAAGCTCGCCTGCGGGACCAGGAATGTCAGCTGGTCCGCAGAGAGCACCCAACCGCTCTCCGCTCGCTCGACCGTGTCGACCGCTCGCCACTTCGGGAAGATCGTGAGCCGGTCGGTCGAGAGGCGCAATCCCTCGGGCAGAATCTCGAACAGCGCTTCGATCTCGGTCGGAATGCCCAACTTGACGAAGTTCCCGAGGTAGGCTCGGCGGACCGCCCAGTTCTGGACCGATCCGACGATCAACACCGCAATCAAGGCGAGCAGCGCCGTGATCACGGTCGGCAGGCTGGGGCCGATCGCGAACATCAATTCGAACGGCAGCTGCTGGACGAACCAGAAGGCCAACAGTGGCCCGGCCCAGACCGCGACGAACAAAGCGGTCCCCAGCATGAGTCCGAGCCAGGTGGGGGATATCGCCCGGCTGCGCGCGGCCATGCTGGCCTTCATCACCTCGTCGTGGCGCAGCAAGGCGCGGTGCGAAAGGGCTGCCTCCATGCCCTCTAGCGTACCCAGTCGAGTCCTATCTCTTCGTAAATCTCGCGGCTCTCGGCCCAGCGTTCGTCCACCTTGACGTGCAGGAAGAGGTGTACCTTCGCCCCGAGCATCTCACTCAGCTCCTTGCGCGCCGCCTCGCCGATGGCCTTGATCCGCGCCCCGCGCTTGCCGAGGACAATCGGCTTCTGGCTGTCGCGGCCGACGACGATTTGCTGGTGGATCTCGACGCTGCCGTCCTTGCGCACCTGATAGCTCTCGGGGCGGACCGCGCTGTCGTAGGGCAACTCGTCGTGCAGCTGGCGGTAGAGCTGCTCGCGGGTGACTTCGGCCGCGAGCAGGCGCTCGGAGGCGTCGGAGACCTGGTCCTCGGGGTAGTGCCAAGGCCCGTTCGGCATGAGCGCCGCGAGGCGCGCCTTGAGTTCAGGTATCCCGTCGCCGGTCAGCGCCGAGACGAAGAACACATCATCGAAATCGACCATTGCAGCTAGCTCTTGAGCCAGCGCCAGGAGCGGCTCCTTGGCACTTGCGTCGACCTTGTTGAGCACCAGAAGTTTGCGCTCGGGGCGGTCCTTGAGCGCGTCGAGAAGCGGGATGAGCTCGTGGCGGCGTTGCTTGATCGGATCGACCACCAACAACACCGCGTCGGCCGCGACGGTACCCTCCCAGGCGGCATTGACCATGGCCCGGTCGAGCCGCCGCTTCGGCGCAAAGATGCCCGGCGTGTCGACGAGGATGATCTGTGTCTCGCCTTCGAGCGCGATCCCCAGCAGCCGCGCGCGCGTGGTCTGCGCCTTGGCGCTGGTAATCGCCACCTTCTGGCCGACGAGCTGGTTTACCAACGTCGACTTGCCCGCGTTGGGTGCGCCGATAACGGCGACCAGTCCGCAGCTTGTCACGGAGTTTAGCGTCATCCGAACCGCTCCATGAACAGCCGTGCGGCCTCGGTCTCGGCTTCCTGCTTGCTGCTCGCGGTGGCCTCGACTTCGCCGACGTTCTTCACGCTGACCCGAACGGTGAAGCGCGCCGCGTGATCCGGGCCCGAGCGGTCGATCACCCTGTACTCGGGCGGGCGGCGCTGGTTGCCGGCGGCCCATTCCTGCAGCGCGCTCTTGGGGTGCTTGGCCCGGCCGGCATGGCCGTCGATCGCCGGACGCCAGATCCGATGAACGATGTCGCGGGTCTTTTCGAACCCGCCTTCGAGCAGGCTCGCGCCGAGCAAGGCCTCCATCACGTCGCCGAGCACGTTGTCGCTGTCGGCGGCGCCGTCGTCGCGCGCCTGCTTGCCGAGGCGGACGTGCGGCGGCGCGCCGATGGCGCGTGCAACCGAGGCGCAGACCTGTCGGCTGACCAGGGCGTTGAGCCGCTGGGCCAGCTCGCCCTCTGCCGCGGACGGGTTGTGGCCGTAGAGCCATTCGGCGATCGACAGGCCAAGCACGCGGTCACCGAGAAACTCGAGCCGGTCGTAGTCGCGCGGATCGCCGGTGCTGCCGTGGGTCAGCGCCTCGAGCCACAGGGCATCGTCGGTGACCGCGAAGCCGACGCGCTCGAGCCAGTCGCGCGTCTCCGGTGCCAGGTTCGCCTTATCCGTCACGCTCAGATCGCGCGGCCCATCCGGCTCCAGCGCGCGGCGGTGAACCAGGTCCACGGCTTGAGCCACTCGGCGCTGCCGTCGGTCGAGAAGAACATGAAGCTGGCCTCGCCGACCAGGTTTTCGACGGGCACCATGCCGACGCCGCGGCCCGGCTCGGCGCGGAAGCGGCTGTCGAGCGAGTTGTCGCGGTTGTCGCCCATCATGAACACGTGGCCCTCGGGCACGATCACCGGCGGGGTGTTGTCGGACGCCTGCTCGCCGAGGTCGAGCACGTTGTACGCCACGCCGTTCGGCAGCGTCTCGCGATACTGCGGAAAATGGCAGGTGAAGCCGCCGTCGGCGTTGCGTTCGGTTCGCTCTTCGCCGCCGCGCCCGCAGCCCCGGCCAACCGTCGTCGGCAGCACGAAGTCGGCAACCCTCTGCTTCGGCACCGGCTGCCCGTTGAGCACGAGCTGCCCGTCGACCATCTGCACCGTATCACCGGGCAGGCCGATCACGCGCTTGACGTAATCGGTTCGGTCGACCGGGTGCTTGAAGATCACAACGTCGCCGGGCTCGGGCAGGCTGCCGAAAATCCGGCCTTTGCCCGAATCCCAGTCGATCGGCAGCGAGGCGCCCGAGTAGCCGTAGGACCACTTGGCGGCGAACAGGTAATCGCCGACGAGCAGCCGCGGCATCATCGACTCGCTCGGGATCATGAAGCTGGTGAACAGCAGGGTGCGGAACAGTACGACCGCGACGACGAGCTTGACCAGGAAGAGAGCGAAGCTGTCTTGCTTCTTCGCGGGCTTTTCGGGCGCGGTTTCGGCCTGTTCGGGGGCGGGCGCGGGGGCGGTCTCGCTCATCGCCGCGGCTCGCTCGCCCGGGTCTCCGGGCCCACGGAACGTGCCGAAATCCGCCGCAATTTGCCGTTTGCAATCATGGCCCGAGGCCTTAGCGCGGGGGTTGGCCTGTAGGAAAGGGGAAACACGTTGAGCAACGCGCGTTCGGCCGCCTGGAAGCGCCTGCGAACTCCCGACGAAACGCTCTCGGACTTGTTCGCTGCCGATCCGGATCGTGTGGCGAAACTGTCGGCCCGGCTCGAGCTCGGCCAGGGCGGGATCCTGTTCGACTGGTCGAAGACGCATCTGACCGAGGCCCTGCTCGACGGCTTCGAAACGCTGGCGGACGCGGCCGGGTTCACCGAGGCCCGGCAACGGCTGTTTGCCGGCGAGGTGGTCAACCCCACAGAGAACCGGGCCGCCGAGCACGCGGCGTTGCGCGGCGTCGGCAAGGACACCAGTGTCGAGGAAGCCGCCGCGCTGCGGGAGCGGATGCGGCTGCTGGTCGAGGCGATTCACGAGGGTGCACTGGGCGAGGTCAGGCACCTGATCCACATCGGCATCGGCGGCTCGGCACTCGGCCCGGCGCTCGCGGTCGACGCGCTCGCGCGCGACCTCGCGCTGGTTGACGTGCACGTGGTTTCGAACATCGATGGCCTCGCGCTCGAAGCGGCCTTCGCGGCGTGCGACCCAGCGACGACGCTGGTGGCTGTGGCGAGCAAGACCTTCACTACGATCGAAACGATGACCAACGCGCAGAGCGCGCTGGGCTGGCTGGCGGACAACGGCGTTGCCGACCCGACCGGGCGGGTCATCGCACTGACGGCCTATCCCGAGAAGGCGGTGGAATGGGGCGTCGACGAGACCCGCATCCTGCCTTTCGCCGAAAGCGTCGGTGGGCGGTATTCCCTGTGGTCTTCCATAGGCTTCCCGATCGCTCTTGCTATCGGATGGGAAGACTTCCAGGCCATGCTGGACGGCGCCGCCGCGGTCGATGCGCATTTTCGCGATACCGATGGCCGCTCCAACCTGCCGCTGCGGGCGGCCTTCGCCGACCAGCTCTACGCCCGGCTGCGCGGTTGCCAGACGCGTGCGGTGTTCGCCTACGACGAGCGGCTCCGGCTGCTGCCGAGCTACCTCCAGCAACTCGAGATGGAATCGAACGGCAAGCGGGTTACCGTCGACGGCGCGCCGGTCGAAGGCCCGACCGCACCGATCACCTGGGGCGGGGTCGGGACCGACGCGCAGCACGCGGTGTTCCAGCTGCTCCACCAGGGGACGCACATCGTTCCCATCGACTTCATCGCCAGCATCGCCCCCGGAGACGCGCTCGACCCGGCGCACCACCGTGTCCTGCTGATGAACTGCTTCGCGCAGGGAGCCGCGCTGATGGCCGGCCGGGCGAGCGACGACCCCGCGCGCGCCTACCCGGGGGACCGGCCCTCGACCACAATCCTCGTCGACGATCTCGACGCCGCGACGCTCGGCGCGCTGATCGCGTTCCACGAGCACCGCACGTTCGCCAACGCGGTGCTGATGGGAATCAACCCGTTCGACCAGTTCGGCGTCGAATTGGGCAAGGAGATCGCGCGCCGGATCGAGCGAGGCGGAGAGAGCTTCGATGCGAGCACCGAGGCGCTTCTCAAGGCGGCCGACCTGGGCTGACCACGCGGCCCCCTTGCGCCGCGGCCAGAATCCGCCACACTGCGCAACGGACGGGAGACCTCGAAAGGAGGCACTCATGGCGTTGTTCGACGACATTCTCGGCAAGGTGAGCGGCCACCCCGAACTGGCCAATCTCGCAGCCAAGGTCGGGCTCTCGCAGGAGCAGGTCGAGCGGGCGGTCGCCGCGCTCGGGGAAGCGCACCAGCAGCCGGGCGATACTGTGCAGCAGGCCTCGGCGCAGACCGGGCTCGACTCCGGCGTCTTGGCGCAGATCGTCGAGCAGATCGGCGGCGAGGGGTCGCTCGGACGGTTCGCGACGATGCTCGACCAGAACGGCGACGGTAGCGCGATCGACGACATCATGGGCTTCGCCGGCAAGCTGTTCGGCAAGCGGTAGCGCGGGGCGGTCGGGCCGCGTTCCCTTTTTCGTCCGAATTCCGCGCTATCCGTCTCCGTGCGTTAGGGTAAAATAAACCACAATCGGCGCACAGAGACGGCTGTGGGGCGGGGCGCTCCGCGGCAACGGGCGAGACATGGCGGTACGGAGTATCCTCAAGGGCCTGACGGGTGGCGGGTCGCACGCGCCCGAAGATCCGACCGACGTCGGCGACGCATCGGTCGTCAGGCCCGGCGATACCAGCCGACGGCTGCAGATCCTCGACGACTTCGAACAGGCCGGGATCGGATGGATCTGGGCCACCGACGCCGAAGGGCGGCTGATCTACCTCTCGGAGAACGCATCCGAGAAGCTCGGCAAGCCGGCCGACGAGCTGCTCGCGCAGCCGCTGATCTCACTGTTCGAGACCGACCCCGACAATCCCGACGAGAAGAGCGACCGTCCGCTCAACTTCCAGCTCAATTCGCGCAGCAAGATTCACGATCTGATCGTGCGGGTCATCCCCGATCGCGCGCGGTTCCAGGAACGGCACACCTGGTGGTCGATCTCCGGCCATCCGAAGTTCGAAAAGGGCGGCAAGTTTCACGGCTATCGCGGAAGCGCCAAGGACGTAACCGCCGAGTACGAGCGCAAGCTGCTCGACTCCCGGATGGCCGAGTACGACTCGCTGACCGGGCTCGCCAACCGGCACCGGATGAACCGGCGGCTGGATTCGATCCTCGCCGCGTACAAGTCGGCCCGGCGCAGTTGCGCGCTCATGATGCTCGACCTCGACCGCTTCAAGTACGTCAACGACACGATGGGTCACCCTGCCGGCGACGAGCTGCTGAGGCAGGTGGCGCAGCGGCTGCAGTCGATCATCGCCGACCGCGGAGAGATCGGCCGGCTCGGCGGCGACGAGTTCCAGGTCATCCTCCCCGACGTCGACGACCGCGGCAAGCTCGGCGAGCTGGCCGATAAGGTGATCCAGATCGTCAGCCAGCCCTACCCGATCGAAGGCAAGCGGGCGATCATCGGCACCAGCGTCGGCGTCGCCATCGCACCCTACGACGGGCTCGACCGCGAGGAGCTGTCGCGCTCGGCGGACCTCGCGCTCTATGCGGCCAAGAACGGCGGGCGCGGCCAGTTCCGGTTCTATTCGTCCGACCTCAAGGACGAGGAGGAGGAGCGTCGTCTCCTGCTCGACGACCTGCGGGATGCGCTGGCGGCCGACCAGCTGCAGCTGCACTACCAGCCGGTCGTGCGCACGAAGGACCACACGGTGGTCGGGTTCGAAGGCTTGATGCGCTGGGAGCACCCGGAGCGAGGCTACGTCCCGCCCAACGTCTTCATTCCCGCGGCCGAGGAATCGAACCTGATCAACCAGCTCGGCGAATGGGCCCTCAAGCGGGCCTGCGAGGACGCCGCGAGCTGGCCGGAAACGGTGCGCGTAGCGGTCAACGTCTCCGCCGTGCAGTTCAACAACACGAACTTCCTGTCGGTGGTGACGCAGGCGCTGGCCGCTTCCGGGCTTGCAGCCGACCGGCTCGAACTCGAACTCACCGAGAGCGTGTTCATGGGCGACAGCGAGGCGACCGAGAAGACTTTCGCCGCGCTCAAGCAGCTCGGCGTGCGGCTGGCGCTCGACGATTTCGGCACGGGGTACTCGTCGCTGAGCTATCTCCGCTCGGCGCCGTTCGACAAGCTCAAGGTCGACAAGAGCTTCGTCGATTCGTGTACCCAGCAGGACAAGAACAGCGCCAAGATCATCACCGCGATCATCGGCCTGTCCGAGGCGCTCGGGATGGAGACCACCGTCGAAGGCGTCGAGGCATTCGATCAGTTCAACCTCGTCTGCGAGAAGGGCGCCAAGTATATCCAGGGGTGGATCTACTCGAAGGCGCTGCCGGCCTCGGTCATCGCCGAGCGGATGCAGAGCGGCGAGATGCGGATCGAGCCGAGCGGGCCCGAGAAGCATCGGCCCGAGCGGCGCAGCGTGTTCCGCCGCGTCGGCATCATCCACGACGATCACCGCTACGAGGCGGTGATGCGCGACCTGTCGAAAACCGGCGCGGCGGTGGAGGGTCTGCTCGGGGTGCCGGTCGGCACGGGGCTGGTGCTCGATCTCGGCGAGGGCCAACTCGCGGTTGGCACCGTGACTCGCTCGCACGACGCGATGATCGCGATCGAGTTCGAGACCCCGCTGGTCAGCGACGGGGCGGGCGGACTGTGCACGCGGCACCGCGTCTCGCCCTACGCGCTCGCCGCCGCCGGCATGCCGCTGGCCTCGCTGCCGCCGGGCAACTACCCTGCGCAGTTGCTGAGCGCTCCCCAGACCAAGCCGCAGTTCATCCAGGTGGCCGTCGCCGGCGGGCGCTAGGCTTTGCGCGGGACGACGCCCCTGCCATCGGGTGTGAGCCGGAAGTTGGCACTTGGCGGAGGCGGTGCTCCGGCATAGCTACCGTTGCGGGATGGATGCCTGCTTTCGCTTCGCGGGGTTCGAGCTCGACCCGGGCAACCGGCGGCTGAGTCGCGACGGCGCGCCGGTCGAGCTCAACGCGCGCTATCTCGACGCGCTGGTGCTGCTGGCGACCGAGCAGGGGCGGCTGGTGTCGAAGGACCGCTTTCTCGAGGAAGTCTGGCGGGGCATCCCGGTGACCGACGAGGCGCTGACGCAGTGCATCCGCACGCTGCGGCGCCAGCTCGGCGACGACGCGGCGAACCCGCGGTTCATCGAGACTGTGCCCAAGCACGGCTACCGCTTCCTCGCCGAGGTGGAAGTGACCTCGGCACAGGGCGGAGGTTCGGCAGCGCCGACAGACGTCGCGCCGCCGCCGCGCTGGTCCCGCGTGGCTGCACTCGGCGCGGCGGGCGCGGCGGGCGGCGGGATCGCAGGACTGACGGGCGGGCTTCTCTACGGCTTCGCCGGGGTTTCGACCCCCGTGCAGCCGGGCGTGGGCGCGCTGTCGGTGCTGCTGGTGGTGACCGCCGTGTGCGTCGCGGTCGGTGCGATCGGCGGCGCGGGCGTGGGACTCGGGCTCGCTGCAGCTGCCGACGGCGAGCGGCCTCCATGGTATCGCAGCGCCCTCGGCGGGGCGCTCGGCGGCCTGCTGACCGGGGCGGTCGTCAAGCTGCTGGGCGTCGACACGCTGAGCCTGCTGTTCGGCCACGCGCCGTCGGGCCTTACGGGCGCTGCCGAGGGGCTGGTACTTGGCGGCGTGGTCGGGCTCGGGGCCTGGCTTGGCTGGCGCGAGGGGCGGCCGCGGTTGCGCCTTGGCTCGGGCCTCGCCGCGCTCGCCGGGGGGATCGCCGGCGTGGCGATCGCGCTGGCCGGAGGGCGGCTGATGGCGGGGAGCCTCGACCTGCTCGCGCGGACCTTCCCGGAATCCCGGCTGCGGCTCAACCCGATCGGTGCGCTGTTCGGCGAGCAGGGCTTCGGGCCGGTCAGCCAGGTGGTTACGGCCGGGCTCGAAGGCGCGCTGTTCGGCGGTTGCGTGGTCGGCGCAATGATCGTCGCGCGGCGCACAATGGCGCCGCGCTGACGGCCAGGCCTCAGGCGCGCGCCGAGGCGATGTAGCGATCGACGTTCTTCGCCAGCACGTCGAGCGGGGCGTTACCGCCCTTGACCACCGCATCGTTGTACTTGCGCAAGTCGAATGCCGGTCCGAGCGCTTGTTGCGCGCGGCTGCGCTGGCGGACCATCTCACTGTGGCCGACCTTGTAGCCGCAGGCCTGGCCCGGCCACGAACAGTAGCGATCGACCTCGCTCTCGACTTGTTCGCGCTTGTTGCCGTTGCGCTCCATGAAGAAGGCGATGCCCTGCTCGCGGCTCCAGCGCTTGTGGTGCAGGCCGGTGTCGACCACGAGGCGGCAGGCGCGGAACGCCTGGTCCTGCAGGTAGCCGAGCCGCCAGGCGGGGTTCTCGTCGTAGGCGCCGAGTTCGTCGGCGAGCTGCTCGGCGTAGAGCGCCCAGCCTTCGGAGAATGCGTTGAAGGCGAGGATCGAGCGGATCAGCGGGAGCTGGTTCGAGTATTCGCCTTCCCAGACGTGGCCCGGGATGGTCTCGTGGTGGACCAGCGTCGGCACGTCGTACTTGCGGTGCAAGTCGGTGGTGCGGAGGTTGATCCACATCTTGCCGGGGATCGTCCCGTCCTTCGAGCCCGCGCCGCCGTAGGCGGTCGGCGCACCGGGCTCTTCGGACAGAGGCAAGCGGCGCACCTCGAGATTGGCGGGGACGATCGTCTCGAACGCGCGCGGCATCTGCGCGCGGATCCAGGCGATACGCTCCTCGATGAAGGCCATGATCTCGGCGCGGCCGGGATCGCCTTCGGCGAACTTGAAGCGCGGGTCCTCGCCTAGCGCGGTCATGCGGTCGCCGACCGAGCCCTGCGTATAGCCGAGGTCGCGCAGGATCGGGGCCATCCGGCCGTGGATCTCGTCGAGTTGCTCGAGCCCCATCTGGTGGATCTCGTCGGGCGACATCCGCGTGGTCGTGCTCGCGCGCAGCGCCCAGGCGTACCACTCGTCGCCGCGCGGCTGCGACCACATGCCGGGATCGCCGTCGGCGAGGGGAGCCTGCCGCCTGAGCTCGTCGAGTTGCCGTTCGAGTGCGGCAGCGATCGGGCCGGTGACGAGCGAGCGGGCGCGGCTCTCCCAGTCGCCGGCGACGTTGGCCTCGGCGGTGCGTCGGGTCAGCGATTCGACCAGCGCTCCGCCTGCCTTCGCATCGGCGAGCGAGGATTCCAGCTGTGGGATCGCCTTGGCGAGCAGGAAGTCGGGCGGGACGACGCCCATGCCGGCAGCGGCGCGCACGCGCTCGAGCTCGCCGTCGAGATTGGCCGGGATCGCCTCGAGGCGCGAGAGGTAGGCCTCGGCATCGTTCGCGTCGCGGATCGGGTGATCGGAATCGAGGAAGCGCGGGTAGTCGATGTAGCCGCCGACGTTCTGGATCACGACATAGGGTGCGTTGCGCCACGAGCCGACCGCGACGTCGCCGTAGGGCTGGGCGAAGCCTTCGAGCGCGGTGGCATAGGCACTTTCGACCACTTCGAAGCTGGTCCGCGTCGACGCATCGAGCGCGGCCGTGTCGACCGAGCGGACGCGCTCGAGATCGGCGCGCAGCGTGGCGGCGTAGGCGTCGATGCCGCTTTGCGAGAGATCCTTGAGCCGTCCGCGCAGCGGCGCTTGGGCGTCGGTGTCGACGCCGAGCGAGGTCGCCCGTTCGGGCTCGTGGCCGAGCAGGTTCCAGGCTACCTCGTCGAGGACCGCCAGCGGATCGGCTGCGGTCGCCTGCGCGGTGGCGAAACGAGGGAAGGCGAGCAGCGAAGCCCCGGCGCCGAGGCCGGCAAGGGCCTGTCGCCGGGTGATGGTTGCGGTTGAAATCGGCATACCGGGTTACTGCGGGCCGGCGGATGTCGAGTCAATGCGCGCGCCTTGCGCCGCTTTACTAAAGCCCTAGGCTGGGCCGATGGACACCGTGCTCTCGATCGTCGCGCTGGCCGCCGTCGCGTTGATCGGCGGGGCGATCTACTTCTGGCGCCTCGGCCGCCGGCAGCAGTCGGCGTTGATGCTGATCCTTGCCGTAGTGCTGGTCCTCAACCTGCTGATCTGGACCGTGCCGGATTCAACCGGCACGGCCCCGATCGAGCGAGCCGAGGTGTCCGGGAGCTAATCCGGAAGCTCCCACTTCACCGAGCCCGTGTAGGTGCCGAGGACTTTCGAGCCGGTCTCGTCGGTCGCCGGATCGAAGCGGGCCCGGCGGCTGATCAGCCTGCAGGTCGCGTCGTCGAGGGCCCGGTGGCCGGAGGGTCGGGTGAGCTCGCAGCTCGAGACCTGGCCGTTCGTGCCGATGACCAGGCGGAAAGCGACGGTTCCCTCGGCTGAGACGAGGATGGCGCGGCGCGGGTAGTCGGAGTCGTCGATCCAGCCGCTGTTGCGCGGCGTGGCTCGTTTCGGAGTCAGGCCGGGTGCGGTGGGGCCGGGCTGCGAGGTCGGCGTGGGAACCGGGAAGTAGCTCGTTTCCTCGACAACTTTGGCCGGGTCGAACGCCTCGTAGATGGGGGGCGCAGGCGGCGGAAGCGGAATATCGGGGAGAGGTGCGGTCGGGGGTTGGACGACGGGGTCGGCTCGCGGTGGGGGCGGATCGCTCGGCTTTGGCTTGGGTTGGTCGAGAGGCACGTCGACGGCCCTGAAGGGCTTCGTGATCAGCGGCACGAAGTCCACGGCGAGGCCGCTTACGAGGCCCACGGCGAGCACGGCATGGACGGCGCCCACGGCGATGATCGCCGTGGCGCGGTGCCGGGGATCCTGGGTCCGGTTCAGGTAGGACATGAGCTTGGCCTCCTCTCCTGTGCCGCCGCCCCGAGGGCGGTCGAGGCGGCGACTCGTGTTACAATGTAACATTACATCAGAGAGCAGGTTCCCGGCAAGCGCAAGTTGCGCTTGCCGTTCAGCTCAGCGGATCGGGCAGGCCGGGTCGAGCCGGAAGTCGAGGTAATTGTCGACCGCCGCCATCAGCTCTTCGAGCTCGTTCTCGAAGAAATGATTGGCCCGCGGAATCTCCTCGTGGTGGATCGTGATGTGCTTCTGGGTCCGCAGCTTGTCGACCAGCTTCTGCACGGCGCTCGGCTGGACCACCGTGTCCGCGCTGCCCTGGATGAAGATGCCGCTCGCCGGGCAGGGCGCGAGGAAGGAGAAGTCGTACATGTTGGCCGGCGGGGCGATCGAGATGAACCCGCGGATCTCCGGGCGCCGCATGAGCAGCTGCATGCCGATCAGCGCGCCAAAGCTGACGCCGGCAACCCAGGTGGTCTGGGCCTCGGGGTGGATCGTCTGCACCCAGTCGAGCGCGCTGGCGGCGTCGCTGAGCTCGCCGATGCCGTTGTCGAAGCTGCCCTGGCTGCGACCGACGCCGCGGAAGTTGAAGCGCAGCGTGGCGAAGCCGCGGTCGACGAAGGTCTTGTACAGCCGCTGGACGATGCGGTCGTTCATGGTGCCGCCGCCCTGCGAGTGCGGGTGGAGGATCATCGCCACCGGCGCGCGCGGCCGCGGGGCGGGAGAATAACGACCTTCGAGACGGCCTTCGGGGCCGGGAAAGATGACGGAGGGCATTTCGTGTTGCTCTATGAACAGTGAAGCCGGCGCGCGGGTGGCGCGGCTGAAGTGCGGGGCTATATAGTGGCGCAGCCCGATTTCGCAATTCCCGAGGCATGACGCGCATCTATCTCGACCACGCGGCGACGACGCCGCTCCGTCCCGAGGCGGCCGAAGCCATGCGCGGGGGGCTCGCGGCCTGGGCCAACCCGTCGAGTCCCCATGCAGAGGGCAGGGCTGCGCGCGCGGCGCTCGAGGACGCTCGCAACCGGATCAGCGCCGCGCTCGGGTGGGAAGGGGAAGTGATCTTCACATCGGGTGCTAGCGAGGCCCTGGCGATCGGGTTGGGCCGGGCCAAGGCCGAGCGGCGGCTCGCCAGCGCTGTCGAGCACGAGGCGGTGTTCCGGGCGGCCCCCGACGCCGAGATCATTCCCCTGGCGAAGGATGAGGACGGCCGGGCCCAGCTTGATGGCGAGGCCCTGGCAAAGGCGCTGGCGCAACCGGGGCGGACGGTCGTCGCCGTGCAGTCGGTCAATTCGGAAACCGGAACCGTGCTGATCCCGCACGAGGGCACCCCGGCGCTCGCGCAAGTACGCGAAGCGGGAGGGCTGTTCCTTGCCGACTGCTCGCAGTCTGCGGGCCGGGTGCCGCTGCCCGACGCCGACATGGTCGTCGTTTCCGGGCACAAGCTCGGCGGACCGATCGGGGTCGGCGCGCTGCTGGTGCGCGATTTCGCGATGCTCGAGCCGAGCGGCGGCCACGAGCGAGGCTATCGCCATGGAACCGAGAACCTGCCGGGTGTGCTCGGGTTCGCGGCGGCGCTCGAGGCCGGCGACATCGGCAGCTGGCCGACGTCGTATCCCGACCGCTACGATTTCAAGGACCTGCTCGCCCGCAACGGCACGGTATTGCGTCCGGGTGTGCAGTGCTCGCACGTGATCGCGGTGGCGTCCGAGCGGATCAGCGCGGCGGCGATGGTGATCAAGCTCGACGCGATGGGCTTCGCCGTTTCGGCCGGGAGCGCCTGCTCCTCGGGCACGCTCAAGCCGAGCCGCGCGCTCGCCGCGTTCGGCATCGATCCCCAGATCGCCGCGCGCACGGTGCGGGTGAGCCTCGGCTGGACCACTACGGTCAGCGACCTCGAGGCCTTCGCCGACGCCTGGGCCGAGGCGACCCGCGAGTGATGATCTACCTCGACTACCAGGCCACGACGCCGCTGGCGCCCGAGGCGCGCGAGGCTATGCTGCGCTGGCTCGACGGTCCCGAGGGAACCGGCTTCGGCAATCCGCACAGCTCGCACCGGCTCGGGCGACAGGCCGAGGCTGCCGTCGAACTTGCGCGCGAGCGCGTCGCGGCGCTGTTCCCGCCCGGGGGCAGGGTCGTGTTCACCTCGGGCGCGACCGAGGCCCTCAATCTCGCGCTGCGTGGCTGCGAGCCCGGCCGCACCGGGCGCCCGGTGGCGGTGAGTGCGATCGAGCATTCGGCGGTGCTCAACACCGCGCTCGATCTCCCCGGCGACACCACGATCCTGCCGGTCGACCGCGACGGTCTGGTCGATCCGCAGGTGAGGTTCCCCGACGGTGTCGGGATCGTTTCGGTCATGCAGGTCAACAACGAGATCGGCACCGTGCAGCCGGTTGCAGATCTCTGCGGGCGGGCCAGGGCCCAGGGTGCGCTGTTCGTCTGCGACGCCGTTCAGGCGGCTGGCAAGATGGCGATCGCCGACGCCGACCTGATCGCTGTGAGCGCGCACAAGTTCCACGGGCCCAAGGGGATCGGAGCGCTCTGGATACGCGACGGGATCGAGCTCCTGCCGCACACGACGGGTGGCGGGCAGGAGGGCGGATTGCGCTCGGGTACCCTGAGCCCGGCGCTGTGCGCGGGCATGGGCGCCGCGGCTCGGCTCGCGCTCGAGCGCTTGGAAGCCGACGCGGTGCACGTGGCGGGGCTATGGGGACGGGCGCGTGAGCTGTTCGCGGGGTGGACGCTCAACGGCAGCGCCACCCAGCGCTGGAAAGGCAACCTCAACTTGCGCCGCGAGGGGCTCGACGTCGCCCGGCTGATGTCGGACGTGCGCGATGTGATGTTCTCGGCGGGATCGGCCTGCGCCAGCGAGAGCGGCAAGCCGAGCCGGATCCTCGGCGCGATCGGACTGAGCCAGGCCGAGGCGCGCGGTTCGGTGCGGCTTGGGTTCGGCCGCTACACGACTTTCGAAGACCTTGAAGCGGCGGCGGAACTCATCAATAATGCTGCAACGCAGCAAGGATGGTAGCCATTCGGGTCAAGTTTACCACTCGCGACGGGAAGCCGGTCGAAGCCGAGGCCGAGGAAGGTGCGAACCTGCTTGAGGTTGCGCAGGCTGCCGGGATGCCGCTCGAGGGCACCTGCGAGGGGCAGATGGCCTGCTCGACCTGTCACGTGATCTTGCCCGCGGAATGGTTTGACCGGCTCCCTCCCGCCGTTGACGACGAGGAGGACATGCTCGACCTCGCCGCCGGCGCCTGCCGGACCAGCCGGCTGTCGTGCCAGATCGTGCTGACCGAGGCGCTCGACGGGATCGAGGTGCGAATCCCCGTCGAGAGCCGCGACATGCAGATGCGCTAGCGGCGGGTTCGCCCTTGTCGTGGCCGGGCGCGGCCGGGCCTAGCGCTCCGAGGCAGCCAGTTCGGCCCTGGCCATTCCGGCCTCGGCGGCCGCTTCCTCGAGCCTGCTGTTCTCCATCAGCATGTAACCGAAAATGACGGCAGCAGCGATCACGCTGACGGCGAGGGCCTTGTAGTTGAGCTTCTGGTTCATCGTCGCTCTCCCATACCGGGAGAATAGATGTTACAACATCACATGCCGAAGTCAAGCCGACGAGCGACCCGATCGCCGGCCAGACAGGGGATTCAGGCTTCGCTCGGCGCGCCGTTCAGGCGCCGGCCCAGGTGCCGGATGCCGAGCGCCGCCGCCAGGAGCGGCCCGCCGATCGCGATCAACAGGATCAACCCGGCAACGATCGCGCCGAAGATCGAGCCGAGCGAGCCGACCGCGCCTTCGATCGGCTTGAGGAATGGGCCTCCGGGCATGGCGGTCTCGTAAGTGATCGCCATCCGGCTGAAGGCTACGCGGCCGCGCTGCTGGGCGAGCCAGCTCCTTGCCGCGTCGATGTCCTCGTTGACCGCGGCAACGCTCCGCTCGGCCTCGACCAGGTCCTCGAGCTTCCCCTGGCGGGTTTCGAGCACTTCGAGCAGGCGGTCGCGCAGGGCGATACGGCTCCGCAGGCGGGCCTCGGTGTCGACGATCGACTTCGACAGCTCCTCGCCGTGAATGTTGGAGCGGAACGCTTCCGCGTCGAACTCGCGCGCAGCCCCGGTCAGGACCTTGGCGAACCCGCGTGCCCGGTCGGCGGCGACGGCCAGCTGCAGCTCGCCGCGCACGTCTTCGCCGATCTCCCCGGTGCTCCTCATCTGGACGATCTGGCAATTCATCGGGCCGAGCGCCTCGCACATGTCGGCATGCTCCTGCTGCAAGGGCGCGACGTTCTCGGCGGCGAGCCGGAACCCGAGATCGAACCGGTAAGCCATCTTCGGCAAGCTGACGGGGATGCCAGGACGGTCGCCGAGCGCATCGAGCTCGCCGCTCGCCGGAGAGGCGGCTGCTTCTACGGAGCCATCCGAGGCGACCTCGATGGAGGACCCCTCGATGATCCCGGGGTCGCTCTCGGCTTCGCTGCAAGCCGCGAGCACGGCCAGGCTTACGGGAGCAAGCAAGAACAACGTCTTACGCATAGTCGCCTCCTTCTCGCCACAATGATGCCATAATTCGGCCATAATCTACCTTTCGCCGGGATGAACGAGCGCGGAGAGGCTCCCGCGGGTGTCGAAAACGGTCGGCTGGCGCCTGTCGCGGCCGCGGCGCCGCTGCTAGGCGAAGTCCATGGACATCATCGAAGAGGACAAGGACCCGTTCGACGCGATCGTCGATGCGCCGTTCGACAGCGCGCTCAGCGAACGCTACCTGGTCTACGCGCTTTCCACGATCACTGCGCGCTCGCTGCCCGACCTGCGCGACGGGCTGAAACCGGTCCACCGCCGGATCCTGTGGGGCATGCGCCAGATGCGGCTAACGCCCGACAGCGCGTTCAAGAAATGCGCGCGGATCACCGGCGACGTGATGGGCAAGTACCATCCGCACGGCAACCTCGCGCTCTACGATGCGCTGGTTCGCCTCGCGCAGCCATTCACGCTGCGCTACCCGCTGGTCGAGGGGCAGGGCAACTTCGGCAACATCGACGGCGATGGCGCGGCGGCCGAGCGCTACACGGAATGCCGGCTGACGAAGACCGCGATGCAGCTCATGGACGGGCTCGACGAGGGCACCATCGACTTCGTCCCGACTTACAACAACGAGGAAGAAGAGCCGGTGGTCTTCCCCGGCCTGTTCCCCAACCTGCTCGCCAATGGGGCAAGCGGCATTGCGGTCGGCATGGCGACCAACATCCCGAGCCACAACGTCGCCGAGGTGATCGACGCGGTCGACCTGCTGATGTTCAACCCCGACGTCACGCACGCCGAGCTGATGAGCGTATTCCGCGGACCCGACTTCGCGACCGGCGGGATGGTCGTCGACTCGCCCGAGGCGATCAGCCAGGCCTACGAAACCGGTCGTGGTTCGTTCCGCGTGCGCGCGAAGTTCTTCGCCGCCGAAGCCAAGGACGACGCCGACCGTGAAGCCGGGATCGAACGCCTCGGCGGCGGGCAGTACCAGTTGGTGGTCTCGGAAGTTCCCTACGGCGTACCCAAGGGCCGGCTGATCGAGCAGATCGCGCAGCTGATCGCCGACCGTAAGCTGCCGATCCTCGAGGACGTGCGCGACGAGAGCGACGAGCGGGTTCGGATCGTGTTCGTACCGCGGAGTCGCAACGTCGATCCCGAACTGCTGAAAGAGAGCCTCTACCGCCTGACCGACCTGGAGACCCGCTTCGGGCTCAACCTCAACGTGCTCGATTCCAACCGCACGCCGATGGTCATGGGGCTCAAGGAGCTCCTCGAACACTGGCTGGTCCACCAGATCGATATTCTCCAGCGGCGCACGCGCCACCGGCTGCAGAAGATCGCCGACCGTCTCGAGCTGGTCGAAGGCTACATTGTCGCCTTCCTGAACCTCGACCGCGTTATCGAGATCATCCGCACCGAAGACGAGCCCAAGCCCTTGATGATGACCGAATTCGGCCTGACCGACCGCCAGGCCGAGGCGATCCTCAACATGCGGCTGCGCAGCTTGCGCAAGCT
>JBIQKN010000128.1:0-4965 GCA_044506565.1 Sphingomonadales bacterium | reverse complement strand
GGGCCGCGGGCGAGCGCGGCGGCGAGCTGGCGGGTTTCGGCGCAATCGCCGCCGCACAGCGATTCGAGCTGGGCGAGGTTGCGGCGCGCCTTGTCGACGGCGCCCTTCTCGAGCAGCGCCTCGCCCTCCCCCGAGATCGCGGCGAAGTTGTTGGGATCGCGCTCGAGCGCCTCGCGGTAATAATGGATCGCCTTGCCCTGCAGGCCCTCGGCGCGAGCCGCCTCGGCCAGGTCGAGATAGACCGCGGTATAGGCGGGGTCGATCGCCAGGGCCGCCTCGAAGCTGTCGATCGCCGCCTGGATCTGCCCCGCGGCGAGTTCGCTGCGCCCTTCCGCCACCAGCGCGGCCGCCCGCGGGTCAGCCTCCCGCTCGGCCCCCTGACCCGCGCTCGCGGTAACCGCGACGAGCAGCGACAAGGCAAGCGCAGCGGGGGTGTAACGCATCAGAAGCTCCTTGAGACCAGTCCCGTCCGGATGGCGTCGTTCGGCCATGGGGCTGGAAGCTAACACGGCTTTCCTAGACGTGCGATGAAAAATCCGTCCGTCCCGTCGCGGAACGGGGTCAGGCGTGTTCCCGGTCCCCGCCGGTGTCCGAGCGGCAACTGCGGCGGATCGACGGTCCAGCCGGGATGGGCCGCAAGAAAGGCCTCCGCCTGGTTCGGTCCTTCCTCGTCGAGAAGCGAGCAGGTGACGTAGACCAGCTGGCCGCCGGGCCGCACCAGCTCCGCCGCGACGTCGAGCAGGCGGCGCTGGAGCGCGACCAGGCGCTCGAGCCCCGGCTCGGTGAGCCGCCAGCGCGCCTCCGGGTTGCGCCGCCAGGTGCCGCTTCCCGAGCAGGGCGCGTCGACCAGCACGGCATCGGCACGACCCATCCAGGCCGCCAGCGCTTCCAGCTCTTTCGCCGGATTGAGCAGGACGGTCTCGCTGACCAACGCCCCCGCCCTTTCGGCGCGGGGAGCGAGCCGCGACAGCCTGCCGCGATCGGTGTCGGCGGCGACCAGCACGCCCCCGTTTTCGATCGCGGCTGCCAGCGCGAGGGTCTTCCCCCCGGCGCCGGCGCACAAGTCGATCACCGTCTCGCCCGGCCGCGCGCCGACGGCCTCGCAGGCGAGCTGGCTGCCGCAATCCTGGATCTCGACCAGGCCCTCGGCGTACTCGGCCCAGGAATCGACCTGCGTGCCGTGCGGCAACCTCAGCCCCTGCGCGCTCGGCAGCGGTTCGCCGGCCAGGGGCAGCGAAAGGGCCGAGCGGTCTGCCTTGAGCGCGTTGACCCGGAGGTCGAGCGGGGCGCGGTCGAGCAGGGCCTGTGCTTCTGCGCCTTCGATCTCCGAAGCGGCAAGCCGCTCCGCGAGCCAGCCGGGGGCCACGCCGCCCTCGGCGACCGGCTCTTCGTCCGCGATCGGTGGCGGCCCGTAGGCCGATCCGTCGAACAGCGGCCGCAATTCGGGATCGTCTGCCGCGAGCCGGAGCATCGCCGCGCGGCCACTCGGCGGCACGGGCCCGCAAGCGCGGATGGCGCGGAACACCAGCTCGCGTACGGCGCGCCGGTCCTTGGACCCGGCGAAGCGGTTGGCCCTGAACCAGTCGGCCAGGATGCGGTCGGCCGGCGGCCCCAGAGCGACAGCCGAATCGATCACCTTGTCGAGCAGGCCGATCGCGGCCTCGACCCGGGCGGCGGGTGTCATCGGCGGACCTCGCGAATGGTCCCGATGTTCGTAGTGGCCATGAGGTGGCGGTCGGGGCGGTTCAGGGGTGCGACACGCAGCATGTTCGGACGGGAGCAGAACAATCGCTGCATTGGAAGGGGTTTGATGGCGACGCGCGTCAACTCCACCCCGTCGTCGTCCCGGCGAAAGCCGGGATGACGGTCAGCGGGTCGGGTAGTTCGGCGCCTCGCGGGTGATCGCGACGTCGTGGACGTGGCTTTCGGACAGGCCCGCGTTGGTGATGCGGATGAACTTGCCGCGCTGCTGCAGGTCCGCGATCGTCGCCGATCCGGTGTAGCCCATGGCGGCCTTGATCCCGCCGACCAGCTGGTGGACCACGTCGCGCGCCGGGCCCTTGTAGGGAACCTGGCCCTCGATCCCCTCGGGGACGAGCTTCATCTGGTCCTTGATGTCCTGCTGGAAGTAGCGGTCGGCCGAGCCGCGCGCCATCGCCCCGACCGAGCCCATCCCGCGGTAGGCCTTGTAGGCGCGGCCCTGGTAGAGGAACGTCTCGCCCGGCGCTTCCTCGGTGCCGGCGAGCAGCGAGCCGATCATCACCGTCGAGGCCCCGGCGGCGAGCGCCTTGGCGGCATCGCCCGAAGTCCTCAGACCGCCGTCGGCGATTACCGGGGCGTCGCCGGCGGCGCTCGCGGCTTCCATGATCGCCGTGAGCTGTGGGATACCGACGCCGGCGACCACCCGAGTGGTGCAGATCGAGCCCGGGCCGATGCCGACCTTGACCGCGTCCGCTCCGGCGCCGACCAGCGTCCGCGCGGCCTCGGCAGTAGCGATGTTGCCGGCGATCACCTGGACCGAGTTCGACAGCCGCTTCACCCGCTCGACCGAGCGCGCGACCTCGGTGTTGTGGCCGTGCGCGGTGTCGATCACGATCACGTCACACTCGGCGTCGACCAGCGCCTCGGTTCGTTCGAAGCCCTTGTCGCCGACCGTGGTGGCGGCGGCTACGCGCAGGCGGCCGGCGTGATCCTTGGTAGCATCCGGATTGAGCACGGCCTTCTCGATGTCCTTGACCGTGATCAGGCCAACGCACCGGTAGGCGTCGTCGACCACCAGCAGCTTCTCGATCCGCCGCTGGTGCAGGATCCGCCGAGCCTCGTCCTGGCTGACGCCTTCCCTGACGGTCGCCAGGTTCTCGCTGGTCATCAGCTCGCGGACCGGCTGCAGCGGGTCGTCGGCGAAGCGCACGTCGCGGTTCGTCAGGATGCCGCACAGCTTGCCGCTGCCGTCGGCCACCGGGATGCCGCTGATCCGGTGCCGGATCATGAGCTCGCGAGCCTCGCCGAGCGTCGAATCGGGCTCGATCGTGATCGGGTTGACGATCATCCCGCTCTCGAAGCGCTTGACCGTGCGAACCGCGTCGCACTGCTCCTCGATCGTCAGGTTGCGGTGAAGCACGCCGATCCCGCCGAGCTGGGCCATGACGATGGCCATCTCGGCCTCGGTCACGGTGTCCATCGCGGCCGACAGCAGCGGGATGTTGAGCCCGATCTCGCGCGTGAGCCGGGTCTTCGTGCTGGCCTGGCTGGGAAGAATGTCGCTTTCGGCCGGCCTCAGGAGGACGTCGTCGAAAGTGAGGCCGGTCTCGATTTGCATGGGTGCCACTTTACCTTGGGGGGAGCGATTCGTGGCGGCCCATGTAAACGCGGTTCGCAGCAATCGCTAGTGGGGCGTCCGGGTCCGATCTGGCAGAGGAGCGCCGAAACGGCCAGCGAGCACCGCGCGAATCCGCCAACGGTTTGAGAACGGTTTGCTTTTGCCGGCTCCCCGTGCGAACGGTTGGCGAATGGACGGTGAAATCGGCGGACAAACGGTGCGCGTTGCGCTGCGCGATGCGACCGGGCCGGTACACGAACGGCTCCATCGGGCGCGACCTTTCGCGGCGCTTGCGCGGGGCGACCTGGCGCTTGGCGACTACCGGAAGCTGCTCGCAAAGCTCGGTGCCTATTACTTCGGCGCCAGCTCTCACCTACCGATCGACGGCAAGCGTCTTTCGCTGCTTCGCGACGACCTCGACGCTCTCGACGCAGCGCCCCCGTGCCCCGCGCCTATGGCGCGACCGCGATCCGAGCCGGCGCGGCTCGGCTGGCGCTACGTCGTCGACGGATCGATCTTCGGCGGACGCGTGATCCATCGCCAGCTCGACTACCTGTTCGGCAACGCCGAGCGCGGCCGGCGCTTCTTCCGCGGGCACGCAGGCGCCGCGGCCGCGTGGCAGGGCCTGTGCGCCGAGCTCGAGCGAGCGGGAAGCGATCCGCGGGCGCGTGACGAGATGATCGCCGGCGCCCGCGAGGCCTTTGCCGCGTTCGAATGCCTGATCGACGAAGCGGAGCCGGCCCATGCCTGAGCCCGAGCTCGACCTCACTGCCTGCGAGCGCGAGCCGATCCGTATCCCCGGGTCGATCCAACCGCACGGCCTGCTGCTGGCGGTCGGTCCCGACGGCGTGGTCCGTGCCGCGTCGGACAGTGCCGGATCGCTGTGGCAGCCGGTAGCCGGGCGCAAGCTGGCCGAGCTCCTCGACTGCGACGCGTTGTCGATCGAGACCGCCCGGTCTGCCGACATCGCGCATTACGCGGGCAGCATCGAGGGCTTCGACCTCTTCGCCCATCGCTCCGGCGATGACCTGCTGGTCGAGCTCGAACGCCGCTCGGAAGCCGTACCGGCGGCCGAAGTTCTCGCCGACCTGCTGGCGTCGGCCGAAGCGATCTCCCGGACCGCGAATCTCGGGTCGGCATGCCAGGCGGCGGCCGAGGCGGTGCGCGGCATCACCGGCTACGACCGGGTGATGGTCTACCGCTTCCTCGCCGACGGCAGCGGCCAGGTCATCGCCGAGGCGCGCGAGCCGGCGCTCGATCCGCTGCTCAACCATCGCTACCCGGCGAGCGACATCCCGCGCCAGGCGCGGGCACTGTACCTCGCCAACCCGATCCGGGTGATCGCCGACGTCGGCTACGAACCGGTACCGCTGCGCAGCGATGGCGGGCCGATCGATCTCGGCGGGGCGCTGCTGCGCAGCGTGTCGCCGGTCCATATCCAGTATCTCAAGAACATGGGCGTCGGTGCCTCGGCTTCCGTGTCGATCGTCCACGACGGCGAGCTCTGGGGGTTGATCGCCTGCCACCACATGACGCCGCGGCCGATCGGCCACGAGCGCCGCGAGATGGCGCGCCACGTCGCGCTGTCGCTCGAAGGCGCGATCGCACGGCTGGAGGACGAAGCGTCGCACCGTGAATCGCTGCGG
>JBIQKN010000030.1:27291-34147 GCA_044506565.1 Sphingomonadales bacterium | reverse complement strand
GTCGTCTGGACCGGCAACACCGGGATTCGCGGCCAGCGCTTCAATACCAACGGCACGCCTGCGGGCGGCGAATTCCCCGTCAACACGACGACCGTGAACGCCCAGATCGATCCCGCGGTCGCCGGGCTCGCCAATGGCGAGTTCGTCGTGGTCTGGCAGGGCTTCGACAGCGACACCGGAAGCTACGAGATCTACGCCCAGCGCTTCGACGTCCATGGCCTGGCGCTCGGCGAAGAGATTCAAGTCAACCACGCGACAGCCGGGCATCAAATGAACGCGGCGATCGCTTCGCTACCCGGCGGAGGCTACGTGATCAGCTGGTACGACGGGTACCTGGGCACCAGCGTCGCCCAGCAATTCACGGCCGACGGGCTTCCGGTGCTGCCGACGCTGACCGGCGACGCCGGCCACAACGTCATCGACGCTTCGGACGGAACCGAAGCCGTCGCCCTCGATGGAGGCGATGGAAACGACAAGCTGTTCGGCGGTAGCGGTGACGACATCCTTACCGGCGGTGCCGGGATCGACACCCTGCGCGGCGGGCAAGGCGACGACAACTACTACGCCGACGCCACCGACAGGATCGTCGAAGCCGCGGGCGAAGGCGTCGACACCGTGCGGGTGACCGAAAGCTTCACGCTCACGCGCAATCTAGAGAACCTGATTCTCGAGGGACCCGCGGCGGCGCAGTTGCTCGGCAACGACCTCGACAACGAGATCGACGGGAACGAGGGGGACGACGTCCTCAACGGGCGGGGCGGCAACGACGTGATGCGTGGCCGCCAGGGCAACGACACCTATTACGTCAACTCGGCAGGCGACACCGTGATCGAGGCTGCGAACGCCGGGATCGATACGGTGATCTCGCGAATCAGCTTCACGCTCAGTGCCAACGTCGAGAACCTGCGCCTGCTTGGCTCGAACGATGTCGACGCGACGGGCAACGACCTCGACAACGTGCTGACCGGCAACGGCGGAGCCAACGTCCTGCGCGGCAACGGCGGCGCCGACACGCTCGTTGGGGGAAAGGGGGATGACTCCTATTACGTCGACGCGCTGGACGAGATCATCGAAGCTGCGAACGGCGGCATCGACACCGTCTATGCCGAAGCGAGCTGGACCCTCGGAGACAACCTGGAGCACCTGTCGCTCGTCGGGTCGGGACACTTCAACGCCACCGGCAACAACCTCGCCAACATCATCATCGGCAACTCCGGCAACAACGTGCTCGACGGGGGGCGTGGGGCGGACACGATGAACGGTGGCGAAGGCGACGACACCTATTTCGTCGACCATGCCGGCGACGTCGCTGCCGAGTTCGCCGGTTCGACCAACGATCTGGTCTACGCAAGCGTGAGCCACACCTTGGGCAACGGGATCGAAAACCTGACGCTGCTCGGCAACGGCAACCTCAACGGGACGGGGAACTCGCTGAACAACGTGATCCGCGGAACGTCGGGTGCCAACGTCCTCGTCGGCGACTACGGCAACGACACGCTCTACGGGGGTGCGGGCCACGACACGCTCAATGGCGGGCCCGGGGCGGACACGCTCTATGGCGGCGCAGGCGACGACCTGTACATGGTCGACGACGGCGACGAGACAGTCGAGCTTCGCGACCAGGGCATCGATACCGTCTGGGCGCAGGTCCAGGTTTCCTACGCGCTGGAGCGCAACGTGGAAAACCTCGTCCTCATCGGCGGCGACATCGACGGATACGGCAACGGCCTCGACAACGTTTTGACCGGAACCGCGGGAAGCAACCTTCTCGACGGAGGCGCGGGCGCCGACACGATGCGGGGATTGGCCGGTGACGACACCTACGTCGTCGATTCGTCCAAGGATGTCGTCGTCGAAGTCGCGAACGAGGGCCTCGACCTGATCCTCAGCACGGTTTCCTACACGCTGTCGGCGAACGTGGAGAACCTGATGCTGGCGGGTGCGGCAGCGATCAACGGTACCGGCAACGGCCTCGACAACAGACTGTCGGGGAACCACGCCGACAACTTCCTCGTCGGCGGCAACGGCGACGACACCCTGATGGGCGGCGATGGCGACGACGTGCTCAAGGGCGAGCAAGGCAAGGACGTGCTCGTCGGAGGAGCCGGCAACGACAGGCTCGACGGCGGAGCCGGAAACGACACCGCGTCATATGCCCTGGTCGGCGGCGGAGTGGTCGTGAATCTCAAGACGACCACCCAGCAGGACACCGTTTCCGCAGGCCTCGACAGGCTTCTCGGGATCGAGAACCTCGAAGGCTCCAATACGGGCAACGACACGCTGACCGGCAACGACCTCAACAACAGGCTCAGCGGCAACGGCGGCAACGATACGCTCACCGGCGGAAACGGCAACGATACCCTGGCAGGCGGCGAGGGCGACGACCTGATCCATGCCGACGCCGGCAACGACACGATCGATGGCGGCAACGGAATCGATCGGCTCAGCTTTGCCAACGCGCCGGGCGGCGTGACGGTGGACTTGTCGCTGACTGGGGCGCAGGACACCGGACGGGGCCTCGACATCATCCGCAACATCGAGAACCTGGACGGATCCGGCTTCGACGATGTCCTGATAGGCGACCACCTGGCGAACACGCTCAACGGTTCGGGCGGCAGCGACGTGCTCGTGGGCGGCGAAGGCGACGATGTCCTCAACGGTGGCGGCAACGCCGACACGGCCGACTACTCGTCGGCTTACGGCGACGTCGTCGTCGACCTTTCGGCCGGCATCGCCACGGACGACGGCTTTGGTTCGACGGACATACTGACGAGCATCGAGCACCTGATCGGCGGCGAATTCGACGACTTCCTGACCGGCAACGGCGCGGCCAACCGGCTTGTGGGGGGGCTCGGGCGCGACGAGTTGCGGGGCAAGGGGGGCAACGACGTGTTCGTGTTCCGCTCGGCGGATGAATCGGGCACCAGCGCGGCGACGCGCGACGTCATCCTCGATTTCGCGACCGGAGATCTGATCGACCTGTCGCTGATAGACGCCAACGCCGGCACAGCGGGCGACCAGGCCTTCACCACCATACTGGCTCCGGGAACCGCATTCACCCAGGCGGGCCAGCTGAGGTTCCAGAACGGAGTTCTTTTCGGGAACACCGATTCCGACGCCGCAGCGGAATTTTCGATCCAGCTGGTCGGAGTGACTTCGCTGTCGCTGGGTGACTTCATCCTCTGAGCGGGCTGCGGGGCGCTGCCGGACGTGTCCGGCGGCGCCTTACACCACGCCGAAGGCGAGCATCGCGTCGGCGACCTTCTTGAAGCCGGCGATGTTCGCGCCTTTCACGTAGTCCACGTGGCCGTTGCTTTCGCCGTAGGCAAGGCAGCGTTCGTGGATTCCGTCCATGATGTCGCGCAGCATGGCCTGGAGCTCCGACTCCTTCCAGCTGCGCCGCTCCGAGTTCTGGCTCATCTCGAGGCCCGAGACCGCGACCCCGCCGGCGTTGGCCGCCTTGCCCGGCGCGAACAGGATCTTCGCGTCCTTGAACACGTGCATCGCCTCGAGATCGGACGGCATGTTGGCGCCCTCGCTGACCGCGATGCAGCCGTTGGCTATCAGCGCCCGGGCATCGGCTCCGAGCAGTTCGTTCTGCGTGGCGCACGGCAGCGCGACGTCGCACGGCACGTTCCACGGCGTTGCGTCGGGATGGAAGGTCGCGCCGGTGAAATGGTCGGCATACTCGCTGATCCGCCCGCGCCGATGGGTCTTGTGCTCCTTGACCCACTGCACTTTCTCCAGCGTCAGCCCTTCGGGATCGTGGATGAAGCCGGCCGAGTCCGACAGCGTGATCGGCTTGGCGCCGAGGTGGATCAGCTTTTCGGCCGCGTGGGTGGCGACGTTGCCCGATCCCGAGACCACGGCGCGCAGCCCCTCGAGGCTGCGCCCTTTGTGCTTGAGCATGTTCTCGAGAAAATAGACCGCCCCGTAGCCCGTCGCTTCGGGGCGGATCAGTGAGCCGCCGTACTCGAGGCCCTTGCCGGTCAGCACGCCGTTCCAGTGATTGGTGATCCGCTTGTACTGGCCGAACATGTAGCCGATCTCGCGCGCGCCGACACCGATGTCGCCGGCGGGCACGTCGACGTCGGGGCCGATGTGGCGGTAAAGCTCGGTCATGAAGCTCTGGCAGAAGCGCATGATCTCGCGCTCGCTCTTGCCCTTCGGATTGAAGTTCGCCCCGCCCTTGCCGCCGCCCATCGGCAGGCCGGTCAGCGCATTCTTGAAGGTCTGCTCGAAGGCGAGGAACTTGAGCACGCTCTCGTTGACGCTCGGGTGGAAGCGGATGCCGCCCTTGTAGGGGCCGATCGCGTTGTTGTTCTGCACCCGGTAGCCGCGTTGCACGCGGATCTGGCCGTTGTCGTCCTCCCAGCAGACGCGGAAGCTGACCACGCGGTCGGGCTCGGAAATGCGTCGCAGGATCTGCTCGGAGTGGTACGCTTCCTTGTCCTGGATGAAGTCGAAGATGTCTTCGGCCACTTCCTGCACGGCCTGGACGAACTCGGGCTGGTGCGGGTTGCGGCGCTTGACCCCTTCCATGAAGGTCGGGAAGTCGACATGATCGGAAACGGCCATCGGGATCCCCCTTTTCCCTGTGCGCGACTCCACCCGGGCTTATGAACCGCGAACACTCGGTCGCACAATGGGATGCTTGCCACGCCCCGTCGCATGGCGCAGGTTCGTCAAGGAACGGGGGCGTTCCGCGGAGGGCAGGAATGACGGGTTTCCCGACGGACCGGCAGGCGTGACGGGCGGGGCAACGCGCTTGCTCCGGGGAGACTGAGCGCGGCAAGATGGCCGGGGGGCATCCAGCAAACTTGCTCACGCGCGGTTGGCGCAACGTGCGCGAGGCCGGATCGCGGCGGCTGGCGCTGACGGCGCTGCTGCTGCTGGCGGCGTTGCTGCTCGCGCGCTTCAGCTGGTACCTGCCGTGGCCCGACGCCGACGGGCGGATGGAAACCCCGGTCACGGGCGAGGCCGAACGCGCGGCCTACGACTTGCGCGTGTTCCTTCATTCACCCTCGGTCGAGCAGGACCCGCGCGTGCTGCTGGTGGTCTATGACGACCGCACGCTGATCAATGCGCGCAAGCGCTCCCCGCTCGACCGCGGCCTGCTGGCCCGCGCCCTGCGCAACCTCGACACGATGGGTGCGAAGTCGATCGGCATCGACATCCTGTTCGACCAGCCGCAGGACGAGGACGACGAACTGGTCGAGACGCTGCGCGGCATGGAGACGCCCGTGGCCGTGGGCTACGCCGATGCCGAGATTACCTCCAACGACATCGTCTACGAGCAGCAGCAGTATCTCGAAGCGTTCCTCTCCCGGCTCGAGGGAAGCCGGGCGCAGCCGGCGAGCATCGCGCTCGACGACACGTTCGGCGTCACCCGGCTGTGGCCGCGGGCCGCCCCGAACCTGCCGCCCGCGCTCGGACGGGCGATGCTGGCTTCGGCCGGCGAGGAGGCGAAGACGCTGCCCGGCTACGAGGGCGCGATCCGCTATCGGCACCCGCTGTTCGACGACCAGCCGGTGTTCACCAAGCTGTCGATCGAGCTGTTCGCCGATCCCGCGCTCGCGCCGGTCGTCGCGCCGCAAGTCGCCGGGCGCTACGTGGTGATCGGCGGCGACATCGTCGGCTACGACCGGGTGGTGACGCCGTTCTCGGGCTGGCTCGGCGGCAGCGCGCAGATCGACCGCAACGATGTCGAGCCGCCCGGAATCGAGATCCACGCGACGATGATCGCGCAGATGCTCGACGGCGCGGCGCCGCCGCGGTCGGGGCCGGCGATCCACTGGCTGCAGGCGCTGCTCGTCGTGCTCGCGGCGGCGGTCACCGGGATGCTCGAGCTGCGCGCATGGAAGGTCGCGCTGCTGATGGCGCTGCAGCTCGGCGCGATCCTCGGCCTGCCGTTCCTGCTGCAGGCGCAGGGGTTCGACACTTATCTCTACCCCTCGGTCGGGCCGGCGCTCGGCTGGGTCGTGGCGCTGACCGCGGTCACCTCGGCCGCGCGCGCCTCGACCGCGGTGCAGCGGCGGTTCGCGCAGGGCGCGCTCGGCAAGTACCTGCCGCGTGAGATGGCCGAGGAAATCATCGAGCACCCCGAGCGGCTCGCGCTGCACGGCGAGACGAAGCAGATCTTCGTCTTGTTCAGCGACCTCGAGGGCTTCACCAAGATGAGCCACGCGATCCCGCCGGAAACGGTCGCGCGGCTGCTCAACCGATACCTCGACATGCTGAGCCAGGTCGTGCTCGACCACGGCGGGGTGATCGACAAGTTCGTCGGCGACGCGGTTGTGGCGTTCTGGGGCGCGCCGATCGCGCGGCCGGACGACGGCGAACGCGCCGCGCGCTGCGGCTACGCGATCTGGCAGGCGGGCGAAGAGTTCCGCAACAGCGTCGAGCCCGGCGTGCCGCCGATCGGACGGACCCGCGTCGGGCTGCACTGGGGCGAAGCCGTGGTCGGCAACTTCGGCGGCAGGAGCCGCATCCAGTACACCGCGCTCGGCGACAGCATGAACACCGCCTCGCGGCTCGAGGCGGCGAACAAGCCGCTCGAATCGAGCGTCATGGCGAGCGAGGAGTTCGCCAGCCGTTCGGGGCTCGACTGGTGGCGCCCGATGGGCCGCGTGGTGCTGCGCGGGCGCGAGAAGCCGGTCGACCTGTTCGAGCCGGCGCCCGGATTTCCCGAGGCCGATCGGGCCGCGCTTGGGCGGGCGATGGCACTGGTCGAACCGGACCGCGAGGCGGCGATCGCGGTGCTGGAGCAGGTTTGCGCGCGGCACCCTGGGGACAAGGCGCTGGCCAACCTGCTCGAGCGCACGCGCCACCTGTCCGCAGGCAACGCCTTCGTGCT
>JBIQKN010000030.1:17223-27191 GCA_044506565.1 Sphingomonadales bacterium | reverse complement strand
ATCGTGCTGCGGCAGGGCGACGTGCTCACCGTGCTCGACGACAACGGCACGCGCGTGCTGCGCGGCGCCGGCACGTACCGGCTCGACCAGCGGAGCGGGCCGAGCCAGCGCAACACCTTCGCCGCGCTGACCCAGCGCCGCACCGCCTCGCAGGTGCGCACCGGTGCCGTGCGCGGCGACGACGATCCGGTCCGTCCGTCGAGCCTGTGGCATGTCGACGTCGGCCATCCGGGCACCGTCTGCGTCGTGGCCAACGACCGCGTCCGGCTGTGGCGCGCCGAGACCGAGGGCGATGCGACCTATTCGCTGCGCGCACCGGGCGGCGCGGCCTATTCGGTGACGTTCGCCGACGGCGACACGCTGGCGCCGTGGGACACCAACGCGTTCCCGATCGCCGATGGGGCGAGCTTCACGCTTTCGGGGCCGCAGGGTGCCAACGGCGGCACGCTGACTTTCGCATTGCTCGACGCCGCAGCCGAGGAGCCCGAGGCGCTCGCGCAGCAGTTGATCGGACGGGGCTGTACGCAGCAGCTCGAGCTGCTGTCGGCCGCGACGCTGATCGAGGAGGGATGAGCAGGTACTCGCCGCGCTAGCGGCAGAAGGGGGTCGCAACGGATCGTTTCGCCGGGCGCGGGCCGCTCGTCGGAGCTTTGTCGCGATTGGGGGTTGCACATGAGGTCAGTCGCGAGTCCGCCCCGCTATGACACGCGGGACCGAGGCTCGATAACCCAGGGTCAACGGCGCCTCGTCGGCTCGCCGATGCGAGGCTGGCGCATCTTCTCCGCGGCCCTGCTGTGCCTTGCCGCCGGGATCCCCGCCGCCGCCCAGGTCGGCGCCCGCTACGTCGGCATCGCGACTTGCGCCGGCTCGACCTGCCACGGCCGCGCGGAAGGCAACGGCGCGATCGTACGTCAGGACGAGATCGCCACCTGGCAGGAGCCCTCGTCGCCGAGCGGCGCGCACAGCCGCGCCTACGCGGTGCTCGATAGCCTGCGCGGACGGCAGATCGCAGCGACGCTGGGTCTCGGCGAGGCGACTTCCGCCCCGGCGTGCCTCGGCTGCCACGCAACATTTGCCCCGGCCGCCGAACGCGGCCCGCGGTTCCAGATTTCCGAGGGCGTGGGTTGCGAATCCTGCCACGGCGCCGCCGCGGGCTGGATCGCGACGCACTACACCACGCTCGGCACGCACCCGGCCAACCTCGCCGCCGGGCTGACTCCGCTCGAGCGGCCGCAGGTGCGCGCGGGCGTGTGCCTCGACTGTCATTTCGGCAGCGCCAGTGGCAACCAATTCGTCACTCACCGGATGATGGCCGCCGGCCACCCGCGGATCACCTTCGAGCTCGACCTGTTCAGCGCGCTGCAGCAGCACCACGACGAAGACGCCGACTACCTCGAGCGCAAGGGCCGCACCGACAGCGTGCGGCTGTGGGCGATCGGCCAGGCCGAGGCGGTGCGGCGCCAGGCCGACCTGTTCGCCCGGCCGGGCTTCGGCACCGAGGGCATCTTCCCCGAGTTCTACTTCTACGACTGCCACAGCTGCCACCGGCAGATCGCCGACGGGCCCGAGCGGCGCCTGACTTTCGAGGCCAACCCGGCGCGGGCGATCCCGTTCGGGCAGCCGCCGTTCAACGACGAGAACATGATCATGCTCTCGACCGTCTCGCGCGTGCTTGCGCCGGGCGGATCGGCGAACTTCGACGCCGCGGCACGCGCGTTCCACGCGGCGATGGGCGAGGACCGCACGCGCGCCGTGGCGGCGGCGGCGCGGCTCGAGACAGCCGCGGCGGCGCTGTCGGGCGCGCTGGCGAGCGGAGGCGGAGGCGACGCGTTCACGGTCATCGCCGCGATCGCCGACCGCACGACGAGCCCGCGCTTCACCGATTACGCCGGCTCGGCGCAGGCGGTCATGGCGGTCGACACGCTGCTCAACGCGCTGGTGCGCGAAGGGCGGGTGACCGTCGGCGCCGCCGCCGGTATCCGCGCCGACATCAACCGCGCCTACGAGGCCGTGCGCAGCCCCGAGAGCTATAACCCGGTGCGCTTCCGCGCCTCGCTCGGGCAGGCGGCAGGCGCGATCGGGACGCTGCGCTGATGCGGGGACGGAAAGCCACGGCGTTCCTGGCCGCGAGCGCGCTGGTCCTGTCGGGCTGCGGCGGCAGTTCGGGCAGCGGTGGCGGTGGCGGAACCCCAACTCCGACGCCTGCGCCGGCCCCTTCCCCGACGGCCAACTACGTCGCGCCCGCCCAGCGCTCGCTGAGCGCGGCGGATGTGGGCCGGATCGTCGCCCAGGCGGTCACCCAGGCCGATGCGCTGTCGCGGCCGGCGACGATCGCGGTGGTCGACCGGGTCGGCAACGTGCTTGCCGTGTTCCGCATGGCCGGCGCACCGGCCACGGCCGCCATCCCCGATGCTCCGAACGGTGCCAACGCCGACGTCCAGGGGCTCGACGTCCCGTCCGAGGCGGCGGCGATCGCCAAGGCGATCACCGGTGCCTACCTGTCGAGCAGCGGCAACGCCTTCTCGACCCGCACCGCGAGCATGATCGTGCAGCCGCACTTCCCGCCGGCGCCGACTACCGCCGGGCTCGAGAGCGGGCCGCTATTCGGCGTGCAGTTCAGCCAGCTGCCGTGCTCGGACCTGTCGGCGCGGCTCGGCGGGCCCGGCGGGGCGATGATCGGCCCGAAGCGCTCGCCGCTCGGCCTTTCCGCCGATCCGGGCGGCTTTCCGCTCTACAAGAACGGCGTGGTGGTCGGCGGCATCGGCGCGATCGCCGACGGGGTCTACGGCTTCGACCCGAACGTGCTCGACGTCGAGAACGACGTCGACGAACTGATCGCGCTCGCCGGCACGGTCGGCTTCGAGGCGCCGGCGGAGATCCGCGCCGAGCGGATCTTCGTCGACGGGACCTCGCTGCGCTATTCGGACGCCGCCTACGGCGCGCTCGCCGCGGTCGCCGGCGCGACTTTCGCCGGTGCCGATGCGCGCGGCGACCTCGTCCCGGTTACCGGCTACTATCCGGCGGCGATGCTGATGGCCGGTGCGGCCTACGGCACCGAAGCCTCGGGCGTGCGCCCCGCCACCGCCGCCGAGTTCGCCAACAGAGACGCGTTCGTGCTGACCGACGGCGCCGGCGCGCCGCGCTTCCCGATCCGCGCCGGGACCGACGCCGGCGACATCCCTCAGCCGCTGACCGCCGCCGAGGCCCGCGCGATCCTCGAGGAAGCCTTCGCGGTGATGAGCCGCGCCCGCGCGCAGATCCGCCAGCCGCTCGACAACCGGGCGCAAGTGACGATCTCGCTGGTCGACACCCGTGGCCAGGTGCTCGGCATCGTCCGTTCGCCCGACGCGCCGGTGTTCGGCATCGACGTGAGCCTGCAGAAGGCGCGCACCGCCAACTTCTTCTCGGGCCCGTTCGCCGCCGCCCAGCTCGCCGGCACCGGCGGCGAGGCGCCGCAGTTCCTCGCCAACGCGCAAGCCTTCCTCGGCCCCTCCGCGCTGACCGGCACGCACGCCTTCGCCGACCGCTCGGGCGGCAACCTGTCGCGCCCCTACTTCCCCGACGGCGAGCTCGGCCGTCCGCCGGGACCGTTCTCGCGCCCGATCGCACGGTTCAACCCATTCTCGACCGGCCTGCAATCGGCACTCGTGCTCGGCAATCTCGCCGAGCACCTCGCCTTCGTCACCGGCGCCTCGGCGACCGACACCCCGCCCCGCTGCACCGCGTTGCCCGAGGTCGTGCCGGGGCAGAACCGGCTGCAGAACGGCATCCAGATCTTCCCGGGTTCGGTTCCGGTCTACCGCAACGGGCGGCTGGTCGGCGGGCTCGGCGTCTCGGGCGACGGCATCGACCAAGACGACATGGTCAGCTTCCTCGGGTTGCACAATGCGGGCGCCAGGCTCGGCGGGTTCGGTAACGCGCCCGCGGCGATCCGCGCCGATCAGATCGTGATCGACCTCGGCGGCGGGCGGCAGGCGCGGCTGCGCTACGTGAACTGCCCGTTCGCGCCGTTCCTCGACACGTCCGACCAGAACGTGTGCCAAGGGCTATGATGGGGCCGGGCCTGCTCCTCCCGCTGCTGATGCAGGCCGCGCCCGTCGAGGCGGCCCCGCCCCTGCCGCCGCCTTCGGAGCAGGCCGACGACGCTCCGCCGCCGGTCGACAACGAGTCGATCGAGGGCCGCCGCCGCCCCGGGTATACCGGCCCGCTTCCCGACCAGGTGACGCAGGACAATCCCGGCGCGGTGCGCGCACCGCCGCCGGAGGCGTTCCCGGTCGACCAGGTGCCGATCCCAGACCGCTGGCGGCTGATCGAGACGCTCGGCCTGGTCAGGGAGCGGTGGTTCGATCCCTACAACCAGAACACGCTCAAGGGCGACCGGCCGCTCGATCCGGAACGCTGGCCGCTGATCACCGGCCACGACTGGTTCTTCGCCGGCAGCCTCGTCTCGGACACGGTGCTCGAGCCGCGCACCTTTCCGATCCCGGTCGGCGTGCAGACCACCGACCGCCCGGGCAGCCTCGACGTGTTCGGCAGGGACGCGAGCTACGTCGTCTCGCAGACCTTCATCGCCGGCGCCGCGCTGATCAAGGGCAGCACGGCGTTCATGCCGCCGCACGTCGAGTACCGGCTCACGCTCGCGTTCAACGTCAACTACGCCAACGTGCCCGAGCGGCGCGTGCTCCACGTCGAGCCGAGCAAGGGCACCGACCGGCTCGACCACTTCCTCGGCGTGCAGGAAGCATTCGTCGACTACCACATCCGCAACGTCTCGGAGCGCTACGACTTCGATTCGCTCCGCGTCGGCATCCAGCCGTTCCAGGCCGATTTTCGCGGCTTCCTGTTCAACGACCAGCAGCTCGGCATCCGCCTGTTCGGCAACCGCGACAACAACCGCTTCCAGTACAACCTCGCAGCGTTCTGGCGGCTCGAGAAGGACACCAACAGCGGGCTCAACGCGGTGCTGCAGCGCCCGCGCGACGACTTCCTGTTCGTCGCCAACGTCTATCGGCAGGACTTCCTGATCCCGGCGCTGACCAGCCAGCTCACCATCGCCTACAACATGAACCGCGAGGCCGACGACCTCGAGATCGACGACAACGGCTTCCCGGTACGCCCGGCGCTCCTCGGCACGTTGCGCGGGCGCGACTACGACGTGGTGTACCTTGGCTACAACGCCGACGGCCGGATCGGACGCATCAACCTCACGGCGAGCGCCTACGCCGCGTTGGGCGAGGACCGGAACTCGTTCTTCACCGACCGCCCAGCGGACATCCGCGCGTACTTCGGCGCGGCCGAACTGTCCTACGACAAGGACTGGATGCGCTTCCGCCTGTCGGGCGCCTACGCCAGCGGCGACGGCGACCCGTTCGACGACACCGAGGGCGGGTTCGACGCGGTGTTCGAGAACCCGATCTTCGCCGGGGCCGATACCAGCTACTGGATCCGCCAGTCGATGCCCTTCGCCGGCGGCGGCCGGGCGATCGCGGTCAACGGCCGCAACGGCCTGCTCAACTCGCTGCGTTCGAGCAAGGAGCAGGGCCAGTCGAACTTCAACAATCCCGGGCTGATGCTGGTCGGGGTCGGCGGCGACTTCGACCTCTCGCCCGAAGTGCGCGTCTCGGCCAACGCCAACCACCTGTGGTTCGAGAACACCGCGACGCTGCAGGCGCTGCGCGTCGAGGGCTCGATTCCGAAGGATATCGGCTGGGACCTGTCGGCCGCGGCGATCTGGCGGCCGAAAGCGACGCAGAATCTCGTCTTCCGCCTGTCGGGCGCCGCGCTGGTCGCCGGCGACGGCTTCCGCGACCTGTTCGACAACACCCACGGCCGCAGGACCTACCTCTCGGTCCTCGCCAACGCGATCCTGAGCTACTGATGCGCGCGCTGCTCCGCCTCCTCGCCGTCCCGCTGATGTTCGCCTCGGCGCTGATGGCCGGCCACGCACTGCGCGCGGCCGAAGGCGAAAAGCCGGTCGAGCGCGACTACAGCCGTGTGACCGCGCCCCCGGCCCCGGCCGGGCAGACGCTCGAGCAGGTCGCGGCCAAGTCCGACGGCTGCTACTCGTGCCACGTGCGCACCGACGCACCGACGATGCACGAGAGCCCGGCAGTGCGGCTGGGCTGCACCGACTGCCACGGCGGCGACGCCACGGTGATCGGCAACAGCGAGCTGCCGCACGACCACCCCGACTACGTCGCCGCGCGCGAGCGGGCGCACGTACTGCCGCAGTACGCCGAGAGCTGGCACTACCCGTCCTCGGCCAACCCCGAGCGGACCTACGCGCTGCTCAACCGCGAGGCGCCCGAGTTCATCCGCTTCGTCAACCCGAGCGACTACCGCATCGCGCGCGAGGCGTGCGGCGCCTGCCACATCGAGACGATCGAGGCGGCCGAGCGCTCGATCATGGCCTCGGGCGCGATGCTGTGGGGCGGCGCGGCCTACAACAACGGCATCGTCCCGCTGAAGAACTACGCGCTCGGTGAGGCCTACACGCGCGACGGCGAACCCGCGAAGATCGTCAGCGCCGGCGACCCGCCCGGGACGGTGACGGAAGCGCAGCGGGCGCGTGGGGCGCTCGCCGAGCTCTACCCCCTGCCGACCTGGCAGGTAATCCCGCCCGGCGACGTGTTCCGCGTGTTCGAGCGCGGCGGGCGCAACATCGGCTCGCAGTTCGCCGAGATCGGCCTGCCCAACCCGACCGGCTCGATCCAGCGGCTCGAAGAGCCCGGCCGGCCCGACCTGCGCCAGTCGAACCGCGGCCCCGGTACCGGGCTGCGCGTGGCGATCCCGGTGCTCAACATCCACAAGACCCGGCTCAACGACCCGCTGACCTGGTTCATGGGCACCAACGACCAGCCGGGCGACTATCGCCACTCGGGCTGCGCGAGCTGCCATGTGATCTACGCCAACGACCGCGAGCCACGGCACAGCCTGCTTTACGCGCAATACGGCCGCGACGGACAGTCGGTGACGATCGACCCGACGATCGCCGCGCTGACCGAGACCTCCGATCGCGGCCCCGGTCATGGAGCCGTGCGCCAGCCCGGCGAGAGCGACGACGGGCAGCCGGTCAAACAGAAGGGGCACCCGCTGCGGCACGTGTTCACCCGGGCGATCCCGACCGCGCAGTGCATGAATTGCCACATGCACCAGCCGAACGTGTTCCTGAACTCGTACCTTGGTTACACGATGTGGGACTACGAGTCCGATGCCCCGGCGATGTGGCCCGAGCGGCAGAAATACCCCACCGCCGAGGACGTGCGCCACGTGCTCGACCGCAATCCCGAAGGCGCCGCGCCGCGCGGCAAGTGGGCCGACGTCGACTTCCTGCGCAACGTCTACGACCTCAATCCGACGATGCGCGACACGCAGTTCGCCGACTACCACGGCCACGGCTGGAACTTCCGCGCGATCTTCAAGCGCGACCGCGAGGGCAACCTGCTCGACGCCGAGGGCAACCTGGTCGATCCCGACGATCCCGAGAAGTGGCGCCGCGAGGGCGAAGGCCAGTTCGTCCCACCCGGCAGCAACCCCGGCAAGGCGGTCCACCTGATGGACATCCATGCCGAGAAAGGCATGCAGTGCGCCGACTGCCACTTCGCGCAGGACAGCCACGGCAACGGCCTGATCTACGGCGAGGTCGCCAACGCGATCGAGATCGGCTGCAAGGACTGCCACGGCACCGCCGACGCCTACCCGACGCTGCGCACCTCGGGCCCGGCGGCGCCGCCGAAGGGCAACGACCTCGCGCTGCTGCGCAACCCCGACGGCAAGCGGCGGTTCGAGTGGAGCTGGGATTCGATGGGCCGACGGGTGCTGATCCAGCGCTCGATCGTCGACCCCGAGCTCGAGTGGCGCGTCAGCCTGGTCAAGGACACGGTCGACGCGGCGAGCCCGCACTTCAACGCCAAGGCCGCGCGCGCCAAGCTGATGAGCCGCAACGGCGCCGAGACCGGGCGCTTCGAGTTCGGCCCGGGCATCACCGCCGCAGACCGTGCACACCGCGACGAGGAGATGGCCTGCTTCAGCTGCCATCTCTCGTGGACCACCAGTTGCGGTGGCTGCCACCTGCCGATCGAGGCCAACTGGCAGAGCGAGGTCCACCGCTACGAAGGCGAGACGACGCGCAACTTCGCCACCTACAACCCGCAGGTCGCGCGCGACGACATGTTCCAGCTCGGCAAGCACATGACCACCAAGGGCAACCAGGTGGCCCCGGTGCGCTCGTCGTCGGCGTTGGTGCTGAGCTCGACCAACCTCAACCGCGAACGGATCTACGTGCAGCAGCCGCCGGTCAGCGCGATCGGCTTCTCGAGCCAGGCCTTCGCGCCGCACTTCCCGCACACCGTGCGCACCACCGAGACCAAGACCTGCACCGACTGCCACCTCAGCGCCGAGGACGACAACAACGCGATCATGGCCCAACTGCTGCTGCTCGGGACCAACTACGTCAACTTCATGGGCCTCAACGCCTGGGCCGGACTCGAGGGCGGGTTCGAGGCGATCCGCGTGACCGAGTGGGACGAACCGCAGGCGGTGCTAGGGAGCTACCTGCACCGCTACGCCTACCCCGACTACTGGCGCATGCATGTCGAGGACAACGGCCGCGAGCTCAAGGACTGGACGCGCGGACAGACCTTCGACGGCGACCTGTCGGGCGAGACCAGGGCGTTCGAGCGCTTCGCCAACGTCCACGAAGGAACGCGCGACCGCGTCGGCTGCCTGCAATTGCGCGGCGAGTACATGTACGTCGCCGAAGGTCGCGGCGGTTTCCGCGTCTATGACGTCGCCTCGATCGCCAACAAGGGCTTCTCCGAGCGGATCGTCACCGGCCCGTTCTCGCCGCTCGGCCACGACACACACGTGGCGACGAAGAACGCGACTTGCATGGCGCTGCCGACCAACCAGCCGATCAACCCGCTGCGCAATACCCCCGAGATGCGCGAGGCGAATCAGGAGCAGCCGTTCCTGCCGATCTACAGCTACGCCGTGATCACCGATGCCGAGGAAGGGCTGATCCTCGTCGACGTGAACACGCTCGCCGACGGCGAGCTGCGCAACAACAAGCTGCGCCGCGCGGTGACCTGGAACGAGGGCGGCGTTCTGGCCGGGGCCCGACACATCACGCTCGCCGGCGAGATCGCCTATATCGCCGCCGACCGGGGCCTCGTGGTTGTGGACCTCGCCGATCCGCTGCAACCGCGACTCGCCGCGGTGCGCGAGTTGCGCGATGCGCGGGCGAGCACGATCCAGTTCCGTTACCTGTGGGTCAGCGATGCCGAGGGCGTGAAGCTGTTCGACGTGACCGATCTCAGGAACCCGGTGGCGCGGCCCGAAGGCAACCTAGCGATCCGCGACGCGCGGCGGCTCTATATTGCCCGTACCTACCTCTACATCGCCGCCAAGAGCGACGGCCTGATCATCGCCAACGTGACGCGCCCGCTCGATCCGTTCATCTATCGCGAGGAAACCTTTGGCGGGACGATGACCGACGTCGAGGACGTCGTCGTCGCCTCGACCAACGCCTCGCTGTTCGCCTACGTCGCCGACGGGGCGAACGGGTTCAAGGTGCTGCAGCTGACCAGCCCCGACAGCCAGCGCAACTTCTACGGCTTCAGCCCGGCGCCCGTGCCAGAGCTGATCGCCTGGGCGCGCACGCCCTCGCCTGCCATCGCGCTGTCCAAGGGCCTCGACCGCGACCGCGCGGTCGACGAGACCGGCGGCCAGATCGCGGTGTTCGGCCGCCTCGGCTCGCGCCCGTTCACCCGGAATGAGATGGAGCGGCTGTTCCTGACCCGCAGCGGCGTTCCGTGGAAGGTCAGCGACGAGGTCGACATGGCCGCATGGGTGCCCGCGAAGGGCCAAGAGTGGCGAGCCGCTGATCCTCCCCACCAAAAATAGGGACAGTCCCTCTTTTCCGAGCGCGCGCCGAAAAGAGGGACTGTCCCTATTTTCCTGCAGCGGTC
>JBIQKN010000030.1:1391-17123 GCA_044506565.1 Sphingomonadales bacterium | reverse complement strand
CTCGCGCTCCTCGAACATTCCGCGGATCATCGGCTGGAGCGAGGCGGTGTAGCGCGCGAGCACGTACCAGTCGCTGACGGTCTCGTAGTGCGTGGCGAGGGTTTCGCCGTCCCAGTGGTGCAGCGCGTAGCTCGGCGGCTCGGTAGTGATCAGGTCGCGGCCGTCAGGGTTGTCCGGATCGACCGGGCGCAGGTCGAGCGAGACCAGCGGCGCCACCGACGGGGTGACGCCGAGCGGAATGCCGCGGAAACTCGACGAGAGCGGACGGTGGAGGTGGCCGCAGTGGATCGCGCGCACCTGCCGCCGGCCCTCGAGCGCCGCACCGAGGCGCCCGACCCAGCCTTCGCCCGGCTCGGGGTCCATCCAGTCGATCCCGCTGACGACCGGCGGGTGGTGCATGAACACCAGCGTCGGCGTGTCGGGCGCCTCGTCGAGCCGCGCGCCGAGCCAGGCCTGCCGCGCCTCGCAGAACGCCCCGCCGTGGCGGCCGGGCTCGAAGGTGTCGAGCAGCAGGAGCCTGAGGCCGTCCTGCTCGAGCACGTAATGGAGGAACCCGCCCTCGGCCGCCCGCACTTGCGGGAACGCGTGCAGGAGCCCTTCGCGGCTGTCGTGGTTGCCGACCATCGGCCAGACGGGGAACGGGCAGTCGGCTAGCAGCGCCGCGGTCTTCTCGAAGCTTTCGAAGTCGCCGCGGTCGGTGATGTCGCCGCTGATCACCAGCATGTCGGGCCGGTTCGGCGCCTCGTGCAGCCGTTCGAGCGTCGCGCGGAAGCGGCTGTGGTTGAGTTCCTCGGGCTCCTCGCCCGGAGCGAACCCGATATGGATGTCGGTCATCTGCGCGATCAGCATCGTCCCGTCCCCTGCGGGCCGCGCTTCGCGCGCGGTCCCGCCCCTTTGCCGGCGACCCTCACCGCCACGCGATCCGCGGCGGCGCGGCCGCCGGTTCGGTACGCGGATGGTAACTGTGGCACATCGCGCACGAGCTCGGCACTTCGGCCGAGCGCGCGCTTTCGCCCTGGTGGCAATCGCGGCATTGGGCGATCCCGGGCATCAGCAGGTCGGCCGAGCTGTCCGAAGTCTCGGCCGCGTGGCAGCTCGTGCACTGCTCCTGCTTGTGGTCCTCGTGGTCGAACCAGCCGTGGATCATGTAGCGCGAGGTCTGCGTGACCGGCGCGACCGCGAGCGTTCCGGGCGGACCGGCCGGCATGTGGCACTGGCCGCACAGGCCCTTCTCGGTCATCGCCCGGCTCAGCATTGCCGCCCCCGGCCCGCCGAAATCGGCGCGGTAAAGCGAGGCGTATTCGCCCGGCCGCCGCCGCCCGGTCGGGCGCGCCGCGCGCGCGTCGAGGGCGATCAGGTCGGCGCGCATCTGCTCGATCCGCCCGTGGCGCAAGGTGCGGAAGGTACCGCCGGCCTGGTCGAAGACGAGGCTGTGGCAGGACTCGCAGTCCTGCTCCATGTCGACCGGCAGGAAACGTACCCCGTCGGCCGTCGGCGTGTGGCAGTCGGCGCATTCGAGCGGCGCGCCGTAGCCCGCCCCCCGGCCGAGCCGCCGCGCCATCTGCGCGACGCCGTTCGTCTCGCTGAGGTGCATCGCATGCGGGAAGCGCAGCCCGTTCCATTCGCGCGGCTTGTCGCTCAGCGAGACGCGCACCGGCTCGGCCTGCGTGCGGTCGGTCGTCAGCAGGGCCCGGAACTCGGGATGTGCCTTGCCGAAGTCGCTGGCATTGCCGAGCGCGGTGTCGGTCAGCCGCGCATCGAGCGAGCCGTGGCAGTCGGCGCAGAATTTCTCGCGCGTCGGCTCCATCCGCCCGGCGCCCTCGTGCTCGGTGTGGCAGTCGGTGCAGGCGCCGGGGCCCGGCTTGCCGAACACGTGGGCGACCCGCCACTGCACCGCGTCGCCCAACGGCAGCGGTCCGCGGGCGAGCGACTGGCGCGGCACTTCCGCATGGTCGGCGATGCCCTCGTGACAGGTCAGGCAGGTCTCGTCGCGCACTGCGACGAATGGCTCGACGTGGCACGCCTCGCACTGGTCCTCGAGCCCGTGGTGGACCGAGCTCAGCGCGCCGGTGCGCCAGCTCGCGTCCATCAGCACGACGCCGGGCCGGTCGTAGTCGGGCTCGGCCGCCGGGCGCGTCAGGTGCGACCAGACCGGCACCGCGAGGAACGCGAGCAGGATCGCGGCGAGTCCGGCCCAGGCCATCGGCCGCTTGCCGGGAAGCACGCTGCCGAGCGAGAAGCCGCCGAGCGTCTCGGTCTTGTCGGCGGCGTCGCGCCCGGCCTGGCGGATGACGATGGCGATGCGCCCGTCGTCTTCGCGCTCGAACTGCAGGCGGTACGAGCCGAGCTCGAGCTCGCCGCCCTCGCCCGGATCGACCGTGGCTTCGCTGGCCGAGCGCCCATCGAGCGTGAATCCGAGCGAGCCGATCGCTTGCAGGTGCAGCCGCCCGCCCTCGGCGGTGACCCTGACGTGCTGCTGCTCGACCGCGAGATCGGGCAGGTGGACCGCGTTCTCGGCCGCGCGGCCGATCACCAGCGTGTCGCCGGCGACCTCGCGCTCGCGGACGATCTCGCGTCCGATTGCGGTGATGTCGATCGTGCGGATGACGAACGTCATGGCGCGCTACCAGTAATAGAACACGCTGACGATGTGCGCGGTCAGCGCCGCCAGCAGCATGATCGTGAGCGGGACGTGGACGTAGAGCCACACCTCGAGCAGCGCGCGCAGGCGCATGTGGCGGCGGATCTGCTCGAGCTGCGCCTGCCGCTTGCGCAGCAGCGCGACGACGCGCTCGTGCGCCGGATCGCCGCCGGCGAGCGCCGCGAGTGCGGCGGCGGTGCGGCAGTCGCCGTAGCGCCCGGTCAGCCGCGCGAGCGCACCGGGCCCGAAGGTATCCTGCCCGAGCGCCTCGATCACGAGGTCGGCCTCCGCCCGACCGAGCGGCTGTGCGGCCGCCTCCAACTGGCGGTCGATCGCGGCAAGCGCTTCGACCATCTGCCGCTTGGTCATCTCGCGCCGGTTGTCGCTCAACGCCTGCGGCAGCGTGGCATAGACGACCATCCCGTAGACCCCCGAGGCGATCACCAGCATCATCAGCACATAGGCCAGCGTGTGGACGTTCCAGCCAAGCTGGAAGCCGGTGTGGAGCGTCGCGATGACGATCAGCGACAGCCCCAGGTATACGTGCGCCGAGGTCCACGCCTTGAGCGACCAGCGCCCCGGCGTGATCGCCCGCTTGCGCACCCCGAGCAGCGACAGCCACACTATCAGCCCGGCGCCGAGCGTCCCGAGCAGGTAGCCGTACCACGAGCCGCCGTTGGGCCGAGGATCGACGTCGGCCAGCGCGTAGCCGAGGATCGCCGCAAGGCTCAGCCCGAGCGCGACCTTGAGCCAGCGCATCCGCCGATGGGCGAGAAAGCCCTCGTGGTCGGAATCGCGCCGTGCGGCGTGGAACGCGGCGTCGTCCTCGGCTGCCGTCGCCATCAGCCCGCGTCCTCGGCCAGCTTGGTGAAGCGCAGGAACTTTTCGGGCGAGACGCGGATCGCCGCACCGGTCGGGCAAGCGCGCACGCAGGCCGGCCCGCCCTCGATCCCCGAGCACATGTCGCACTTGATCGCCAGCTTGGCTTCCTCGCCTCGCGCGTTGGCCTTGCGCCAGGCGTAGCTCGCTTCGCCCGGTCCCGGACCGGCGCCGAACAGGATCCAGTTCAGCAGCGACGGTTTCTCCGGCGGCTTCGCGTCCATCCGGATCACGCCGTACGGGCAGTTGCGCTGGCAGTTGCCGCAGCCGATGCAGGTCTCGGCAATGAACACCTCGCCGTCGGGCCCGCGGCGGATCGCGTCGGGCGGACAGTCGGCCATGCAGTGCGGGTGCTCGCAATGCCGGCACGAGGTCGGCACGTGGAGGTGGGCGTACGTCCGCCCGGCCTCGCGGTCGAGCCGGCTGAGCCCGTCGTGGCTATCGGCGCAGGCTTTCTCGCAGTTGTCGCAGCCGACGCACAGGGTCTCGTCGATCAGCAGCACGTCGGTCGCCTCGCCGATGCCGTTGTCGACGAGGAACTGCGCGGTTTCCGAATAGTAGTCGACCGCGCTGCCGAAGCTGTCCTTGCGCCCCTCGATGAACTGGGTCACCGCGCGCCGCCCGGCCATGTCGGACAGCGCCTTGTCGCGCAGCCGCGGCTTCGCCTCGAGCAGCGCGACGAACGCCTCGCCGGGGAAGCGCACGACTTCGCTGCGGATCGCCGCCTTGACCGTCGCGGTGCGCTTCGAGCCGTCGATCGCGGCCATCTCGCCGAAGTACGAGCCCGCCGGCAGGTACGAGAGGAACACCGGCTTGCCGCCGATCGCCTTCTCGACGATCATCGAGCCGCGCCGGACGATGTAGACGTCCTGGTCGTCGGCGCCCTCCGCGATCACCACCTTGCCGGCGCCGACGTCGAGCACTTCGGCCGCCTCGACCAGCCCGGCGACGTCCTCGGGAGTGAGCCCCGAGCCGAAGATCTGCAGCAGCTGGCGTTCGATCGCGATCCGGTTGACCGCGCGCGCCGCGCCCGGCGCGGTCGCCAGCAGCTTGAGCGCCGCGCGCCGCGACAACTCGACGCAGACGGTCGGCTCGGCCGCGCGCACCGTCGAGCCGCGCGGGCGGCCCGAGATCAGCCCGACCTCGCCGACGATCGATCCCTGCCCGATCGGCACCGTCTTCGACGGATCCTCGGGATCGACCTCGACCAGCACCGAGCCCTCGGCGATCGCGAACAGCGAGCTGCCCGGCTCGTTGCGCGCGAACAGCGTCTCGCCCGGCGCGAACGCGTGCGCCTCGCTGTCGAGCATCAGCTCGCGCAGCTGCAGCGGCGAGACTTCGCGGAAGATCTCAATGTTACGGCCGAACAGCGCGAGCCACTCGTCGACCGAGCGCCGGCCCGGCAGCGGCGCGAACCTGGCCGCAAGGATCGGCTCGTCGGCGGGCTTCAGATCGGTGTTGCCGGCGATGAACTCGATGACGTCGTAGCCCTGGTTCATGCAATGCTTGATCAACGGGTAGCCGGCCAGCGCGCCGATCACGTAGACCCCGGGCACGGTCGACTCGAAGGTCGGCGAGAGCTTCGGATAGGCGACCCGGTCGGCGCTGGTGAACTGCACCCCGGTGCCGGGCTTGATCGCCTTCTTGCCGTCCTTCTCCTCGAACTCGGCGCAGACCCCCTCGACGAACGCGCGCGGCGGGGCCGAGCCCATCCGCGCGATGACCCGGTCGCAGCGCGCGCGCAGCTCGCCGTCGCGGGTGTCGAACGCGATCTCGCCCTTGTCGATCGCACGGGCGGTCGTCTCGGTCAGCACCGTGATCCGCCCCTCGGCCTGCATCGCCAGGAGCGCCTTGACGTTGGCGTCCTTCGCCGTGTTGAACTCGGGCGAGCGGTTGACGATCGTGACCGTGTTGCGCTGCTGCGGGTCGGCGGCGAGACCCATCGCGTTCTCGATCCCCGCGTCGCCCGCGCCGATCACCACGATGTGCTCGTCGACGTACTCGGCCGGGTCGTCGAGCTGGTACTGCACGAGCGCGCCTTCCCCGACAGGGCAGCGGACGAGGTTCGGGTTGCCCTGGGTGCCGATCGCCAGCACCACCGCCTCGGCGCGGATCGGCTCGCCGCCCTTCACCGCCAGCGTGAAGTCGCCCTCGGCCCCGGTGATCGAGACGATTTCGGTCTCGCGGCGCACGTTGACCTGATGCCCGGCGGTCTGCTCGTCCCACGTGCCGAGCACCGCCTCGCGCTTGCCGGCCTCGAAGTCGAGGTCGCTGCGCAGCACCAGGTTGCTGGGCGTCGCCATGACGTGCTTGCCCTTCTGGTACTTGTGGATCGTGTCGCTGAGGTGCGGCGCCTTCTCGATCAGCACGTGGCTCATCCCGCGCGCCGCCGCGCGCGCGGCCGCGCTGAGCCCCGCCGGACCCGAGCCGACGATCGCCACCTTGAAACGCTCGGCCGTGTCCCCCACCAGGATCTCGCACCCCCACTGCAAGCGGGTCCATCATAAAGCGCGAATCGCGTTGCGCCACCCGCGTTTGCAGAGCGCAATGCGGTGGTCGTGGCCCCGCTCCACCGCCTTCCGGTGCTTGCCGGCGCGCGCCGTCCTTGCCGCGAACTTGCGGGGGCGGCGGGGAGGTCGGACCCTGCGACGACCGCTCCAATGGGTCCTGAAACAAGTTCAGGGTGGCGAGAAGAAGTGCGGACGAAGGCTTCCCAACCTGCAGCCTCGCGCCTTACACCGGCGCCGGGGCAACACGGGGAGGGATACCGCAGGATGAAAGCCATCCTCGCCAAGCTGGGCGGCGGCGGCGTCGCCGCGATCGTCGCGGTGGCGCTCGCGGCCGGCACGATCGGCTACCGCCTGCTCGCCACCTCCGACCCCGCGCCCGCCGCCGAAACCCCCGCCGACCCGCTCGCCGAGCTCGAGCGCCGCGCCGCGGCGGAGCCCGGCAACGCCGGCGCCTGGCAGCAGCTCGGCTTCGCGCTGTTCGCGCGCGGGCAATATGCCGAGGCCGCTGCGGCCTACGAGCGCGCGGTCGAGGCCGACCCGAACAGCGCGGTGCTGTGGTCCTCGCTCGGCGAGGCACGGGTGCTGGCGAGCGAGCGCGACCCGATGCCGTCCGCCGCGCGCGAGGCCTTCCGCCGCGCGGCCGCGCTCGACCCGAAGGACCCACGCACGCGCTACTTCCTCGCGGTCGAGAAAGACCTCGCCGGCGACCACGAGGGCGCAATCGCCGAGTGGCTGGCGCTGCTCGCCGAGACGCCCGAGGGCGCCCCGTGGGACGCCGACCTGTGGCGCACGATCGAGCAGGTCGGCGCGATCAACGGAATTGCGGTGGCGGACCGGATCGCGGCGGCGCTCGACCTGCGCGCCGCCGCCCCGGCCGGATCGGCCCCGGGCAGCGCGGCCCTCGCCGCCGCCACCCAGGCGATACCGGGCCCGACCCGCGAACAGCTCGAGGCCGCCTCCGCGCTGCGTCCGGCCGAACAGCAGGCGATGGCCGAGGAAATGGTCGCGCGTCTGGCGGCGCGGCTCGAGCGCGAGCCGGGCGACGTGGCGGGGTGGGTGATGCTGATGCGGAGCTACAAGACACTGGGCCGCGACGCGGAGGCGCGGGCGGCATTGCGGCGGGCGGTGGCGGCCAATCCCGCCGATCGCGACGAGCTCAGGTCAGCCGCACAGTCGCTCGGCATCTCGTGAAAATGGTGTCCAGGGTAGCACTCGAAGGGCCTGGAGCGGCTCCGGGGCGGGTATCCGCATTCGGTGCGCAGTCCCCCTCACGGGAGACATGATCCCCGCTCAAGGAATGGCGATCGGGTTCTGAAACTCGACCTTGCCCGGCAGAGCGAACTTCTTGAGCGATACCGGTCCGGTCAGATCCACGTCACGAAACTTGAGCGTCATCGTCAAGGCGCATTCGCCACCCCCGCAGGAGGTGATCCTGCCGTTCCGGATCGAAATGGAAACCGCATTGAAAACACCGGACAGCAGGAGATCGAAGATCAGCTTGCAGACGACTTTTCCCTCGCAGCTGATGGTGACGATGGGATTGAAGGTGCCCGAGAGTTCGTGATCGCCCAGCTTGAGCACCGCCGTTTCGTCGGGCGGATACTTCTCCGGATCCTTGTACGATTGCAGTTCCCTGGCAAAGGCCCAGCCCTGGAGCAGCCAGTGGACCTTGTCGCCCGATGCGGACTGGACGACCGCATCGGCGACGCTCGATCGCAGCAGCGGCCAGGAAAATCGGGCCAGGCCCCCGCCCTCGGCCTGCAAGACCACGTCGCGACATTTCTCCAGCGCGTTCTCGACGGTTTCCCGCTCGATCAGGGGTTCCTCGATCTTGAAGCCGATTTCACTCATCGGGCGCTCCTTCTGACAGAATGAGCATGCTCTCGAGGCGCCCGGCCCTTCCCTCGCCGAGTTCGGCGTCGATGGTAACGGATGGCCCGTCGATGGGTACGCTGCCGCCCTTGACCGCTGGCGGTTCCGTCGCAGCCGTGGTCCAGCCAACCAACGGGACGGGCGCAACCGAGGAACCGGGCTCGGGCGCGTCCTCTTCGCCTTCCTCCTCTGCCGCGGCCGGCTTCTGACTCTTGGCCCCGAACAGGAATCCGGCGAGCAGGCCGATGGCGATCGCACCAATCGCGGCCAGCCAGCCCATGCCCCAATCCGTAAGTTGCTGGACCAGCTTTTCTTCACTTTCGCCGTTTCCCTCCGCCACATCGTCATCTGCGGCCGACTGCGCCTCATCGTCGCTTTCCGATGTCGCTGTCTCCGTCGGGCCGGGCCCTGAATCATCCGTTTCGCTTGCGCCCGCTTCTTCTTCCTCTTGTTCTACTACGTCGTCTTCGGATTCATCGGCCGGCCGCACGTCGTCTTCGTCTTCGTCGGCGGGGCGGACAGTCGTGTTGGCGATCCTGCCCTGGGCCACGGCGGGCCGCTGACCCGGTATTGCAACCAGGAGGTCGAGCCGCCGGTCGTCAAAGATTGTCCTGTTATCCAGGGTTCCGATCGCAAGCGTCGTCACCTCCTGGCCAGGGGGGAAGGTCAGCAAGTCCGTCGAAGGTGCGACGTAATCGATACCTCGCTCGGCGTTTCCCTGGAGTTCGAACCGATAGGCAAGCGTCTCGGACGGCAGGCCGGACCGGTCGATCCGCGCCGCGAACGTCAGCGGGGATCCCTCGGGGGCGGGGGCGGCCGACACCGACACGCGCGGGTACTGAACGATCCGTCCGACACCGCTGCCGAGCGCGGCGTTTGCCGCTTGGCCGTCTGGCGAGAAGGTGAGGATGACGATGACGTAAAGCCTGTCGACTCCGCTTCCCAGGCGCGTGCTGACGTCGAGGGTGCCGCCTTGGAGGAAGCCGTTGTCGCTTGCGCTTGCGTAGTGCGTCCCTGCGCGCGCCCTGTCCCGTCCAGAAGAATCAAGGGCAAGCCAGTAGTCCGCACGGTACGGGCTCGGCGCCCTGACCGGCGAGCTCATCTGGAACCTCAGCGTCCCGCCGTCGATCACGGTGGGCGTGGCGATAGAAACCCGGGGCCCCGCCGAAACGGTCAGCGCGAACCGGTTGCCCAGTTGCGCATACGGTGTGCCCCGGCCGGCGGACTGCCGAACCACTCTTCCGACCGGGGTGCCGTCGAGCGTGATCCAGTTGACGGTCGCGAAGGGAGGGAGAAAGGATCTGATCTCTTCGTATTGGCACCCCACGAAGTTGGCGATCACTTCGCGTGCCGCGATCGCTCGAAGCTGCCGAGGGTTGCAGTCGGCGGTGGCCGAGCGGCTTATATCATCCTGCGCGAGGGTAGCCGACGGCGCCGCTCCGAGTAGCAGGAGCCCGGTCGCGACGAGCTGAAAGGACCGGATTCGCAGCATCGGAACACCGCCTTTCGCAACGCGTATACGTCAAGCGATCTCCCAGGCCAAACCAACATTTCTGAAGAAGGTTCGTCATCCACCAGTTGGTGCAAAGATCAATTCTTGCCGCTTGTGGACAGGAACAATGCCCTCCACAAGTTGCAGACGAATTGGCGGAGCGCACCTCACAGCTCCGACACCAGCGCATTAACCTTTCTTCGAAATCCGAAATTAACTTTCGAATTCGTTAATGCCGCCCCGACGCAATGTGCTTTTTGCACGGTAGGCCGAGTTTCCCGTCCGTTGTCGCAGGTGGTAGAGTCGCGGTTCGCTCGAACGAGTCGACAAGAGAGTTCTGCGCCGCGAGTGGACCGCCAGAACCTGCCGGGTCCAGTGCTGTTTCGAAGTACTTATTCGCAGGTGGCGGGATGTCCTTTCTTGAATCCCAGACGGGTTTCGCGAGTTGCGGAATCTCCGCATGAACGCGTTGCCTCCATACAGCGCGCCGCCCGACATTAATGCCACGAACGGCCGCGAGGGCCTGCCACGCCGCGATCGCCGAAAGCCCCCGCCGCCCAATCAAATAGTCGATGCGGATCGTTTCGTCGGACTCAGCGAAGCGGCCGATCGCATACGGCGGATGATAGCCCGGCTCGCGGCCACCGGAGCGACAACCCTGATCGAAGGCGAGACCGGCACGGGGAAGGATGTCGTCGCGCTTCTGCTTCACCGAAACAGCTCGCGAGCCAACGCCCCGCTGGTACCCATCAATTGTGCCGCGATCCCGGACACCATGATCGAGGGCGAACTGTTCGGCTACGAGAAGGGCGCCTTCTCCAGTGCGCAGAGAGCCTACCCCGGCAAGTTCGGACTGGCAGACCGCGGAACGCTGTTTCTCGACGAAGTCGGCGAACTCAGCCTGGCCGCGCAAGCCAAGATCCTGCGCGCGCTGGAAACGGGCGAAGTCTTCCCGCTCGGCTCGATGCGACCCAGGCGGTATTCGGTCCGCGTCATCGCCGCCACCAACCGCGATCTGGCATCCGAGGTCGCCGCCGGCCGTTTCCGTTCCGACCTCTACTACCGGCTAGCAGTGGTAAGGATCGAGATTCCCAGCTTGCGCGAAAGGCGCTGTGACATCGAGCCGCTGGTCCGCCACCTGGTGCGTGACATCGCCGAACAGATGGATTGCGAAGTGCCGGTGGTCGAGGCGAGCGCCCTGTTCGCGCTCGAATCCCGCGAGTGGCCGGGCAACGTGCGCGAGCTGCGCAATGCGCTGGAACACGCGATGGTCGTCGGCGAGGACCGCATGCGGATCAGGTCGATCGACCTGCCGGAGCCCGCCAGGCCGCTGGCATCGCCCGGCCGCGGCACTGCCCGGCGTGCGGACCAGAAAACCGAACTGCTCCAGACCATCCGCGACTGCGGCGGCAGCAAGGCCCATGCGGCTCGCCGGCTCAATATTTCCCGCACCACGCTTTACCGGCGGTTGCAGCGCATCGGGCTTGATCCGGCCATCGTCTAGATCGTGATCCCTCGGGACCGCACACGCCGTTACGACGAGCGGCGGCGCCGCAGGGCGTCGCGCTGAACTAGCCGGGCTCCCCGCTTTCGCACCGCTCGGCGCTCGCGCCCCTCCGCACTGCGAAGCACGCGTGCGCGCAGGTGTACCGCCGTGTCGCGCGACATGTCGCAGACGGGGTTACACCTGTTACATCCCGGGAGGCCCTCGCGCGTCCCAACCCTCTGAATTTCCACGCCACTGCGATCTGGCACGATGATTGCTGCGTTTCGGGGACGGAGGGAGACCCCATTTGAGCGCTCTCGAGATTGGCGATGCCGGGGAACGGGACGATGAGCCCGCACGGCAGTTCGTCAACGGCCTTTCGGTTCGGATCTCCCTGTCGGCCGTGAACTTCGACTTGCGCGCCATGGGCACGGACGGCGGAGCGTTCGACGAGGTCTGGCGCTTCACGACGACGCCGACCCGCTTCCGCAGCTTCCACGCAAAGCTCGGCAAGGCGATGGAGAGTTACCGCACTAGGTTCGGCGAATTCCCGCCGTTCGATCCGGAGGACGGAATCGACGACGTGGAGAGCGGCCATGGCTAAGGTCGGAGCGGTTCACCTCGTCGGCGAATCGATCGTCGGCCTGCTCAACCAACGACGTGCACTGCTCGCCCAGGAAGGCACGCTGGGCCCGGTACCTCCTACGCACGATATCGCGCACGTACCCGTCGCCAAGCTCGTCTCGAACGCCCCGCCGACGTCCGGTCTCAGCCTCACCTGCTTTCACATCGCCCGTTCGGATCACGCACCGGCGATCTCGGGCGGCGGCGCTCGCTCGGAGCGGATCGGCATCTCGCTCGAGCTGCACTACCTGCTGGCCTGCTGGTCGGGCACGGCTTCGGACGAGACGGGGCTGATGAGTTGGGCGATGATGGAGCTCAACCGCTTCTCGACGCTTGGCAGGGGTCAGCTACTTGGTGACGCCTGGGAGCGGGACGAGGTTATCCAGCTTGCCCCGGGAGACGAGCCCCCCGCCGAACTCGCGCGCATCTGGGACAGCTTCAAGCTCAAGTACCGCCTGTCCGCCACGTACAGGGCGCGCGTTGTCCGCCTCGGCTATGGCAAGTCGGAGGACGCCTTACCGGTAGTCGCCTCCCGCTTCTCGTTTGCCGACGGCGATGTCGCGCTGGAGCCGGCGCCGTGACGATGATGCTCGCCCCGGACCTGCTCGATCGCCGGGCGCTCGCCCTGATCACGTTGCGTGACGCATTCGGCCGGCTCGTCGCCTCGCCCGTGCAGGTGTCCGGCGACGGGGTGCGGACGCTGGCCAAGGGCGGCGGCACGGTTGCGGTGCTCGAAGCGCCGGGGTTCGCCGAATATTCGAGCAGCTTTGCCGGGCCGCCGGCTGCCCCGGCCGTGGAAGCGAGCTCGATCGAACTGACCATCGCCCCGGCGGAACCCCGCCTGCAGGCGCGTGTCGTCGTGATCAGGCTTCCGCGCGATCCCGATCCCGCGAAGTCCGACCAGCCCCAATCGCTGTTCCGCCCGATCGAGGTCCCCCTGCTGGCAACACCGCTCCAGGGTCGCGACGCGCTTGCCTGCGTGCTGCGAGTGCGTGTGCACCGCAAGGGCGACAACGCCCTGGTCGGCGGCGCGCTCGTCCGCGCGAAAAGCAACAATGGCAAGTTCGCGGCTATGGGCATCACCGATCGCACCGGAGAGGCTGTCCTCGTGTTCGCGGACCTGCCGGCCGCCTTTGCCGGACAGGGCGGCAGTACCGACCGCGACCTGCCCGCCAAGGCAGTCGTGAAGGTCGATGCCGCAACCGCGGTGTTCACCCCGCGGTCCGATGCCGACCTCGCCAGCCCGGCCTTTTCCCGGCGCATCGATCCGCCCGATCCGGACAAGCTTTCGAGCGGCCCCGCGCCGAGCTTTGCGGGAGGCTCGGCCTTCAGGCTCTCGGCCGGGACCGAACCCACGCTGGAAATCGAATGGGAGCAATCATGACGCCAGCCGCTCCCTCCCTACCCCTCGTGACAGTGGACTTTGCCAAGGAGGCTCATGATGCCTGAATATCTTGCCCCGGCGGTGTTTGTCGAGGAGACGAGCTTTCGCGCCAAGTCGATCGAAGGGGTCGGGACCTCGACCGCCGCGTTCGTCGGCATGACCTCGCGCGGGCCGGTCAGCGTCAAACCGGACGATCCGACACCCCCGCTCCTGACGAGCTACGGCGACTTCGAACGGTACTACGGGTCGGCCGACAACCTGCAGATCGGCAATCCGGCCAAGGCCGTACCCAACCACCTGGCGTTGGCCGCACGGGCCTTCTTCGACAACGGAGGTGGACGGCTCTACGTCGCGCGCATTCTCGGCAAGGGGGCGAAGGCCGCCGGACCGGAAAACGTCGGGGCCGACAACAAGGTTCAGTTCGTGGCCCGCGACATGGGTGGCTCCACCATCCCCGGCACCGATGCGAACTATCGCATCGAGATCGCGCGCAGCGAACTGGAATCGACCAACCAGCTGGCCCGCAGGCAGGTCGCCGGCACGACGGTAGTCATTGGCACGACCTACAAGGTCGTCGGGACGGACAACATCGCGGATAACGAGACCGCCGCCAGGATCGTCACCTATGGCGTCACCGTCGTGGGGCCGGACGGACCGATCTTCGAGGCGGCAGGCCTCGGCCTCGACCCGGCCCATCCGCGGTACATCGGCTCGGTCCTGGCGCAGGATCCTCCCGACGCCACGGCAAGGCTCGCCAACCCCGTGGCGATCACCATCGCTGCCTCGGTCAAGGCGAAGGATCTGGACGAAGCCCTGTCGAAAGACCTCAGCCCGCAAGGCACCCGGACGATCGTGCTGAAGGGCGGTCTCGACGGAACCGGGGCTCCGAAAGCGGACGACTACAGGACCGCGCTCGAATCCCTCCTCGCGCTGGAGGACATTTCGATCATCGCCGCGCCGGATTCCCAGACGTTCGGGGACGACAACCTCGCGCAAGCGGTGAACGGCCACCTGATCACCAACGCGGAGCAGCGCCGATCGTACAGGATTGCCGTGCTCGACACTCCGCCCGGGCTCGACATCGCCGGCGTGCGGGGCCTCAAGAGCAAACTCGATAGCAAGTACGCCGCGCTCTACTATCCCTGGGTCACGATCTCGAACCCGCTGGCGGGCGAGGATCCCCGCCAACCCGCGCAGATCAACGTCCCGCCCTCGGGCTCGGTCTGCGGCATCTATGCGCGCTCCGACATCCAGCGTGGCGTGTGGAAGGCTCCGGCCAACGAGACGGTGTCCGGGGCGCTCGGTCTCCAGCGCGACGTACGCTTCGGCGAGCAGGAGGTGCTCAACCCGCTCGGCATCAACTGCATCCGCGCGCTGCCGAACCGCGGCATCAGGGTGTGGGGTGCACGCACCCTTTCAAGCGACCCGGAATGGAAATACGTCAATATCCGACGCTACTTCCTGTACCTGGAAAACTCGATCGATCGGGGCACCCAATGGGCGGTGTTCGAACCGAACGGCGAGGCGCTGTGGGCCAACGTCCGCACCACGGTCTCCGACTTCCTCTACAACGAATGGGTCTCCGGGGCGTTACTCGGCACCAAGCCCGAAGAAGCGTTCTTCGTCCGGTGCGACCGGTCGACCATGACCCAGAACGACCTCGATAACGGCCGCCTGATCTGCCTGATCGGCGTGGCCGCGATCAAGCCTGCAGAGTTCGTCATCTTCCGCATCGGCCAGAAGACTGCCGACGCTCGCGGATAAGGAGAAAGAGCCATGCCACGCGACACGCCTTACGGTGCCTACAATTTCCTCGTCGACTTCGGCGGACCGGAAGCTCCGGGCACGGCGCAGGGCGGTTTCTCCGACGTCTCCGGCCTCGGCACGGAGATTACCCTGATGGAGTACCGTCAGGGCAACGACAAGGAGAACCGCGTCCGCAAGATCCCCGCGTTGCACAAGGCCAGCGATGTCACGCTCAAACGCGGCATCATGGGTCTGCGCAGCTTCTGGGACTGGATCGACGTCACGCGGGTCGACCCCGAGCACAAGCGGTCGGTGAACATCGTGCTGCAGGACGAGCAGCGCAATCCGGTCCTCGCCTGGAAGCTGGTCAATGCCCGGCCGATGAAGTGGACCGGCCCGACGCTCGCCGCGAAGGGCGGTAGCGACGTGGCGATGGAGGAACTCGTCATCGCCGCCGAGGGTGTCGAAAGCGTCGCGGTCTAGCTCGCGCCAACGGGAAAGCACCGCCGTGTCCGTACCCGGAATATTCTTCGAAGCGACTCGCCCACCGCCTCCGCCGGCGAGCACTCGTGCCGACATCGCGCTGTTCGCCGGGCTTATCGCGCGGCGGCCGGGCGCGCTGCCCGACGGGCTCCTCGCCAGTCTGAAAGCAAACGCCCCGGCGGCCGAGGCAGGCTCGTTCTTCGACGAGCGACTGCTCGGCGTTCCGGTGCGGGTCGAGAGCTGGAGCGAATTCGACCGGCTGTTCGACTGGACGGCCCGAACCAGCGTACCGGGCGCAGCGGACCGAGTACCGTGCGCGCTCGGCCTCGCAGTGCGTCAATTCTTCCAGCAAGGCGGAGCGGCGGCATACGTCGTCCGATGCGGCGATCCCCTGCCGCTTGCCGAGCCTGACGCTTCCAAGGCCGAGTTTCGGCAGTCCCGCGACCGAGCGTTGGGCGGCAAGGCCAGTCCAGGCAACGACCGGATTCCGATACTGCCCGGCTATCGGGGGCAGTCGACACCGGCCGATCCGCTCGATCCGGCGAGCTGGCTTGGCGCGGCGGCAATCTTTGCCGTGTCCGAGGCCGCGATGATTCTCTTGCCGGACGTCGTCGA
>JBIQKN010000030.1:0-1291 GCA_044506565.1 Sphingomonadales bacterium | reverse complement strand
GTCAACTGGCCCCTCCCGCTTCTCGACACCCCGGGCTTTGCAGGCACGCAAGAGGCGCCGCTCGCGCTGTTCGACGAAGCGGCAATAGGCAATGCGCGTCTCCAGCTCGGCTACCCCTGGGTGAAGACGCCTGACGCCGCGGCGTGCCCCGAGGGCCTGCAATCGCCCGAAGGCATGCTTGCCGGCGTCCTGGCCCGTTCGGCATTGGAAAAGGGGGCTTTCCGGAGCGCTGCGCACAGCCCGCTCTTCGGGCCGGTGCGCCTGCATCCCCAGCTCGCCATGAGCGACCTGCTCCGCGGGTATGACCGGGAAGTAGAGGGCGACCAGGACTACACCATCAATCGGGCGGACTGGCTCGGCGACCGAATCTGCCTGTTCGAGACGCGGCGCGGGACGGTCACATTGATCAGCGATGCGACGTTCGCGCAGAACAGGGCGTGGCGGGCCGGCGGCACTTCACGGCTGATCGGCATCGTCCTGCGGGCCGCGCGCCACCTGGGCGACGACCTCGTGTTCGAACCCTCCGGTCCCAACCTGTGGCGCAAGTGTGCCGGGCGGATGACCGCTATCCTCGAACGACTGCGCACGATGGGCGCGTTCGCCGGAACCAGCGCCCGCGAATGCTACCGGGTCACCTGCGATCGCAGCACGATGACAGCGAGCGATATCGACGCCGGACGCGTCCGTTGCGACGTGGTGCTCAACCCCGCCTCGCCAATCGACAGGATCGAGGTCAATCTCGCATTGATCGATCCCGTTCCCTCCGGCGCACAGAGGGAGGCGGCCTGATGGCGATATCGATCCCCTCGGGCGAAGACCGGCAGGTCCTCTACGGCAACTTCGCCTTTCACGTCGAGTTTGCGCCCAATGGCCATGCCTTTGCCCCGGGCCAGGGGCTGCCCGACGAAATTCTCGGCGCGTTCTCGGACATCACGGGGCTCGAGGCGACGATGGAGCACAAGGTCGTCAACCAGGGGGGCGACAATTACGGCTCGCGAATGCTGGCGGGCCGTGTGAGCTTCTCGACGGTCACGCTCAAGCGCGGGATCGCCCGCTCGCAATCGTTGTGGCGCTGGTGGTCGATGTTCGCCGGTGCGGACATGCGCGACGATGCAAAGCCGATCCCCGCCAACCGCTGCGACATACTCATCGGCCTGATCAATCCGCGGGGCAGCCCGACGGAGGGTGCCGAAGAATCGGACACGCCGCCGGAACGCCGGGCGGCGATCGGCTGGAGGCTGGAAAACGCCATGCCGGTCAAGTTCAGGGTCGGCGACCTCAGCGCCAAGGG
>JBIQKN010000029.1:32165-34868 GCA_044506565.1 Sphingomonadales bacterium | reverse complement strand
CGGCGGGGCAGACATTCCGATGGGCGCTTCGGCAGGCTTCGGTGCGTCCGCGGGGGCGTCGGCGGGGTTCGGCGCTTCGGCGGGCTTCTCGGTGTCGGCCGGCGCGGGCATCGGCGCAGGGGGTCTGTCGTCCTCGGCCGGCACATTGGCGAGCACCTCGACTTCGGTGCAGACCGGGTCGGCGAGCGCCGGCGTGAGCGCCAGCGCCGGGGCGTTCGCGGGGCTCGGCTCCGCCTCCGGCACGCGGCTGCCGTCCGCCGACTTCGACGTGAATCGTCTGCTGCCCCCGCCTTCCGTGGCCACGGCCAACGCCAGCTTCGACCTGAGCGGACGGGCGATCGCCGGAGGCGGGACGGTCGCGCAGTCGTGGTCCTACTCTTCGGCAAGCGGATGAGGAAACGATGAGCGTGGTCATCTCCGAGGTCGAGCATCGTCCACCCGCAGATCCGGGAGCCGATGGCGTCGCCAGCGCACCCCCGCCGCCGGAGCAGGCCATGGGCCTGGACGAGATTCAGGCGATCCTGCGCCGCGAAAGTTCGCGTCGGGCACGACTGTGGGCGGACTGAGATGGCGTTGCACGATCCCTCTCCCATCTATGCGACGGCGCCCACGATCGAAGTCGACGGTCAGAGCTTCCCGATGCTCGCGACCAACCTCCAGCGCATGCGGATGCGCGAGAGCCTCGGCGGGCTTTCCAGCATCGAGCTGGCCTTCGTTGACTCGGTGCCCGGCGGAACCGGCAGCCACTATGCAGCCAACGGCAGCTCGCCGCTCCAGCTTGGAGCAGGCGTGCGCGTCTTCGCCGGCCCCGCGACGACCGGCGCCGGGGAGATATTCGACGGACAGATCACCGCGATCGAAAGCGAGATCGACAGGGAAGCGCCGCCGCTCTTCACGATCCTTGCCGAGGATCGCCTGTTCGCCGCACGCCGGAGGCGGCGAACCAAGGTGTTCGAGGCGATGACGCTCGGCGATGTCGTCGGCGAACTGGCCTCCGACTTCGGCCTTACGCACGAAGTGCGCGACGGCGTCGACACGACCGTGCGGGACTGGATGCAGGCGGACGAGACCGACCTCGCTTTCCTGCGCCGCGTGCTCGGGCAGTTCGATTGCGACATGCAGGTCGTCGGGGACCGGCTTCAGGTCGGGCGCGTCGGCATGGACCAGCGCTCGCTCGTGATCCTCACGATGGGCGACAACATCATTTCCGCACGCATCACGGCCGATGTCGCCGAGCAGGTTTCCACTGTCCGAAAGGCAAGCTTCGATCCCGCGACGGGCGAGGCGATTGAAAGCGAGGAGGACGCGCGTGGCTTCGGGCCCGGGGAGGGACGCAGCGGACCTGAAGTGCTGGAGGAAAAGCTCAGCACCGTTGCGATGCACTGCGGCCGCAGCGGGCCGTTGACCGACGGCGACGCAACCCTGCTCGCGCAGATCGAGGGTGAGAAGCGGGCACGGAGCTTCGTCCAGCTCGACTGCGTCGCCCGGGGGGATCCCAATCTCCGGGTGGGCAGCTGGGTCCGGCTCGAAGGGGTCAACCCGATGTTTGCCAACCAGTTCTCGGTTCGCGAGGCGGTCCACCGCTGGGACCAGGAGAAAGGCTACCTCACCGACGTCCGCGCCGAATGCGCCTACCTGAAGGAGGTCTCGTGACCGACACCGCGCAAACCAAGGGGCGCTATGCCGTTGCCGAGACCTGGCGGGCCGGGGTCCATCTCGGGTTGGTCGTCGATGTGCAGGACCCGCAGTCGCTCGGGCGCGTGAAGATCCACCTTCCGGCGATCGATCCGGAAGCAGAAGCCTCGATCTGGGCGCGCGTCGCGGTGCCCTTCGCGGGCGACAATTTCGGCGCGTTTTTCATACCCGATGTCGGCACCGAGGTGCTCGTCGCCTTCACTGCCGGCGACGTGGGCGCGCCGGTCGTGATCGGCAACCTGTGGAACGGCGGGGCCGCTCCGCCCGAGCAGCTGGGCGGATCCAGCGTGGATCGTTGGACCATGACCGGCAAGAAAGGCACGCGCGTGGCCATTCTCGAGACCGGGGCCGGGCAGGAAGCGGTCGAGATCGAAACCCCCGCTGGCGTCAAGGCGACGATCACCGACCGCGGCGGCGGGGAGATCAAGCTCGAGACGGGGACCGAGACGGTCAAGCTATCGACGAGCGGAATCAAGGTCTCGTCAGCCAGCCAGGTCGAGGTCAGCGGCTCTGCGACGGTGAAGGTCAGCGCACCGTTCGTGAAGGTCGACTGCCCCTTCACCCAGGTAACCGGAATTCTCTTCTGCGACATGCTGGTGACCAACAGCGTGATGTCGCCCAGCTACACGCCGGGAGCAGGCAACGTATGGTGACGCTTGCCCAGATGCACCCGGCCGAACGCCGGCGAATGGAAGCGAGGATGCCGCCGCCGGCAGCGCACGAGGTGATCCTTCGCCCGCTCGGCAACGGGCACGCTCGCGAGGTCATCGCGACGATCTCGGCGCAACAGGCTGTCCCGGCGCTGTTCGACGACCTGAAAGCCTCCGACTGGCAGGGACGGATCGCCGCCATGCGGCGCCTGAGGATCGGCGACGACGGACTGCTGGAACTGTCCCAACCGCTGCACCGCAAGTTCCAGTTCGCGCTCTTCGAGGCGGTCTGCGACCGGCCCGGCCAGCCCAGGCTCGACCCCGCGAAGATCGAGAGCGCAGGCATCGTCATCCGCCG
>JBIQKN010000029.1:0-32065 GCA_044506565.1 Sphingomonadales bacterium | reverse complement strand
CCGGAGTGGGACGCGCTCTCGCCCGGAACGCGAGCTTCGAACCCGGACCTCCACTCGTTCGCCGTCTTCCTGCACCAGTGCACCGCGGAACTCGACCTGTTCGGCGACGGCAACGCGGCGAAGGAACTGCGGCGGCTGCTTTCGACGATCGAGCTGCCGACCGAATTCGACGGCCTCGACCGCGTCACGAAGTCGACCGACGCGACCAGCTTCATCCGCGACGCGACGGCAATCCTGCTCGCCGGCGAGACGAACGCCAAGCAGGTGCGCATGCCGTTCCGCTGGCCCGTCGTCGACCGCGAGATGGGCGAGAGGATGACCCTCGCGGCACTCCGATGCCTGTCGGAACAGCATGCCCGCGTCGTCCCGCCGCAACCCAAGTTCGCGGACGACGCCCACCAATACGTCGTTCGCGGCTTCGTGCGAGTCACGGGGCATGCCGAATGTCCGGCAAAGCTCGTCTGGAGCATCGAGAGCGAGCCCTTCCGCATTGCGCCCTGGTGGGACGGCGACGGGCCCGGCACGACGATCGGCCTGCCGCCGCTCGACAAGCTCAAGAAGACCAAGCCCTCGGTCTCGTTCGCCATGCCGCCCGAAATCGCCAACGTGCTCAAGGGCGATCCGCTCGATCTCTCGGAGGGCAAAGGCAGCAAGGAGGGGCCGGGCATCGCCTGGCTGTGCAGCTTCTCGATCCCGTACATCACGATCTGCGCCTTCATCGTGCTCAACATCTTCCTGTCGCTCCTCGACCTGATCTTTCGCTGGATGTTGTGGATCAAGGTCTGCATCCCGATCCCCACGCCGCCGCCTGCGGGCAACGATGGGGGAGGCGGCTGATGTCCGGTCCCGTCCTCACGTCCGATCGCGGGGCACAGTTCCGCCCGGCGATATGCTGGCCGCTGCTGCCGCTTCCCGACGAGGCCGGTCGGATGACCTATCCCGATCTCGAAACCTCTGTCCGGCAGCGGATCGAGGCCGTGCTGCGCACCGCCCCCGGCGAGCAACTCATGCGTCCGGAGTTCGGCGCCGGCCTCGAGCAGGCGATCCACCTGCCGAACTCCGCCGGCGTGCGGTCCGACCTGCAGCGGAGAATTTCAGCGCATGTCCGCGCCTATGAGCCTCGCATCACGCTCGACCGGGTCGACGTCGTGCAAGCTCCGGATCCGACCGTACTGATGGTGACGATCGCCTATCGCATCCGCCAGCTCGGCATCGCCACCGCAATCTCGGTCGCCGTACCGGTAGGGGGAGGAGCCTGATGCCCATTCGGCCGCCGGCCCTGGACGACAGGGGGTTTCACGACCTCGTTTCCGACATGCTGCGCCGGGTTCCGGCGCATACGCCCGAATGGACCGATCTGCGCGACGGCGATCCGGGACGGACGCTTATCGACCTCTTCGCGTGGATGGGGGACACGATCCTCTATCGCGCGAACCTGATCCCGGAACGTCAACGTCTCGCATTCCTGCGCCTGCTCGGGAGGCCGCTGCGAGCCGCGGAACCTGCTCGCGGGCTGGTCCAGGTCAGCATCGACGACAAGGCCTCTACCGATGCCGTGGTCCTTCCGCGTCGCCACCAGATACCCAAGCCGGTGCACTTCGAGCTCGACAGCGAACTGGTCGTGCTCCCGATAGAAGGTCAGTGTTTCATCAAGCGTCCGCCGAGCGATGAAGAACGCGGCGGCATGGGCACGCTGCTGGGCGACCTGAAGGAACTCTACGGCCTTTCGGGTGAGGCCTCGCCCTACGTCACGACTCCGGTCTTCGCCGGCGGCGCCGCACGGCCTGAAGGCTTCGACGTCATTGCGAACAGTATCGACAGGTGCCTGTGGATCGCCTTGCTTGCCCCGGGGCCCGAAGAGGCCGTGAAGCAAGCGGTGCGCCATACCCTGGCGGGGGGGGATTCGAATCGCCGGATGGCGCTTTCCATCGGCCTCGCCCCCTTCATCGAGCCGGCGCAGACGCTCGAGGCAGTGAGCGCACGGACTCCGATACCCCATGTATGGGAAATCGCCGCGGCAGGCGGCGACGGCACCGACTACCTGGCGCTCGAGGTCATCCACGATGGCACCGAAGGGCTCACGCAGAGCGGTGTCACGCGCGTGCTCCTGCCCGGTAGCGACGACTTCGGCGCCCCGTCGAACGACGTTCTCGGATTCGTCGACGCAGGCGTGGGCGACCGCCCTCCGCGGCTCGACGACCCGCTGGCGGCAGCCCGGCTCGTAAGCTGGATCCGGCTCCGCCCGCAGCCCGCAGCGCAGCTAACGTCGTGGTCCTGCAAGTGGGTCGGACTCAACTGTGCGACGGCAACCCAGCGCAAGAGCTTCGGTCGCCGTCAGATAGGGTCGGGCACCGGTCTTTCGGGGCAGGAGCTGTCGCTCGGCGAAACGCAGGTCGAAGCGGGCTCGCTGGTGATCGAGGTCGAGCAGGCCGAGGGCCTGCGCACCTGGCGCCAGGTGCCCGACGTCGCGATGGCCCAACCGGGCGAGCTTGCCTACAGCCTCGACAGCGAGGCCGGCATCGTGCGCTTCGGCGACGGCGTGAACGGCGCGGCGCCAGGCGTGGGCCGCGCGATCCATGTCGTCTACATGCGCGCGGGCGGCGGAGCAGCGGGCAACCTCCCCGCGGGTGCGCTCAAGTCCGTCGCGGGACCGCAGCCCGCCCCCCGCCTGAAGCTCGCCCAGCCACTGCCGATGACCGGCGGGGCCGATGCCGAGACGCTCGACCTCGCCGAACGCCGCATCCCCGCCGAGTTGCGCCACGCGGACAGGGCGGTGACGAAGACGGATTTCGTGACGCTCGCCCGAACCACGCCGGGGCAAGCGGTGGGGCGGGTCGAGGTGCTCGAACACTTCAAGCCGCACCAGAGGCGCGGCGGGCTGCCGGGCGTGGTCTCGGTCATGGTGATCCCCGCGCGGCAAAGCGTCGGCGGCAGCGTGCCGCGCCCCGATCGGCCGATGCTCGAAAGCGTCCACCGCTGGCTCGAACCGCGCCGTCCCATCGGCACCGAACTCTACGTCATCGCGCCCGAGTACCTCCCGATGGGCGTGAGCGCGGCGGTCGAGCTGATCGATCCCGCCGAACGCGAAAACGTGCTCGCGGCCGTGCGCGATGCCATCCGGATGCACCTGTGGCCGCTCACCCCGGGCGGTCCGGCCGGACAGGGCTGGCCGCTCGGCCGCGCGGTCGACGACCGCCTGATCGAGACCGCGATCGCCCGCGTGCCGGGTGTACGCGCGGTAGCGCCGGTGCGCCTGTTCCTGCTCCAGTCCAGCGGGGCGTGGCAGCCGGTCGCCGAGGATTCCACCGGGCGCGCGATCCGCAAGCTCGAGGCATGGCAACTGCCCGAACTCGCCGGCCTCGTGGTCGAAGAAGGATCGACGGCGGCGACCAGCCTCAAGCCAGTGAACCCCGAAACCGAGAACGGCATCGCGGTGCCGGTCGTGCCGGAGCTGTGCTGATGACGGAGGGCCTCGCATGGACGTGAACGGCCTGCCCTTCCGCCTCGTCGCGGGCCCGGCCGATTTCGGATTCGGCCCCGAGGCCAGGGACGAATTCGTCGCGCGCGGCTTGTCGATCGCGGAGCGCACAGGCCACCTGCGGCTGGCGAGCGAGCAGCAGGTTCCCACCGTCGCGGAAGACGAGATGTTCGCTCGCGGTCAGGTCAGCCAGCCCTCCCCTATCGCCGACCCGCACGGCAGTTTCGCGTGGTGGGACGAGGGCATCAGGGCGAGCGGCTTCTTGCCCGGCAACATCGAGATAACGATGGGCATCGCAAGCCCGCCCGGCCCCAGCGACCTGATGCTGGGCACCGACGACGTGGTCTACGCCGCGCACGACGGGGCCGTGATACGTCACGACTTGCGGGAGCGTTGGCAGGATATCGAGACCCGGCACGCCTCTCTGCGCGCCGACCTCCTCGCTCCTGCGCCCGGCGGCGGCGGATGGGCGCTCGACCGCACCGCGCGCAAACTGATGCGGATTGTCGGGTCTCCGCTGCGCTTTGCCGACTTGCGCGAGGCGAAACCGGGGACTTTCGGTCCGGTCGAACCGAATCGCGATCCGCCCCGTCTCGTCGCCGTGGCTCGGCCGGCGATCCGGAGTGAGCTCGACCCCGTCGCCATGGCGGCATCACGTGGTGGGAGGCTCGCGGTCCTCGCGTGGGAAAGTTCAAAGGAGGCCGTACTTCTGCTTCTCGGGGAGAACGGCTTCGTCGAGCAGTTCCGGCTCGCGGGGCTCAGGTTCCCCTACTCGATCGCATGGGTGGGCGAAGACCGCGTGGCGGTCATGGCAAGCGACGGGGCCAGGCCTGCCTCCCAGGCATTCGTCTATCGGATCGAGGGCGCAGCTCGCCCCGAACAGGCGTTGCCACCCGAAGGACGCATCTACCCTCTGCGCAGTGCCTGGGCCGGGCGGTTCTGCAATTCGGCGCACGAAGTGCCGCGCCACCTCCAGGCTTTCGAGGGAGGGGAGCCGACCGCGCTCCGGCCGCTGCGCGCGCTCTCGGGTGATTCCTACGCCCGCGAGGGAAGCGTGCTGATTGGCCCGATCGACGGCGGCGAGATGGGCTGCATCTGGCATCGGTTCTATGCCGAGGCGGCGTTGGCGGACGAAAGCGCGATCGAGCTTGCGCTGCTTGCCACCGACCGTCCGGCCAAACCCGCCATGCCGGCGGACGACGACGATCCGGCCTGGGCGCGCCACCTTGTGCTGCCCCGGCCTCACCCGCCCGCGGACCCCGGTTTGCCCGTGGCCGCCTGGTCCGATCATGCGAGCGAAATCGCCAATGCCTCGCCGCTGCTCAAATGCCCCTCCCGCCCGGACGTGGCGGGCCTGTTCGATTGCCTGATCCAGCATGCCGGGCGCAAGGTCCGCCGGGTCGAAGGCCGCTACCTGTGGATCGCGCTGACCATGCGCGGAAACACTCGCGGCTCGCCCGAACTGGCCGCCATCCGCGTCTACGGTGGCCGCCGCTCGTGGCGCGACCGCTACCTGCCGGCCTTCTACAGTGAGCCGCTCGGCGGCGAGGCCGCGGCTGCCGCCGGTCCGGCGACTCCGCACGATTTCATGGAACGCTTCCTTCACAGCTACGAGGGGGTGCTGACCCCGCTGGAAGGCCGCATCGCCGGATCGTGGCAATTGACCGACCCGGCGACGGCGCCGGCCCCGGCACTGGCGTGGATCGGCCAGTGGATCGGCATCGACCGGCGCGAAGGGGAAGCCGACGCGCATCTCCGCCAGCGCCTGCTCGCCGCGCCCCATACCGCGCGGCTCGGCGGCACCTGCGGCGGCCTTCTGGCGGCCCTCGAACTCGCGACCGGGGGACGGATGATCACCGGCGGGAGACTCGACAAGACGCACAAGGTGCCGGCCCCGGGCGAGCTCGCCGTCGCTCGCGCCGGGGACCGTTCAATCCGCGCGCTGATGCTGGCGGCCGAGCCGGCCGGGAACTGCGTGTTCCTTTCCGGCGGCGCGGTAACCCGCGGGGACATCGTGGCGATCGAGGGCTTCAGGCTCAGGCGCACTTTCGCCACGATCCTCGGCGCCGATCTTGCCGACGAGAACGATCCGCTCACGCTCGGCATGGCGGTATCCGGCAACAGCTTCGTCGGCGACACCTTGATCCTCGGCGATGCCGCGCGCGACGAACTGCTGGCGCTCTACCGGCCCGAGATCGATGCCGCTCAAGGCGATACCGAAGCGGTCGAACGCTTCTTCGCGCGCTTGGCCTGGCGGATCCTCGTGCTGGTCCGCGGTGTCGAGGACGAGGCGGAATTCCGCCGCCTGGAGGACATCGTGGCCGAGGAGATTCCCGCGCATGTCGAAGCGCAGGTTCTCCACGCGCGCGGGCCGCTGATCGTCGGCGCGGCATCGCTGCTCGGGCTTGATACCTATCTGGCGGAGCCGCCGCCCGTCCGGCGCGCCCGGATCGACCGAAGCCGCCTGGGTTCGGGCGAGGTGGTCGCAGGTTCCGGCCGGCTCGATGATCGCGCCGACGGGCCCGTCCCGGCGACACCCGTCGCCCGCGCCGAAGGACCGAGGGAGGTCTGGTTCGGCGACGGATTCACGCTCAGCGCGCTGGCGAGCGAGGCCGCCGCGCGGCGCACGATCGAACGCTTCATCTGGATGTGGGACAAGGAGAGCTGAAATGCCCGAGTTCAAGCCGAACGTGCCGGTCGTGCAGAAAGACCCGCTCGTGCGCGTGGACGTCGACAAGGACAAGCCGCTTCCTCCCGGCCGCTACCGCTTCGAACTGGTGGTGACCGACGATGCCGGAAACGAGTCCGAACCGGCCACGATCGACGTCATCGTCCGCGACACCCAGCGGCCCACAGCCGTTCTCGATGTGGTCAACGAGGACAAGGCCGTGATCAAGCCCAACGTCTCCATCGGCGAGAGCTTCATTCTTTCCGGGATGCGCTCGTCCGACGTGCCTCCGGGGAAGGTCAAGTCCTACCGCTTCACGCTGCTGGGACAGGACTGACCGTCATGGCCGTGCTCAAGGAAGGTGTTCCCGTCACGCAGGACGAACCCCTGCTGAAGGTGGATAACCGCCTCAAGGCCGGCCGCCACCGGTTCCAGCTCGAGGTGATCGACGATGCAGGCCTCGTGAGCGAGCCGGCGGTGCTGATCGTCAGCGTCAGCGCGCCGGCTCCTGCTCCAGCTCCGGCGCCCACGCCCACCCGCGCGACGATCGATCCCCGCATCCTGACCCGCGCGACAACGCTCGGCACCGCGCGGCGGGTGATCTCGCCAACCGTCCTGCGCAAGCCCCCCACAAGATAGGCCAGCCGTCATGTCCACCCAACCCCAAGTGCTCGACCAGATGATAGAACCCGATCCCCTCCTGGGCGGCCCTGCCGCCGAACGGGTCAACTACGCGACGGGCGTTCTGCTCTCGGCGGACGATTTCCGCGACGAGCAAACCTACCACCGCTCGCGCCTGGCCACGGCGCTCACCAACCTGCTGGGACATGGCACGCTGGCCGGTCTCGCGGTGCGGGCACCGGAAGCCGAGGACAACGACATGCACCTGCGGGTCGAGCCCGGCGTCGCGCTCGATCGGTACGGACGGTTGATCGAAGTCGTCGAGCCCTGGTGCATCCGGCTTGCGAACTGGTTCGCCGCACAACCCACGGGCGCGCTGCGCGCTGCGACCCAGCGCAAACCGCGCACTCCGCTCGATGTCGCAGTTGCGGTGGACGTCTTCCTTTCGCTCGAGGATTGCGGGCGCGGGAGGACGCCGAGCTTCGCTCAGGGGCCGTTCGACGCGCTCGACGCGCTCGTCCCCGCGCGGCTTTCGGAACAGCCGTCCTTCGAGCTGGTACTCCGCGCAGAGGGACCGCCGGGCAAGATTCCCGAGCCGGCGAACCACTGGCCGGCGGCCAATGCCTCGGCCAGCAACAAGCTCAAGGCCGTGCTCGGCAGCTACGGGCTGGGACGGCACGAAGGCGTGAACGGGGAGCTCGCCCCGCTCGCCGAGCACGTCACCGGCCGCGATCCCGGGGCGGTGTTTCTCGCGCGCGTGGCCATCCCCGTCGAGATTGCCGCCGACGCACCGGCCGGAGTCCGGCCTGCGCTCGATCTCACCCAGCGGGTGCACGTCGACAATACGCTCCGCCCCTTCATCTTCATGCCCTCCAAGTGGCTCGGCGCCGAACCCGCCGACGTGCCGCTCAGCGAACCCTGAGGAGACATCTCGTGGCCCAACTGGACAAGGCTGAACAGCGTGCCTTCATTCGCGTCGCGGACGCAACGGGTGCCGCCGGCACGATGTTTACCCGGGCGGAGCTGGAAGACCGCTTCGTGCAGGAACCGCTCGTGCTCGATGGCCTGCGCCGGCGCCCGCGCTATTTCGACGGACGCTTCCTGACCGGCGCCGACCTGACCCGCGACCAGGACTACGTCCGCCAGCGGCAGGCCGATATGGCCCGCGTGGGAGGCGCCGGGGTGATCACCGGCCTGCAGGTGGCCGAGCGCCCGCTCGATCGAGGCGAAACGATGCTGATCGGGCCGGGCCTCGGACTGACGCCTTCGGGCGACCTGGTGATGATCACGCGCGCGCGCCAGGTGCCGCTGCTCGATCTGCCGACTTCGCGTCAGCTCGACGCCGCGCTGGGGCTTTCCGATGAACCGCGCGTACCGCTCGGCCGCCGCAGCGGGCTCTACATCCTCGCGCTGCGTCCGGTCGAATTTACCGCCAATCCGATCGCCGCCTATCCGCGCAGCGTGAGCGGGCATCGCACCGTGGAAGACGGCGACATCATCGAGGCGTCCGCGATCACGCTCATCCCTTATCCGGACCTGGCCGGGGCGAGCGACCTCGAGGATGCCCGGCGCACCGTCGCGCGGGCGATCTTCTCCGGAAGGGGCCAGGCGATGCCGCAGGACGCCGTGCCGCTTGCCATGTTGGCGCTCGACCGGGGCACCGTGCGCTGGATCGACACGGCGATGGTGCGGCGCGAAACCGGCCTCGATTCCGGCCTTCACGTCGGCGTGAGCAAACGACCGCGCGCCCTCGCCGAAGCGTTCCTCGTCCAGCATTCGAGCCACCTTGCCGATATCCTTGCCGGGATGGCCGCACGCGGGTTCGCACCCAACTTTCCGGCGTCGTCCCACTTCTCGCTCCTGCCGCCGGCGGGCCAGATGCCGGTCGCGGCACTGCGGGCGGACGAGTTCGGTTTCATCCAGTCCTATTTCCCGCCGGGCGTGGAAGCCGACCTCGCTTTCGTGCCCGGTGACGAGATCCCGACGCTGGTCGAAGAATCGCTCAGCCTGCCTCCGATCGACCTCGCCGCCAGCAAGGACGAACTGGTCGGCACCGGGCTGACGATCTGCGTTCCGGTGGACCGCACCCGCTTCCGCCGCATCCGGTCCACACTCGAGGCCGACCGCCTCTCGCTTGGGGACGGTGCGGCGACATCGGCACGGGGCGGCGCATTCGATCTGGTTTCCGGCATGCTCGAACGCCGCAGCCGGATCGCGGCGATCTCGAACGGCGCAACGGTCAGCGACGAGGTGGCGCAACTGCGGCACCTCGCCTGGAAGGCCGCACTGGCCGAGGCGATTTCGGCGTTGCCCCCGGGTCCAGGCGGAGTGCCGCTGGTCTGGTTCGTCCGCCGGCGTTCGGTCGCGTTGCAGAACAAGGCCCAGGACTCCGCCGTGGCGATCAGCGGCGATGACGTGACGCTAAACGCCATCGTCAACGAGAAGATCGACCGGCTCAAGCTCTCGAAGCGCCTCGCGGCGATCAACGGCGATTCCACGCCGCAGGCGACGGCGCGGCTCATGTCGCTGCTGTCGCGCCCGGGAATCGCGGGCTCCGATATCCTCACCGCGGCGGTCATCTCGGACGTCGAGAAGGTGATCACGGCCGAGCTGCCCCCGATGCCTGAGGACATCGAGATCATGCCCGCTCCAGCGGCGGCCCCTGCACCGGCCCCCGCACCGGCCCCAAATCCCGGGCCGACGCCAGGCGCCACCACCCGGCCGATCATTGCGCGGCCGATCCTCGCATCGGCGGCAATCCGTCCCACGCTGGCGACCGCCGTTGCCACGCCGACGCTGACCCGCGCGACGGCTTCGACGCTGGTGAGGCCCGACTTGCTGTCCCGCGCCCCTGCGAGCGCGGATCTCTCGGCAGTTCGCAGCGGGCTCACCCGTGTCGCCGCGGCGGAGGAAGCCGGGCTCACCACCAAGGCCCGGACGGACACCGATCTCAAACTGGGCGAGGCCGAGGTCATGGACGTTGCGCAGGACTATGCCGATCCGCGTCTCGGCGAAGGGCTCGCGCGCCTCGGCGGCGCGTTGGGCGAGAAGTGGCCCTCGGCCAAGGAAGCGATCTGGCTCGGAGAGAGCGGGAAGGCGCTCGAGCTCGACCTCGTGTTCCGCACTCTGCCCGAGGAAAGCGTCGAAGACTTCGCCGCGCTCGTCAAGGCCGCCACCGGCAAGGAAGCGACGGACGACATTGATGCCATCCTGTCGAAGGCCGACTGAGACAGCGCAAGGACATCCCGTCATGGAGATAACCAAGCCGATCCGCCGCAGCTTCGCCGACGAGCACGTCATCGGCGTCGATCCACCGATGCGGCCTTCGCAGCCCGACGTCTGGCGCCGCCGGATCAATGCCTTCTCCGGCCGCGCGGTTTCGGACAGGGCGCTGACTGCGGAACAGGCCCTGCGCTCGGGCATGCAGCGGCTTTACGGTCTTTCACTCACACCCGGAGTGGTCGCAGGAATGGAAGTCCTGCCTGCCGCCGGTGCGATCGGCGCGGCACCCGCAGAAGCGGCGATCCGCATCGAGCCCGGTTTCGGCCTCGCGCGGAGCGGGGAGGATGTTTCGCTCGGCCGGACGGTTCACCTGGCGATCGGCCGGCTGCCGGTCATTTCCCGTGTCGATGGCGAGGGAGAGAGCGGGACGAGCGAGGGAGAAGGAGCCACAATGGCCTCCGGCATGCGGCTGCGCCCCGAGTTGCCGCGGGGCATCCGCCGGAGCCTGTCCGAAATCGTGACCGGGGAAGATGCCGACGCCCTGCCACGCGCCGGGGTGATCGTTGCCCAGCCGATCGTCGCCGAAATGATTGGAAGGCCGCTCGACGATTGCCGCCCGGACCCGCGCGACGATCCCTATATCGACCTCCAGCGTGTCGACGGCGTGCGCCTCGCGATCTACCTCTGGCCGAGCGAAATGCTCGCCCTCGATGGCGGTGCGGACTACGCGATGCCCTCCCGTGGCCCAGCCTGGCGCAACCGGCTTGCCGCCGCCATTTTCGGTGTCGAAGCACTTTTCACGCCCGACGAAGGGCATCCGTGGGAAGCCTGGGGCGTCCCGCTCGCGCTCGCTGGGTTCGACCCGGAATGGAACCTCGAGTTCGTCGACCGCCACGCCGTCGTGCGAAGCGGCGGCACGCCGCGCAGCCGCGGAAAGACCGGGATCGCGGGAGGGGACGACCGCCTCTGGCAGGCCCGGCTAGACCAGTTCACCGGCCAGCTCGGAGAGCTTCCCAGCCTCGACGCGGCAACGCTCCAGGAGACGTTCGAACGCCTGCCTCCGGTTGGCCTGCTACCCGCCGCCATGTTCGATCCCTTTCTGCGCAAGCAGCATTTCTTCCCCGGCGGGTTCGATGTCGATGCGGCGCCCGTCGCCTACTCGAGCCTCGACCTTGCGCTTGCCGAATGTGCCGGCCTCGCGCCGATCGACCGCGGCGATCCGGATGCGGTCGAGATGCTCGTGCCGGTGCCCGACGAATTCTACGAGCCGCATCTCCTGAGGACCGAGAAGCCCGACAGCCGCTTCGGCGTCGCGATCCGCGAGTTGCGCGAAGCGCGCACCGAGGCGCTGGTCCGCCGCCAGATGGCCCGGCGGCGGTATGACCGGTTGCTCGAAACAGTCACGGGCCGGGTCCAGGGTTGGCCCGATGCGGACCTGCCGCTGGAGGAAGACAGCCCGAGCCCCTACGTCCAGGTCCCGGTCGAGGTCACGCGCACCCGGCGCTTCACGGAACAGAGCGCCAAGCGTTCGCACGAGCTCCTGCGCGCCAACGCCACACTGACGGTCTCGTCCGGCGACACGATCTGGTTCTGGGTCCGGCTGCACGATTCCGCGAAGATGACCGGCCTTTCGCTCCGGCTCGGGTTCGAGAAGCACACGAGCGGCGCGCCGACGTTCCAGAAAGGGGTCTACTGGGGGGCGCCCGATGTCATGCCGATCGCCTCGGACGGCGGCCTCGAAGCGCGCCGGATCGGCGACCTTCCGGCACGGGGTGGTTGGATTCGCCTCGAGGTGCCGGCGGAGGCGGCCTGGGACGCGAACGGCGGTTCGCTCAGCGGCTTCTCGATCGATTCCGTCGAGTTCACCCAACGCGGCGGCGATGTCGAGTGGGCCTCGTTCGGCAAGCTCGACGGACAGGGACAGATCTTCACCTATCTCGCCGACGACGCTCCGGCAGGAGCCAGGTTGACGGTCGACCAGTCCGGCGACGGCTGGCCGTGGCAGACGGTCGAGGGACGCGAACACCTATCGGTTCCCGATTTCGGTACCATGCTGGTCGGCGACGTCCGCCACGCCACCGCGCTCGATGCTTTCCGCGCCCAATGGAACCAGCCGTTCCTGAAGGACGATCTCGACGCAGTGGACGAAGGCGGCATCGGGGCCTTCCTCGATTCCATCGACGCAAGGCTCAAGGCGACCAACGACGCGATCGATCTCGGCTTCGTGCGCGCCCGGTCGGACATTTACCGCGTGCGCCAGATCATGCTCGGCTCGGACGCGGCATCCCGTCTCGTCACCTCCCCCGCCCTTGCCGACCTCGCCGTACGCGACGAGAGTGCCCGCGCCACGAGCGAGAAGATCGGCAACTTCCTCGAAAACGCGATCAAGCGCGCACCAGACGCCGGCTCGTTCGACATCCTCGACACCAGGATCAAGACCACGCCCGCCCCCAGCGAAGCGATGTTTTCGGCCGGGATCATGACGCTGAACATCGACCGGATGGCTTTGTTCACACCGACTCCGGCACCTGCACCGGCACCCTCGTTCACTCCGCTGCTGCTCGCAACGCCCATGATGATGACGGCGGCGCTCCCCACGGCGACGGCGTCACCCTCTCCCGCGCCCGCATCCGCGCCCGCGCTTTCTACCCGCACCACGCTGGCGACGGGCAGCACGCTTTCGTCCGGGACGTTCCTTTCGAGCAACGTCCTCAGCGCCCCGTCCTTCCTGCCACCGAAGAGCATCTCGTCGATCGCGCTCGAGCGGGACGTCACCCGTTACACGGCGCTCGACGTCCAGCGGCAGATTCCCGTCGCCGGGCTCGTAGAACGCACCGTGAGCGTGGCCGAACGCCTCAAGCCGCAGCCTGCGGTGCAGGCGCTGCAGTATGCCATCGGCAGCAAGGCCGCCGTGATCCGTACCTTGAAAGGCCTTTCCGGGGTTCTCGCCGGCCGCCCCGTGGGAATTCCACTGGGCGACCTGCCGATCGCGGGCTTCCACCACAAGGACGACACCGACCGCGCACCCACGCTCGACGAATTGCTGGCCGACCAGGAGACGGGCAGCAAGACCTTTGTCGACCTCGACACCATGCCGACCTCGCAGGAAGGCAAGCACGAGGCGGACTATTTCTCGCTCGCGGTTGAAGCGATCGACAATTCGATCGCGATCATGCGTTTGGTCGAAGGCCGCGTCGCGTTGTTCGAGGAACTGGCTTCCTCGCTCGGCCAGTTGAAGAACGACATCCTGGCCTCTTCCAACGAAGCGGGCGTGTTCCTGCGCCAGATCGATACCGACGTCGCCGAACTCCGCCACGACCTCGGCACGGCGGAACGGCTACGCGCCGAGGAGAACGCGCGCGTCGCCGCGGTCAACGAACGGCGCACCCGGATTCTCTCCGAGAAGGTCAAGGGCGTCGCCTGGCGGCGCAAGCGTCACGCCGACGTGCACGACGAGCTTCCGGTCGTGGCATGCGATTCCGGACTGGTCGAAACGCCCCTCGCCGTCTGCCGCCGGGACCACCCCGACGTCCCAGCGGAAGTGCACGACTACGCCCAGATGCTGCGCGAAGTGCCGGTATCCTGGTTCCCGCACATCGCAGCGATGATCGAGAGGATCGACCGCCTCGACGCGATCCGGCGGACGATCGAGACCGTGCGCGAGCGGGCGATCATCGCGCGCAGCTTTGCGCCCCTGCCGGCGGTTTCCTCCAGCCAGCGCTTCCTCGGGAGCGTGCACCAGGCCATCGCGGTCGGACGGCAGAAGGTCGAAAGTCGCCGTATCGCGGTTTCGGCACTCAACCTCGCGATCCTGCCCCAGCTTACGCTGGCACAGGCGCAAACGCAGGTGAAGGCCGTAGCCACGCTCGGCGACCTCCTCACAGGGACGCACAACAAGCCGGACATTTCTCGCGCGGCGAATGAACTCCTCGAAGCTGTCGCCGGGACCGGCAGCTGCCTGCAGGAGAGCTTCGGCGAGGTCGCACCTGCGGTCCGGCTGGCGTGGGCGGAAACGCTCTCGGAGTTCGACAGGCCTGCGCCGCTCCACTCCCTGTCGGCGCTTCCGCGCTGGTCGGAAGTTCCCGCCCAATTGCGCCGTACGCTGCAGAGCTTCGTCGATTTCCTGTTCGCACAGGTGGATTTCCAGAACGAAGACGCGCGCGACGCGATGAATGAGTTCGTCCGCGTCTGCCTGCTGATGGCGGCGCATGCGCCGGTCGACAAGATCATTCCCGCCCGGCTGGTGGAGCCCGCCCCCGCCAGGGTCGGCTCGCGTCTCACGCTGGCGCTCGACGTCTCGCGCGTGCGTACCGGCATGCTGACGCTGGTTCGAGACGATCGCGACCGGATCGTCTCGCAGGCCGTGGTGGAGGACATTTCCGAGGGAATTGTCCGGGCGCGCATCACCCAGCTCCATAGCGCCATTACAACGATCGACCCGTCCATGCGTTTCGAGCTGGCGGGTACGAAGCTCCGCTAGGCCGTCCGTGGGCATTTCGGTCCAGCGGCTGGTGCATCGGGGTTCCGCGCGCAACCTGGTCAGCGACCGGATCGGCCTCGAGGACGCTCTCGGCACTACCGTGCCCGACAGCGGCCGGCTGGTCCTGGTCCGGAAGCTGACCGTGCGGGGCGGGGTGGCCGACCCGCGCAACAGACGGGACGCCGTGCAGCGCGGCTGGGTCGAGGCCGTGTCGGACGCGGTCCATGCGACGTCGTCGTTCGCCGGAAGCGCCAACTGCGTATGGTTCGCCAGCCACCGGGAGGCCGAGGCGATCCTTCTCGCCAAGCTGCTGGCGGGAGAGTCCGCGGCCGCGTGGTTCTGGCGGCTTGCGGTACCGGACTGGCACGGCCTGCCCGCCGCCGAATGGCTCCCGCGGCAGATTGCGCACGCCCTCTCGGAAGGCGACAACGCGGCGCTTGCGCGGATTGCGCAGGCCTGTGTGGAGCGGGGCGGCGTCGAGCTGTTCGTCGAAGCAGCCGACCGGGCCCTGAAATGGAGCAGCGCGGGCGCGATAGCATTTTCCGGCCCCCCCGCTTCGCCGGCGTCGTCTCTGCGGGATCCGGAACCGGCCGGCGCTGCGCGAGACGTTCTGACCGCCACCATAGCCGGCAAGCTCCTGCCCCGCGTGCTTCCCCCAGTGTGGCACCGGCTCGTCGCGGCCATGGAACGGGCCGCCACCCCTGGCCAGGAGAATGGCCGGCTCATCACGGCGATCCTCACCGAGCGCGTGCGTCGCGCCTCTCCCGCCCTTGTCCTCCATCCGCGGCTCATGCGCGAGGTAGGCCAGGCATTGTTCGAGGCAGCCATGGGCCGCCTGGCGCTGCCTCCCGTCAACGCAGGCGAGGAAGGGGTCGTCTCTGCCCCGGCGTTCGCAGCTGACCTGGAGCGTCCCGCTCGTCGCTCGGACGGCCTCGCCGGACCCGGTCCGCTGCGACAGGGGGCAGCGGCGCCTCATGAGGCGGCGCTCGTTCAAGCGAAGGCACGCCCTCGCTCGCGTTTCCCGGACGCAGAATCTGGCGATATCGAACCCCCGTCGGAAATGCGCAGCAGCCACGCGGGCCTGTGGCTCGTCGTCCCCTCGCTGATCCGGCTTGGCTTTCGCGAATGGATGATGGAACAGACAGACCTGCTCGCCGGCAATCCCGGCCAGCAGCTCATCCGAGCGATCGCGCTTCGCCATCGCGTACCGTCCACTGATCCGGCCTTGGCCATGCTCGACCCGGAGCTCGACGGGGCGATCGACTCCTCGTGGACCGAAACCTGGCGTCGCGCTCTCGACCGCTGGCTCAGACACAAGACGCGCCGCCGGATCCACGATCTTGTCGCCCGCCCCGGCGTCATCGTCGAGGGCGATGAGCGGATCGATATTCGGTTTCCCCTCGCCAGCGCCGATCTCGGTCTTCGCCGCCTGGCGCTCGACCGCGACCCCGGCTGGACCGACTGGCTCGGGCTGTCGATCCGCTATCATTTCGAGGGGGGCGCCGTGCAATGAACGCTCCGCAGGCCGTTCCCCGCAACTCCGCCGTGCTTGTACAGGCGCTGGGACGCCTGAGAGCCCTGCTGACCGGGCAGGAGTGGGAACCTCCGCACCTGCCGCTCGACCAGCCACGCCTCATGAAGCTCGCATCGCGCCTGCAGCTCGGGGAAGGCGAGCTGCTGGCGGTCGCCCTGCTCTACGCCGTGGAAGTCGATCCCTCGGTCGCCCGTGCCGTCGCGCAAGTGCAGAGCCCTGTCGCGGGTGCACGGTGCATGTCCGGACTGCTCGCATCGCTCTTTGCCCGCGACGGCGTCACCGTCGCGGGATTGTGGGCCGGATCGGCGGCGAAAGAGGGCCTGATCGTCTGGGACGATGAGGAGGCACCGCTTCCGGAACGCACGGTCCACATGCCTCCGCATCTCGCCGCGGCCTTGAACGGCCTGCATGCACTCCCCCCGGGCCTGCTTGCGTTGACCCAGCCGAAAGTCGTTGTGCCGGAAGATGCATCGAGAGGCCTGGCAGACGTCGCCCGCGCCCTTTTTGGGCCCGCGGAGGACATACGCGACTCGCTTCTCGTCATCCGTGGCCAATGCCCTGCCGAAATCGAGCAGCTTTCCGCCGTCGCAGCCGCGGCTATCGGCCGAACCCCGTACCGGCTGGAGAACCCCGACGCGCCCGGGCTCGCCCTCTGGCTGGATCTCGCGGGCGGTATTCCCGTGCTCGCGCGAGAGGCGGGACCGGGAGAGGCGATCGATCTCGGGTCGGCCGACCGCATCGATGCCCCCATCATACTTGTTGCCTCCAACGACGGCCACGTCGTCAGCGCGCGGCCCACCCGCGAGTGGCGCGCGTCCATCCCGAGCGCGGAGCAACGCCGTGAACTGTGGCAGCGCTGGGGCTTGTCGCCGGATGCGGCCGCCAGGGTGGCGGCCCGCTACCGCCAATCTGCGGGCCGCATAGCGGAAGTCGGCCGCTCGCTGGGCAGCACCGGCGCCGCCTCGACCGTCGCTGACGTGACCGCGATAATGGGACGGGGCGGCGGGCGGATCGATGCGCTGGCGCGGCTGTCGACTGCCACGGTGGCGCGGCAGGACATCGTCCTGCCAGCGGATCTCGCATCGTCGCTCGACAGGCTCCGCGACCGCATCCTCATGCGCAACGGCCTGGCCGATGGGCTCGGCCCCACGCTCGCCGCGCGCTACAGGCCGGGCGTCAGGGCGCTGTTCACCGGCGAGTCCGGCACGGGCAAGACGCTGGCCGCGCACTGGCTGGCGAACGAGGCAGGCCTGCCGCTCTACAGGGTCGATCTCTCGGCGATGACCAGCAAGTGGATCGGCGAGACCGAAAAGAACATCTCGACGTTGCTCGACACTGCCGAGCACGGCGATGTGCTGTTGTTCTTCGATGAAGCGGATTCGCTGTTCGGCAGCCGCACCGACGTATCCGACGCGCACGACCGCCATGCCAATGCGCAGACCAACTTCCTGCTCCAGCGGATCGAGGACTACACCGGCGTGGCCATCCTTGCGACCAACAGCAGGGACCGGTTCGACGCGGCCTTCGCCCGCCGGCTGGACATGGTGCTCGAGTTCCCGCTGCCCGACGCGGCCGCACGCCGACAACTATGGGACCACCATCTGGGCTCCGGCCACGTGATCGCGCCATCGAGGCTCGACCAGATCGCCGCCGCCGTGGACCTCGCTGGCGGACACGTACGCAACGTGGTGCTCGCCGCAGCGGCGCGCGCCAGGACAGATGACCGGCCGATCGCGGCCTGCGATCTCGATGCCGCAATCGAGGAAGAATACACCAAGCTTGGCCGTACGGCGCCGCCGCTGGCTCCCGGCTGATGGGCGGCGGGCGGACGAGCGCGCTGAGGCCGCGTGAGCCGGCCCCCGCCGCGCCGGTCCGCCGGCGAGCCGCATCGATCGCCCGCGGGCGTGGCGGACCGGAACCGGCAATGCCGACGTTTGCCGGTGACTCACCGGAGGTTCCGACCGGATACAGCGGCACCATTCTGGCGAGACGGGATGCCGTGCTGGACGACCAGCTGTCGGCGACCAGGCCCCGGTCGCTCGACACGCCGGTCTTGCCGGCATTCCTTGCAGCGCCAGCGGGAAAGATCGGCCCGGCCGACGATCGCGCCGGACCCGCGCCGCAATCCGATCCGACACCTCAAGGCGAACTGCCTCCGCTGAAAGGCCTGGCAACCAAGCCATCGGGTACCGACACACCCGCCGACGCCGAGTCGGATGGACACGAGGACCCGGCGCCTGCGAGGGAAATGCCCGCTGGCGTTGAAACCGACGGGGCCGCGGAAGCCGGGGACGCCGGTGGCTCGGCCGATCCCGCAGCGGAAGACGTACTCCTGGAGCGGGAACACGGCGTTTTCGCCCCATCCACCCCAGGCGGGGGCGCGGCCGGCTCACGGCGTAGCCAATCGAGCGACGGTGACGGCGACGGCGACGAAGCGCTGCTCATGCCTCTGCCCGAACCCGAGCACGGGACGGCCACGCTTCCCCGCCAGGGCCTGGCAGTGGATACCAGCGCCCCGCCCTTCGATGCGCCGCAGACACTGGCCGCGAGGACAAGCAAGGCGGCCGAGCAGCTCGAGGCGGAGATCGCCGACTATCGCGGAATCTACGCACGTGCCGCGCAGGCCGCCCGAAGCCTCTATGCTCAGATCGTCTCCCGGCTGGTACGAACTGGCCGCGAGGCGCGCGACGAGGGCGATCGTCTGTCGGCGCGCAGGCAGCGCGATCTCGACCGGGGACTAGCGACGCTTGACGACGGCCTGGCCGCCGCGCGCGCGAGGTTGCGCACGACCCGCGACAACGAACTTGCGCAGCTCGACGCCGCTGCGCGCGATGCGCGCCGGCGCATCAGGCGCGCCGCGTCGGGCGGGCTCGACCGGCTGCGCGCCCGAGCCCGCCGGATCGAGACCGACCTTCAGGGAAAGCGCGGCGAGGCGGCCGCGATCGTGGCGATGCCTGCGGAGAAGATCGCATCGCTGACTTCGGCACATGGACGCACGCTGGCTTCGCTCCAGAACCTGCGGTCAAACGCGGCGACCCTCCTGCCGCAGCCGGACAACGAAGACGGGCGGGCGATGAAGGCCGCCGAGTTCGAGGCGCTGCTGCGAGACATCGCCTTTCCCATCGAGGAAGCCAATCTCGAGCTGGACGAGACCGTGGGCCACATGACGCAGGGCATCGCGCGGCAGGTCGAACCGACCAACCGCTCGATCTGCATGTCCTTCTGTCCATTCGAGAAGATGAAGGCGACGCTTGCGGGCGAGGCCGAACTGGCCGTCGGGCGCGCCAAGCGGAAAAGCATTCGCGAACTCCGCAAGATGCACCGCCAGATCCGGCGTCAGCTCGAGAAGACGTTTCACGAGGGCGAGCGCAACCTGATCAACCAGCATCGCGTGCAGCGGCTCCGGCTCGTCCAGAGCGCAACCGACCGGCAGCGGCACGAGCACCCTCAGCACCAGCAGCAGGCCAACACCGCTTCCGTCATGCTGGGAGCCACGGCCGGCGCACAGGGGGCGGCGCTCTCGTCGATACACGATCGGATCGCCGCCCAGGCCGTACGCGGCGAAGCAGCGCTCGCGAAGGCCGCGACCGAGTACTCGCACGGGCTGATCAGCAACGGCGTGCCCCGCGGGCACATGCAATTGAAAGCCATCGAAGGTCGCATTGCGGGTGCGGCCGAGCGCCTTGCAGCGATCGCGCAGCAAGCGAGCGGCCGCTTCGCCGAAGGCGCGAAGGGCGCCGCCTCTTTCCTGCAGGGCGAAGCCGGCAGAACGGAAGAAAGCGGGGGAGCGCAAGTGCGCGAGGCCGAGCCGGCACTGGCCGCGCTTGCCGGACCGATCACCGAAACCGTCGAGGGCTTCGTGCGAAGCGTCGATCAGAACTTCGCCACCGCGATGACCGGCCTGGAAGGTTCGCTCGCCCGGATCCGGCAGGGACTGGTAGACAATTTCGCGGGAAATCCGCCGCCCCGGCAAGACGACGACAAAGAAGCCCCCCCTCCGGGCGACGAGTGTACGTCCTGCCCCCCGGCACCTGCGGCCGAGCCTCAGCAGCAGAGCGGCAAGGGTGGAGAGGCGCCCGAATCGGTCAATGCCTTCATCGACCGGCTCACCGGCTATATCCCTGCACCGCATACCGAGCGCAACGTCGCCAGTTACCGCGAGCAAGTCCCCAGGCTGATCAAGAACGACCTCGAGCGCAGGAGCCGGGCGCTCGGGCGGATCCTGGGTTATACCGATTCCGCGCCTTACTCGGTGCTCGACCAGTTGCGCGGCGTCACCGGTCTGCAAGGCTCGGCGATCGAGGAGCACTACAACTCCGGCGGCAAGAACCTGCGCGAAGACCTCGATTGGTTCCTCAACGCCGGCAATCCGTGCAGTGGGGTGACCACGAGGGTCGAGGCGATCCGCGCCGCGCGGGCCTATCTCAACGGCGACGTCGCCTCCGGAGCGCGGCACGAGCTCAACGTCTGCGTCAACTGGTCGAACGACAGCGCACAGATCGACAGGGTGATGAAGTCGCTGACGCCCGAGCAGATGGGCGAGATGTTCGAGCGCTTTCCCGACGAACTTCGGGAGGTTCGCGAAGACCTCAACGAGCTCGACGGAAGGGTTTTCGATGCGCTCAAGGCGGGGGATGTCGGAGAAGCCATTGCGCTACGCGGCCAGGCGGCGATCGACACCGGCCGCGAAGCGCGCGGCTACACCGGCACCGACCGGGCCGGGGATGCCATCAATGCCATGTACCGCGAAGCGCAGACGGGAAACCGGCTGGCCGGCGGTCCGGCGCTCAGGGAAATCGAAGGGGCGCGCACCAGGGCGCGGCGCGTGGCGGCGGAGTGGGCGGACATCCAATCCGATTTCGCCCGGATCGTCGGTCCCGAGTTCAATCGGCCCGTCGGTGGTGGGGAAGGCCCTCCCCAGCCTGGCGACGCGATCATCAACTATGCCGCTCGCGGCATTTCCTACGAAGTGCAGGTCCCCAACGAGATGGGCGAAGGGACGCACACCGAGACGCGCTTCGACGATGTCAATGAAGCCCAGCGACGGCTGATAACCGCCCTGGTACGGCACCACGAGGGCTCGCCCGAAGCGAGGGCCGCGCGGCTCGCTCTCGAACTCACGCGCCCCGGCGGAGCCAATCCGGAAAGGGTTCACGAAGCAACATACGATGAAGCCCTGAATCCGCGGCTCATCGTCGAAGGGGCGCCAGGAGGCATCGAGGCAGCCCGGCGCCGTCATGCGGAGGCACTCGAGAGGCAGCAGCGCACCTACGCCCTGCTCGACGAGTACGCGTTGTCCGATGGCGTCTGCCGCGACCGGCCAACGGCCGATATTCGTGCCGAAGTCGCCGACCTGCTGGCGGCGACGTTCCCGGCAAATTCCGACCGCGCGGGCTACGTCCGCTCGTTGGTTCTCGCCGATCCGCACGACGAACCGGCGTTCGTCAACCAGACCGTCCGTCAGCTCGAATATGCGATGGAAGGCAGTGGGACCAACGTCGATGCGATGCGCCGGGCGCTCGCCTCGCTTACCCGCGAGCAGTACCAACTGGTCAAGGAGCAGTGGGCGCTCGATCACAACGGCGAGGACCTCGATGTCCGCATCGGCATACCGGGCCATGGCACGTGGTTCGAACGGCTCGTCACCAGCGAAACCTCCGGCGACACGGCGCTCGAAATGGAGCGGCTGCGCTTCGGCATTGCCACGACCGAGCAGCAGCAGGCCGAACTTGCGGCACTCGAGATGCACCAGCAGATCCGCGAGGCGAGCTGGCTGGGCAAGATCGTCGCGGGCTCCGAATTCGACCAACTGGAAGCGGACTATCGCCATCTGCTGAGCGGGATGGGGGCCTCGGGCATGCGCATCGGCCCGGATGGCGAGATGCAGTTCCTCGATGCGGAAGGCGTACCGACACCGCTGGGCCATTTCGACGCTGCCGGCCGTTTCCAGGCCCAGCCCGGGTTTACCGCGGAGGATCTTGCCCTTGCGATGACCGTGGGGCGGGAGTCGGCCGCTGCCTATCGTGCAGCGACCGATCGCATCGCGGACATGATCGCAACGGCGCTGGTCGTGACGGCGGCGATCGTAACAACGGCACTGACGGGCGGCGCAGCTGCGTCGATCTGGATTCCGGTGCTGGTTACCGCGGCTGCGGGGGTCGCCGCGATGGGAGTGAAATGGGCGATCAAGGGCGGGCGCTACGGCAGTGAAGAAATGCTGTTCGACCTCGCGTCGACGATCATCCAGGCGGCAACGGCCGGAATCGGCGCAGCGGCGGGCGTGGCGCTGCGCGGCGGCGGCAAGGCGGTTGGCGCACTCGCAAAAAGCTGGCGGATGAGCGAGCAGGCACTCGCCACTGCGGCAGCCGGCGGGGCCACAGCGAGCAAGGCATTGCCCGCGCTGACGTTCGGCCAGGAACTCTTCGTCGGTGCCCTGACCGCGGGTTTTGCCGGGGGCGCCAACGCCGCGATCGCCCCGGACAGCTGGCGCAGTGACGACTATGCCCGCGACATCCTGGTCGGAATCGTGCGCGGCGCGGTCGGTGGGGCGATTGGCGCGGGAACGGCCCGGAGCGTCGGGAAGCTGACTGGCCCCCTGGGTGAGATTCCCTCCCGCGGCCTGGCCTCGGGAGCGAGCGGGGCAGCATCGCGCATTGCCGAACTCACGTTCGACGATGCCGTGCTCGGCCGCCGCGTGACCTGGTCGGAGATGATGGATCAGGCCTCGACGGCCTTCCTGCAGAACCTGGTGCAGGGGCTTGGCGAAGGCGCCGCGGACGTGTCCATGCGCAATCGCTACGCCTCGCGTCGCGCGGAGCACGACTGGCACCAGCAACACAGCCCGGAGGCGATCCACCAGCGCGAGGCGGCCTTGCGGCGCATGGCGGAGGCGGAGCTGGCGCGGCGTGGCACGCCGGCAAATGACAATCCCCCGCCCGCCGGGACCATTCCCGAGGCCGAGGGCGCCCCGCCGAGGCCGCGGGGTGAAACCGGCGAAGTCGATGGGGGGGCAAGCGTCGCATCGCGAGGACGCGACGGCGATGCTGCGGCGCCTCGCCAGGCTCGCGGGTCGATACCCGATGAAGGGGCGCTCTCGCCGTCTGCCCTGCGACCGGAAGGCGAAGAACCCGTGGCCCGGCTGCGCTCTGCGCTGGGCGACGACGACGGGCCAGCGACACTGCGAACCGGGCGCGGTTCCGACGACGAAGTCACCAAGCCCGGCGTGCCCGTTCCATCGCCGGAATTTCCCAATGGGGTCAATCTGCGCCCGGGGGACCTCGACCACTGGCCCGAAATGGCCGCCGATACCGTCGTTCGGGGAACCGATCCTACGGACGGCGATCAGGCCAGGCGCAATTACGACATCATGCGGGCCCGCACGCCCGACCGCGAGGTCCTGCTGGCATTCAACCCCACGACCGGCGAATACATGGCGGTGCAGGGTCTGCCGCGCTCGGTCACGCCCCCGCCCGAAGGCTGGATCACCTTGCGCCACTCGCACCCACGGGTCATCGGCGGCGACGAGTACTCGCACTTCGCATCGATCCTGCCTTCCGGCATCGGCGGCGATTTCAGCGTCTTGCGAACCGAGGTCGACCGGCTCCAGGCCCAATATCCGAATGCCGTGGTGCGACGGGCATCGACAATCGACATCGAAGTCAACGGCCAGCACGTCCAGACCGTTTTCGAGATCACGAAGCGCGGCGACAACTACAGCCTTTCGGTCACGCTGCACCCTCCGCAGCACGGCGTCGAATCGCTCGGACCGTTCACCGGGGATCGCGACGGGGCCCTGCGCGAATACGCCTACCGGGCGCGCGACCTGACTGCAGGCGGGTCCGATTTCGGCCTCGGCCACAACAAGTCCTCCGGCCCGGACCTTCTTACCGAGACAGGACGACCCGATGCGCCGAGCCGCGTGGTCCGTGGCGCGACGTTAAGCGAGAGGGAGCGAGCGGACGCGATGTTTGTCGCAGGCCGCATGGCGCAGACCGAGGCCTTCGAGCGGCAGGCCAGGGGAGCTGCTCCCCGCGGCGAATTCGATCCGGTCATCGCGCGGGCAGCGACCTCGGCGGACGCGCAGGAACGAGTCCGCGCCATGGGGCTCGTCGGTCAGCCGGATTCGCTCGCGCGGCTCACGCGGCTGCTCAATTCGTCCGACCCCGCTTTCACGCCCGAGATGCGCTCGGCGCTGGCGCGTGCGACGCTGGAGGCGACCCGCACCGAGTTGATCCGCACCGGCAATCTCGCGCCAGGAGACGAACTGCTGATGCTGTTTCGCGGGGTCACGGGCGCGCGCACCGATGACTACGAGCAGGGGGGGATGGACATCTCCCGCCTCGGACCGGGGGGTGACGAGGACGCCGGACGCGGGCTCTATGGAAGCCAGGATTTCCAGAGCGCGCTGAACTATGCGGGAAGCGACAGCAGAGGCGTGGTCCTGCCGCTCATCGTGCGGCGCAGCGAATTGGGCAACGTCATCGACGTGCGCTCGGGCACGCCGCTCGGTGATCGTTGGCTGGCCTATGTCCGCGCGACGGCCAGGGGCGGGGTGGTCAAGGAAACGCATCCTCACCTCAGCCGTGTCCTCTACCCCTTCACCGATTCTCCGATCGGCATCTATCGCGATGGTCGCGGTGATCGCTTCGAGGCGTTCCTCAAGGCCCTGGCGGACGATCCCACGCTGCCTCCCGCGATCCGCGAGGCCGCACGGGATCCCCACATCACGCTGATGGACCTGGGAGGCGTGGCCAGCTGGGGCAACGACCGCTCGATGCTGACCGACCAGTTCGCCATGCACCACCAGCGCATTCTCGATCTGTTCAACGACGCGCACGGATTTCCGCGACCGGCGCGGCTGTCCGTGGCGGAAGCCGAGCCTGCAAGGCTGCGTTCTGCGCTGGGCGACGACGAGACGCCAGACGCAGCGCCGCTTCCCGCCCGCGAAGATGGCGAGACGACCGAATCGTCCAGGCCGGTCGCCGCTGCCGAAAGCGCAGAGGACCGTGCCCCTGCGATCGCGGCCGATCCCGAAACGCAACTGCCGTCCCCGAGAACGGCGCCCGAGCCGGCGTCGGGCGAAAGCGCCGCCGTTGCCCGAGGCACCGCTTCCTCGGTCGAAGGGGCCGCCCCGCAAACTCCGGTTGCGGCTCGGCCTCCGAGGATTCCGGCAACCGAGATCGAGGCGCTGCAAAGACTCGGCGTCGACTTCAGCAAGGAGAAATCTCGCGCGGCGATCGGCCGCCGGATCGCGGCCGTCGTGGATCTCCTTCCGGAAGATCATCCCATGCAGGCATCGCTGCGCGACATTGCGAACCAGCTGAAGTCGCGTACGCGCCGCTTCCCGGAGGGCCGCGATCCGTGGCTGCGGCTGGCCAACCTTGTCCTGGACGAGGACTTCGGCAGCATGATCGCCGAGCAACTCAATCGACCCTTGCCGCGCACGCCCGAGGAAGCGCGTTTGCGGCGCGCGAGTCTGCGCCGGGAGATGTCCGTGAAGCGGAGCCGGGCGGAGGAAACGGCACGCGGCAACGACCTGCGGCGCCTGCATGCGGAGGAGCTTGTCGAAGCCGCGCCCGATCGCGCACCGCCGCCTGCCAACCGGCGCTTGCGCGAGGTCGAGGCGACACCCGAGTATTCGTTGCTGGCGACCGACATGCCGATCCTCGCGAGAGGTGCCAACGGCGCAATCGACCCCGCCGAAGGAGCGCGGATTGCTGCGACCATGCGGGACTTGCATGGCTTCGACGAAGGCAGGAACGTTGCTGTCGCCGAGCTTCGGTCAGGGGATGCATCGCAGTTGCTGATCGCGAAAAGCAACAACCAGGCGCTTCCGGGAATGACCACGTTGCCGAGACGGCGCCTCTTTACCACGTTCGACGTCAATGCCCGCCCGGGTGACAATCACACCGAGAGTATCCTGCTCGAGCACGCTGCACGGGTGATCGATGCTGGCCGGTTCGCCGACGATCCCGATTTCGCCGTGAGCATGTACACCGAACGGGCGCCCTGCGAATCCTGCCAGGGGGTCATCCGGCAGTTCGCGCAGCGCTATCCGGAAGTCGCAGCTCGCTCGATGGTCTCGTGGAGCGGCCCGCCGGCCGGCCAGGCTTCGTTCGCCGACGTGGCCGCCGGCCTCGCTCCCTGAGGCGATGGGATAAGGCCGTCGTCTCGTACCGGCCCTTCAATCCAGCTTCAGCGCCGCCCAGGTCTGCTTGCCCACGATGCCGTCGGCATAGAGGCCCTTCTTCTTCTGGAATGCCACGACGGCGTTCTTCGTGACCGGTCCGAAGTCGCCGTCGGCCGTGATCCCGAGCGCTTCCTGGACCACTTTCACGTCGTCGCCCTTGTCGCCGATCTTGAGCAGGGGCCGCGGGCTTTCGGAACGGGCCCCGCCGGAGCTGTGGAACGCGAAAGCTGCTGCCAGCTTGGTGTCGTACTTGTTCACCTTGTACGCCGGGCCGTTGTAGCCGCGGGCGAAGCCGGCCCAGTCGAGACGGATGAGCTCGTCGGCCAGGCCGTTCTTCCTGACGAAACTGACGAACGCGTCGAGCTGTGCCGGTTCTCCGGAGACCATCGCCGTCACGAAGTCCTCCACGTTGGCGAAGCCGCAGATCTTGTAATTGTCCCCCATGATCTGGAACGCGCCCCAACTGGCGGAGCGCAAGGCCGCATCGCGATCGAGCTTGATCGCCTCGGCCAACCGGGCGTACTCGGCCGCACCCCCCTTGTAGCCGCCCCATTTGGAATTGGAGATGGCCGGGTGCGAGGCATCGAATTTCCTCTTCGTCAGGCGCGAGAAATAGTGGCGCTCGAACAGAATTTTCGGCCGCTTGTCGCTCAGAAAGCCGCCCCGGCTCTCGACGTCAATGACCGCGCGAACTGCCGCCACCTGGCAGCCGATCTTCTTCGCCGCTGCCTCGATCGCCTCGTCGTCCAGCGGCGCAGCGTTGCCTGCAAATTCCAGTGCCATTTCTACCTCCTGTCGGTAGTGAAGCCGGGTTTCTCACTCCAGCGGGGCCTGCGGGTAAGGAAGCTCGCAACGGCCCGCAGGCAGGCCCTTGCTGCGAATGCGCTCGTCGGTGGCGACATAACCCCAGTTTACCAGCCGCATTGCCCGTATCCGGTCCATTCGCGACAGACGGGTCGGCGTCGCCGCGAGGTCTTCGGCCAGGCCGCGCTCATAGGGCAAACCTCCGGGCGGACGAGGATCGACGAAGAAGTCGCTCGAAACGAGAAAGCCGTTGCGGCGAACGTTGACGTCGGTCGTTTCGAACGCGTTGAGGATCTGGCGGAAGCGCAGCGCGCCGACCTGGTCCTGCATGATGAAAGTCACCCGCAGGGCCTGGCTCGACAGCAGGAACGTGCCCTTGGGCTGGTACTGGAAATTGGCCCCCGCGTCGCTGACGTACACGGTGTCGGCCTGCTTCCAGACGCTCTCGATGCCGAGGTTATCGTAGACCCCGCCGTCCGTGAGGTAGAGCGTCGGCGGCGGCGGATGGCGCGCATCCCGGAAAGGGGTGAAGCGCCGCCCCTCGAGCCCGACCGTGACCGGTGAAAGCACAGGGGGGAACGCGGATGACGCCGCAACCGCGTGGGCCAGCGACACGTCCTTGGAATCCCAGTGGCCGACCGTGTAGTCCGCAATCCATCGCCGCTCCATGCGCACCAGCTTGCCGCTGTGGAGGCTCGTCGCGTTGAAGATGAAGCGAGGCCTTTCCGGGAGGTCGGTCAGCTTGGTCCCCCCGAACAGCACCCGATCGTAGGCGCGCCGTACCCACGAACCGTTCAGGCCCGGCACGCGTCCTATCAGTCCGGCCACGACGTCGATCGACTGCTGCGACATCGCGACGATCGGGTCGCCGACCTTGTCGCGAAAGCTCTGCCCCTCGTCACTCCAGTCGATCCCGGACCAGTGTTTCGCGAGCATCCCGGCGACGATCGACCCACCGGAAACGCTGGCGAAGCGATCCACGCGCGCAAGCATTCCGGCGTCGCGCATCCGCCAGAGAAAGCCGAGGTGGAACAGCATGGCGCGGTACCCGCCGCCGGAGAGGGCGATGACGGTTTCGCCGGTTTCCTGTTCGTCGAACGACGTGTCCCCTTCGCGCAGGTCAATCACGTTTTCCGTCTCCAAGCTGGCGGTCGAAGACCGTGAACTCGACATAGAGGTCCGTGTCCTTCACGCGTTCGGCGAAACGCTCGGCGGAAGCCTTGCTCGCCATCTCCCGGTGCAGGTCGATGGCTTCCTTTGCCGCCCTGTCGCCGCGCAGGATGCGGCCCTTGGACTTCTTGAGCAGCGCCTGGTTGAGATGCGCGTCGGGCATTTCCCATCCGCCCGACTGGCGCCTGGCGAATTCCTCGTCGGTAGGGATCAGCGCGACGAGCTCGTCGTGGACCATCTCTTCGAGCCCATGCTCACGCAAGGTGGCGTTGTGGCTTCCGTGATGGCCGACCTTGTAGAGTCTGGCCGCGCGGAGCAGGTCCGCGCTGGTCGTGGCAAGGCTCTTCCCTCCCTCCTTGAAGACGACACTTCCCCACGACAGCCAGTTGCCGACTTGCGCGTCTGCGGCGAAGATCATCGTCCCCGCGTCGTCCGGCAGCTCGAACGCGAGCACCAGGCTCGTGTTGTTGGTGTTGTTGTCCATCTTCAGCGCGAGCGAGGAGAAGGTCGAGCGCATCGCGTCGTCGATCCGGCGGTGAGCCAGCGGCTCGCCTTCGGAAAAGTCCTTCCCCGCGGAGTGCTCTGCGAAATAGCGCTCGGCAAGGAAGCGCGTCGCCTCGCCGTCGTCGGTGGCATCGCGCTGCTCGGCAAAGCTGCGCCATCGAAAGCGGGGGGAAAACGGCGACAGCTTCTGCGCGGAATCGCAGATGCGCTTCTCGCGGGCCCGGGACTCCGGCGAAGCCTCGTCTTGCGAAGGCTCGATCGAGCCCAGGCTTTCCCCCGCCAGCGCGAAGTAGGTCTCCTGGTTCTCTCCGCTCGAGGGGATCGACTTGCCGAGCAGGTCGCGATCGCGCGGCGGACCGAGCACGAAAGTGCGAAGCCCGATCGCGCCGGGTGTGCGCGTCACCTCGCCGGGCGAGAGATAGCGGGTGCTTCCCGCCCATTCCTTGAGAGCGAGATAGATCTTGCGGCTCCCGCGAACCGTCCTGGCCCGCTTCGCGGCCGCGAGGCCGTCTTGCGCGGACGTCAGGGCTTCCTCGCCCTCGCCCCCCTCATCCAGCGGCACCGCCAGCGGCCCGGAAAAGCCGGCCAGGCCGAGCAGGGCTTCGTTTTCGAAATCGTCGAACGCCGTCCTGACGCCGAACCGGGCCGCCATGCCGGCCAGCGCGGCATAGGCCTGACCGAACTGTTCCTGCAGCTGTTTGCCGTCCGGATCGTCGGGATCGTCGGTCCAGGCCATCCAGAGGTTGTCGAAGCCGCGCTCCTCGAAGAGGTGATCGGCCAGCTTGAAACCGCAGATGTGGTCGTAGTGCTCGTGCGTGACGACCACGAGGTCGAGCCCTTTGTCGCCTGCCGTAGCGTAGATGTCCTCGACCGCGGCGACCATGAGGTCCTTCGATCCGCGCGTGCCCTGCAGGACGCCGCAATCCACGAGGATATGGGCCGACGCCGGCTGGTTCCTGTCGCTGCCTTCGACGCTGATCAGGAAGCAGTCGCCGAGCAGCTTCTTGTACATCCGCACCTTTACGCGATCGACCTCCATCACATGTCTCCGTGCATGAAGGCGAAGGGTTCGCGTTCGAAGCCGAAGACCGGCGCGTCGAGCTGGCTCTTTGCGGCCGCCGCCATCGCCAGCGCGAGCGAGTCGCTCTCGAGGAACTCGCGCTGGCGGCAGAGCCGATCCTCCTGGTCGATGCGCTGGCGGATGATCCGCTCGAGCTTGCCGTCGCGCAGGTCGACGATGATCGTCGCTCCGCCGCGGAACCAGAAATCGGGTTCTTCGTCGGGCGGCGCCCCCTCGCGGTCGACTTCCTGCTGGCGCGCCGGGTCGAAGTAGCCGCGCCGCTTCTGCGTGACCTGGGCGACCATCTGCGAGAGTTCGCGTCCGCCGGGTCCGATGCGCCGGGCAATCCGCACCGAGTGCACTTCGAACACGGGAAGCAGGACCTTGCCGTCGCGCGTCGAGACCTCGCTGTCGAGCCAGTCCGACGGATGGTCGACCTCCTTCCATTCCTCGAGCGAGATTTCCCGCGCCTTGATCGACAGCGGGCTCCATTCCCCCGTGGGCGCGAGGCTCGCATCCAGGTGTCGGCCGAGCGGGAGCGTGCGAACCCCAAGCAACGACTCCCACATTCTCTGCTGGCGCGTCGTGGGCATCGGCTTGAGCAACCAGCGATAGAGCGCGAGCTGGTTGCGCATGACCACGCGCATCGCCTCGTCACGCAGGTTCCGGCTGTCGGTGTCGCCACTCAGATAGGGCGAATCGCCGATTATCCTGCTCTGCTCGGCGGACTTGACGAAGCGTGGGTCCGCGCTCGTGCCGAACTGGCGCGAGCGGTCGTCGTTCAGCCTTGCGACGAACGTCATGTCGCGCAGCGCATCGGCAAACAGCGCATCCGGCCCCCTCAGCCTCGCATCGGCGCCGGCGCGGTCGTCGATCATCGATTCGAACGGGCGGAGGTCCGGCCGCTCCCAGCACAGCGCTTCGGGGGCGTAGGAGACGCAGCCGCTAATCGGCACCTGGCGCTTGCGGAAGGACTCCGCCAGCGCGACCCGGAAGTTCTGCGTGTCCTCGGGCACCAGGTCGGTGTCCGCCGTGATCACCGCGCGCAGGTAGTCGCCGAACGTCGCGGCCGTCGGCGGCAGGTAGTCGAGGCCGCGCACGCACATCTCGAGAATGGAGTGGGCGACGCGGCTCGCTTCCTCGCCCAGCCTCGCCACCAGCTTCTCGGGCAGGTCGCTGCTCCCGCGAGGCACGCCGGCAAGCTGGAAGAGGTCGTTGGTGCGGCGCTCGTAGATCGTCACGAAGGTGTCGAAGATCGCGGCCACGAGGCACTGGCCGCGATCGTGCGGCTCGGTCATCCGGGCCAGGGTCTTGAAGTGCGCTTCCTCGCCCTGCTTTTCGGCGTGGTACTCCTCCTGAAGCGTCTCGAGCGCCTTGCGCAGCGCCCCCCCGCGGCCGGTTGCCGTGCCGAGCTGGCTGGCGAGGCCGTTGAGCAGGCTCTCCGAGCGCAATTCGCCGCCGGTGCGCGCGAGCTCGTGGCACACCACCTTGCCCATGGTGAAGTGCTGCAGCAGCGCCACGACGTCGGCGAACCCTTCGTGGAAGGCGAGCGAATCCGGATTGACCGGCTCGATCCCCCGGCGGCGCATGCCGTGCAGGATCGCGTGCGTCGTTTCGTGCGCGACGATATCCTGCGAGAGGCAGGTGAAGATCCACTGCCCGTCGTCGCCCTCCGAGCGCGGCTTGCTCTTGAAATAGCCGAACAGCAGCGCGCCCTTGCCCGGGCTGAAGTAGGCGTTCGCCTCGCGCAGGGCGTGCGGATATATGCGCAGGCGGCGGGTGAACGGAGGATAGTCCTCTTCCCGGCCCTCGCGCCTGGCCTCGATCCGCGGATCGTCGTCGGGCAGCGCCCAGAACACCATCCGGCCGAGCGCGCGCTCGAAATTGCGGACGGTGTTCATCGCGACGGCGAAGACCATCTGCTGGTGGAACTGCGGATTGCCTTCGGAGGGAGCGAGGCCGTCCTGCGCCAGGAACCACGGGTCGTTGGGATCGACCGGCTCGTAGAACGTGCGGCAGAACTGGTCGTAGTCGACGACCTCGAAGTATTCGTTGGACGGACCGATGCCGATCGGATCCTCCCACCTGGTCTCCCACGGAAGTTCGATCAGCGCGTCGTTGATGACCGCGGTCTCGAGCTTGACCGATGCGGCGGGATCGAAGGCGTAGACGCGGTACCGGCGCTTGTTCGGCTTGGTCAGAACGTCGACGGGCATGCGCGCCCCTCCCAGTGCGTGAGAGCATGGTGCGGACCCGGCGGCGGCGCGTTAACCAAGGTTAAGGATTAAGTCTCGGCCGCTTTATGCGATCGAATATTAGCTGAACTGTTCTTGGC
>JBIQKN010000028.1:0-35039 GCA_044506565.1 Sphingomonadales bacterium | reverse complement strand
GTCATGAAGCCGCCCGGGTGGCGCGGGATGTCGTCGAAGCTGATGGCGATGCGCTTCGTCTCTTGCGCGGCCACCGGCACGGCCGCGGGCAGCGCGGCGCACGCGAGGACCAGCGCCCTCGCCCAGCCCGCGAGGCTCATGCCGCCGCCGCGCCCGGGATGTCGCTGGCGTCGGCCCAGAACCCGTGAACCTGGCCGACGACCTTGAACGGCATCTTGACCCGCGCGACGGGGCCGGCCTGCGGCTCCCTGGTGTCGACGAGGATCAGGTCCGAACGGCCGTTCTCCTTCACGCTCGAGCCGATGCCGATCAGGTAGCCGTCGCCCTCGGGCGCGTCCTTCTTGCGCGGGACGAAGGTCATCTCGGAGAGCTGGTAGTCGGGCACCGAGACGAGCTGGGTGGTCTTTTCCTGGTGGTCGACGATCCACCAGCCGCCGCGCGGGCCGAAGCCGTTGAGGTAGCCGTAGCGATATTTGAGCGTGTGGAAGCGGTCGTCCTGCCGCGCAAGCACGCCCGAGACTTCGGGGAAGATCGTCTCGGTCTGGTAGCGGTCGTTGCTCTTGCTCGAGAGGTCGATGGTGAAGCGGCGCAGCAGCCCGGTGGCCTTGGCCGGATCGAACGGTTCGTGCTTGCTCGGGAAGAACGGGAACTGGTTGCCCTCGCCGCCGTCCCAGTCGACGATCACCTTGTCGCCTTCGGACCAGCCGCCCATCACGTGGGTGCAGAACAGGTTGGCGCCGCGGAACCAGCGCAGATCCTTGCCGTCGCCGCCCCGGCGCAGGACGCCCATGTAGCACGGGGTCTGCGAATCGTAGCTGAAGTGGACGCCGCCGGCCTGCATCCGCTCCATGTCGGCGACCATGTTGGTCAGGTAGAGCACGATGTGGTCCTGGGTGACGACGAAGTCGTGCATCATGCCCGCATAGGGCGCCTGCACGGTCACGCTCCAGTTCACGTTGCCCTGGCGGTCGGCCGAGAACACGAAGATGTCCTTCGACAGCAGTCCTCCGGCTTCGTAGCCGAAGCCGATGTATTCGCCGGTGACGGGATCGATCTTCGGGTGCGCGGTGTGGGTCTGGCTGTCGAGCTTGCCGCCGAAGGTGTAGTAGTCGTCGATCGTCTCGAGCGTCAGCGGGTCCATGTAGACCGGCGGGCTGTCCTCCTTGAACACCAGCAGCTTGCCGTGGTGGAGGAACAGCTGGGTGTTGGCGGTGCCGCGGCTCAGGCCCTCGACGCTGGGATCGTCGGTGAACGGGTTGCGGTACATCCCGAACAGCGAGCGTCGCGCTTCGTGCTGCGCCTTCCAGCGCTGGTTCCTGACGTAGCGGGTCCTGTAGTCGACGTGGCCGTCCTTGATGCGGAACATCGACACGTGGCCTTCGCCGTCGAACATGATGTCGCCGGCGTACTTCGGGTCCTTGGGATACTGCGGGTCGGGCCCGACGCGGTAGAACACGCCGTCGAGGTCGGTCGGCCAGGCGCCTTCGACCTCGCAGTCGTAAAGGTCGATCTCCGCGCGATTGTTGGTCCCCGCCGGGCCGCCGCCGAACGAGCCGGGCGTGTCGGGAAAATCGACCTGCGGCGCTGGGCCGTCCGCTGCGCGAGCTACACTCGGCGCCGCCACCCCCGCGAGCACGGCCCCCGTTCCGACTGCCGCCGCTCCAAGAAATGCGCGCCGCGCGGGATCGCTCACCGCCGGCCTGCCGTCCGCTTCGTTCGTCATCGACCCATCCTCTCCGGAAGGCAGCCTAAGGCCTGCGCCCGGACCGGGCAATGCCCTGCGGCGCAGGGGTGGATCGGAACCCTCCCCCGTAGGCCCTGCGGGCCGGCTTCGCTTCCAGGGGAGAGGGAGAAGAAGGGCACACAAGGCACACCCTGTGCCCATGCATGGGCCCACCTGCGGGTTCGATATTCACTAGCGTTGTCAGCCGGTTACGGTGCCGGAACGGGCAAAGGGCACAGGGGCACATTCTACGGGGAAAAAAGGGCACCTTGCGGAGCGAACGGCAGCTGCCGCGGGAAGGGGCCGGGAGCCGAGGGAAGGGACGCGCGCGGGGCGCGGCCTCCGCAAGCGCGGTGGCTTGCTTGGCGGCGGCTTGGCATCGGACGATTTCAAAGAGCCGATGAGAACATAGCAGGAACTTGGCGTGTAGGAAAATGGTTGCGTTGGGGCTGCGGATTCGGGGCCAGAGCGGAACTCATCCGTCCCGTCGCCCGATCACGATCAGATCCTCCCTGCGCATGCTCCCCGGCGGGTCGACCACGATTTCGAGCTTGGGCTCGTGCACCCACACGTCGCCCGATCCCTGGAGGTTGAAGCCGTAGCTTATGTGGCCCGCATCCTCGTGGACCGGCCCCGTCTCGAGCAGGACCGGCGTCCACCCGTGGTTGCCACCGAAGGGCACGTTGTTGGTGTTGCCGCCATTCAGAAACCGATCTTCCGTCAGCAGAGGGTCTCCATCGACAAGCCGGCTCGAGCCCGCTGCGAGCCAGAAGCTTACCTGACCGGCGCTTCTGCTTGCGACCCAAGCCGTGAATCGCAGGCGATGCCCACGATAGGTGGTCGCATCGACGATGCGCCGGAAGCCGGCGAAGTGATTTGCGCTCCCGCGGCCGCCGATGCACATCGGTTTGCCGGCCCCCGGGGCGCGAAAGCGGTATGCGCCCATCCCGACGCCGACGCGCTGCCAGAACTCCGGGCCGGTTATTCTTTCGGTCACGCGCGTTGCGACGAATTTCCCCTCACCGTCGGGCACGATCATCATGTGTTCGTTGAGCGCGCCGACGACCTGCACGCTGTCGAGGGGGTCGCCGCTTGCCTCGCTGCACCGGCGCGCGCGCCCGTTCACGACGATGTCGCTGTAGGGGGACACGGTGACGATGATCTCGCTATGGGCCCCGGCCGTTTCGTCGGGGGCGCCAGTCTGCGCAACAGACGATCCCGTCTGCGCCGGCGTGGCGCCGACAAGAGCCGCACTTGCCGCGGTCGCGAGCATTGAAAGCTTCACTGGGGTCATAGGACCGTGTCCCGGCTCGAAGCAGCCGGGGGCAAATATCGCCTGCAAAACCGCGGAACGCTAGCGATAGGTGTAGAGCCGCACCTGCTGGATCCTCCAATCGTCCGCATAGAGCGCGATGTGGCGGCCTTGGTGGGCCTGGTCGTCAACGTCGACTCACGCAACCGATTCCCCGACGATGGCCGGCAGCACGTCGTCGAGGCTGCGGGCTTCGAGGATACGCCGTAGCCAGGCGGTGACGCGCGGGACGGCTTCGGGCCAGCGTTCGGCGAGGTCGCCGAACACCTCGCGCAGGCCGAGAAGGCGCGCGGCGGCGCTCGCCGCGTCCGACGAAACGGCCCAGGCCATCGCGGTGGTCTCGGCCAGCAGATCATCGACTTCGAACGAGCGGTCGGCCATGTCGATGCCGCGCTGCCAGGCCATCCAGGCGGCGACGGCCAGCTCGATCGCCGGGGACGGCAGGCCGCGCTCGAGCCGGACGCGCCAGGGGGCGACGAGGCGCTGCGGCAGCTTCTGCGAGCCGTCCATCGCGATCTGCCGCGTGCGGTGGCGCAGCGCGGGGTTGGCGAAGCGTTCGAGCAGCGCGGCGCGATAGCCGGCAAGGTCGATCCCGGCGTGCGGGTCGAGCGTCGCGGCGCTCTCGTCCCACAGCTGCTCGATCAGCGCGCGCCGGTCCGCGGCGGCGACGAACTCGTGGACGTGCTCGATACCGCCGAGCCCGCCGAGGTAGGCGATCGCCGAGTGAGCGCCGTTGAGCAACCGCAGCTTGGCCTCCTCCCACGGCGCGACGACGGCGGCGAGCGTCACGCCGACCGAAGCGAGGTCGGGCCGGTCGCCGGCGAAGCGGTCCTCGAGCACCCACTGGGAGAAGCGCTCGGTTTCGACGAGCGCTTCGTCGCGGTAGCCGTAGCGGGCCGCATGGGCTTCGAGCGCCTCGGCGGTCGTCGCCGGGACGATGCGGTCGACCATCGAGTTCGGGAAGGCGCCGTAGTCGGCGACCCAGGCAGCCAGGCTGCGATCGCGCGCCGCTGCCAGTTCAAGCACGGCTTCGCGCAGCAGCGTTCCGTTGCTCGGCAGGTTGTCGCAGCTGATCGCGGTGAACGGCGGCAGCCCCACGTCGCGCCGGGCGTAAAGCGCGGCGACCAGGAAACCCACGGCGGTGCGGGGCCGGCCGAGATTCCTCAGATCGGCGGCGATGCCGGGGTCCGAGGTATCCAATCCGCCGCGATCGCGGGCAATCCCGTAGCCTTTCTCCGTCACCGTCAGGGTCACGATCCGCACCGACGGCTGGGCCATCGCCCCAACAGCCGCGCCGGGCGCTTCGGGCGCGACCAGGACGCGCTTGAGCGGCGCCATGATCCGCGGCCGCTCGCCGGCCGCATCGCGCTCGACCAGCGTGTAGAGGTCGTCCTGCGGCGCCAGAGTATCGCGCACGGCGGGGGAACGCAGCGAGACGCCGACGACGCCCCAGCGCATGTCGCCGCGCGCCGCGATTTCGTCGAGAAAGGCAGCCTGGTGCGCGCGATGGAACGCGCCGAGGCCGAGATGGACCACGCCCTCGGCGAGTTCCTCCCGGGCGTAGCGGGGCCGCTCGACCGAGGGGTCGAGATCGTCGAGAAGCGCGCTCGACAGGCGCCGGGTCACAGCTTGTACGCCGCCTTGACGAGGTTGTAGGCGAGGTCCGCGGCGAGCTCGTGCGCCTCGGCCTCGTCGAGGCGGTGCTCGGCGACCAGCTGCGCGAGCCAGGTGCAGTCCATCCGCCGGGCGACGTCGTGCCGCGCGGGGATCGACAGGAACGCGCGGGTGTCGTCGTTGAAGCCGACGGTGTTGTAGAACCCGGCGGTCTCGGTCACGCGCTCGCGGAAGCGGCGCATGCCCTCCGGGCTGTCGTGGAACCACCACGGCGGGCCGAGCTTGAGCGCCGGGTAATGCCCGGCGAGCGGGGCCAGTTCGCGGCTGTAGCTGTCCTCGTCGAGGGTGAAGACGATCACCGTCAGGCGCGGGTCGTTGCCGTAGCGGTCGAGCAGCGGCTTGAGCGCGGCGACGTAGTCGGTCGCGAGCGGGATGTCGGCGCCCATGTTCGGCCCGAAGCGAGCGAGGAGCGCGGGGTTGTGGCTGCGGTGCACGCCCGGATGGATCTGCAGCACCATGCCGTCGTCGAGGCTCATCCGCGCCATCTCGACCAGCATGTGTCCGCAGAACAGGTCGGCTTCCTCGGGCGTGCAGGTTCCGGCCAGAGCCTTGGCGTAGAGCGCCTCGACCTCGGGCCGCCCGAGCCAGGCGGTGGTCGCACGGACGTGGCCGTGATCGGTCGAGGTGGCGCCGAACTCGCGGAAGTACGCGCGGCGGTTTTCGTGGGCGCGCAGGTAGCCGGCGAAGCTGCCGGTATCCTCCCCCGCCATCTCGCCGAAGCGGGCGACGCCGTCGGCGAAGCCTTCGGCCTTGGGGTCCATCACCGGGTCGGGGCGGTAGGCGGTGACCACGCGGCCCGGCCAGCCGCTATCGCGGATCGCGCGGTGGTGATCGAGCGGGTCGAGCGGACTCTCGGTGGTGGCGATGACCTCGATGCCGAAGCGCTCGAACAGCGCGCGCGGCCGGAAGCCGTCGGTCCTCAGCGCGGCGTCGATCGTGTCGAAGTAGTGGTCGGCGGTCTCCGCCTCGAGCGCGACGTCGAGCCCGAAGACCTCGGCGAAGACCCAATCGAGCCACATCCGCGAAGGCGTGCCGCGGAACAGGTGGTAATGCGCGGCGAAGCGCCGCCAGATCGCGCGCGGGTCGGTTTCGACCGGCGTGCCGTCGCGCGTCGGGATGCCGAGGTCCTCGAGCCGCACGCCCTGGCTGTAGAGCATGCGGAACAGGTAGTGATCGGGGACGATCAGCAGGCTCGCGGGATCGGCGAAGGGCTCGTTGGTGGCGAACCACGCCGGGTCGGTGTGACCGTGCGGGCTGACGATCGGCAGGTCCTTCACACCCGCGTAGAGGCTCCGCGCGATTTCGCGCGTGCGCGGCTCGGCCGGGAACAGGCGGTCGGGGTGAAGGCGGAGCGGCCGGCTCATTCCAGCGGGGCGACGGGTGCCGGCTCCATCCGCGGCACCAGCAGGTGGATGACGGTGAAGGCGATCAGGTAGGCGAGCCCGGCGTAGATCAGGATCGGCCAGTACGAGCCGGTCAGCTCCAGCGTCCACCCGGTTGCCTGGGCGATCAGGATGCCGCCCAGTGCGCCGGCCGCGCCGCCCATTCCGGCGACCGTGGCCACCGCGCGGCGCGGGTAGAGGTCGGAGATCATCGTGAAGATGTTGGACGAGAACGCCTGGTGTCCTGCAGTACCGAGGCCGATGAGCAGCACCACGATCAGTGGGCTGTCGATCTGCAGCACGAACAGCAGCGGCACGGCACACAGGGCAGCGAGGAACAGCGTGGTCTTGCGCGCCCGGTTGACGCTCCAGCCGCGCTTGATGAAGTGGCACGAGAGCCAGCCGCCCATGATCGAGCCGATGTCGGCGAGCAGGTAGACCCCGATCAACGCCGGGCCGATGGTCGCGAAGATGCCCTCCTGCCCCTTGGGAAACAGGTCGAGCCCCTGCGTCTTGACAAAGAAGTCGGGCAGCCAGAACAGGAACAGGTACCACACCGGGTCGGTGAAGAACTTGCCGCAGATGAAGTACCAGGCCTGGCGCTGGCAGATCGCCTGCCGCCAGCCGAGCACCTTGCCCGTCGCGTCCTCGCCGTCCTGCTCGATCCAGGCGCGCTCGGCCGCGGTCACGCGCGGGTGGTCTTCGGGCTGGCGATACATCAACAGCCAGCCCGCGAGGACAACGAAACCGATCGCGCCGGTGGCGAGGAACGCGGCCTGCCAGCCGTAAATCCCGGCGATCATCAAGCCGATGACAGGCGTGGTCATGACCCCGACGTTGGCGCCGGCGTTGAGGATGCCGACGCCGAGCGCGCGCTCGCGGCGCGGAAACCACTCGGCGACGGCCTTGACCGCACCGGGGTACGCGGCGCTCTCGGCGATGCCGAGCGTGACGCGCGCAAGCATGAACGCGAGCACCGTGCGGGCGGCCGCGTGGAACATTGCCGCCACGCTCCACAGCGCGATCGCTATGGCCAGCCCCCAGCGTGTACCCACGCGGTCGAGCATCCTGCCAACGACGAGCAGGCCGATGCCGTAGCTGACCTGGAATGCCGAGACGATGTTGCCGTAGTCGACCTCGCTCCAGCCGAGGTCCTGTTCGATGACCGGCTTGAGCACGCCAAGCACCTGGCGGTCGATGTAGTTGATGGTGATGACGAAGAACAGCAGCGCGCAGATCGCCCAGCGGTAGCGCCCGATCCGGGGCCCTGCCATTTCAGCTGCCGTCGCCATTCGCCCGCCCCCTCACCAGTTGTACATCGTGCCGTCCTCGAGCCGGTTCACCGGCAGGTAGGCGCGGCGGTATTCGTGCTTCGCGGCCAGTGCCTCGTCGATCTCGACGCCGAGACCCGGCGTGTCGCCCGGGTGCATGAGCCCGTTCTCGAAGCTGTAGGCATGCGGGAAGACCGCGTCGGTCTCCGCCGTGTGGCGCATGTATTCCTGGACGCCGAAGTTCGGGATCGACAGGCCGAAGTGCAGCGCCGCGGCCATGCTGACCGGCGACAGGTCGGTCGCGCCGTGGCAGCCCGTGCGCACGTTGTAGAGGTCGGCGAGCGCGGCGATCCGGCGCAGATGGGTGATCCCGCCCGCGTGGACCACGGTCGCACGGATGTAGTCGATCAGCTGCTCCTCGATCAGTTGCTTGCAGTCCCAGATCGAGTTGAAGATCTCGCCGACCGCGAGCGGCGTGGTGGTGTGCTGGCGGATCAGCCGGAAGTTGGCCTGGTTCTCGGCCGGGACCGCGTCCTCGAGCCAGAAGGGGCGATACGGCTCGAGGTCCTTGCCGAGCCGGCCGGCCTCGATCGGGGTCAGCCGGTGGTGGATGTCGTGCAGCAGGTGGACGTCCCACCCGAGCGCCTCGCGTGCCGCCTCGAACAGCGGCGGGACCGAGCGCAGGTACTTCTCGCTCGACCAGACGTTCTCGGTCGGCAGGTCGGCGTCGGCGGGTTCGTAGAAGTAGCGGTCCTTCGACACGCCGTAAGTCGAGGCGAGGCCCGGAACGCCCGACTGCAGGCGGATCGCCTTGTAGCCTTCCTCCTTGTAGCGCAGCGCATTGTCGACCGTCTCGGCGATGTCCTTGCCGTTCGCGTGGCCATAGACCATGCAGCCTTCGCGGCAGGCGCCACCGAGCAGCTGGTAGACGGGCAGGCCGGCGACCTTGCCCTTGATGTCCCACAGCGCCATGTCGACCGCGGCGATCGCGCTCATCGTCACCGGGCCGCGACGCCAGTAGGCGCCGCGGTAGAGGAACTGCCAGGTGTCCTCGATCCGCGCCGGGTCGCGCCCTATCAGGCACGGGATCACGTGATCGGCGAGGTAGCTCGCAACCGCCAGCTCGCGGCCGTTGAGCGTCGCGTCGCCGACCCCGCTCAGCCCGTCGTCGGTCTCGACCTTGAGCGTGACGAAGTTCCGCCCGGGACAGGTGACGATGACGCGGGCGGAGACGATCCTGGCCATTGGGGCGTCCTCAGGCGATCTCGAGGGTCGCCGACTTCAGGTCCTCGCTGTTGGGCCCGACGAGGATGTCGAACAGGCCGGGCTCGACGACCTCGTTCATGTCGATGTCCCACATGCGGAACGCCTCGGGCCCGAGCGTGAAGCTGAGGGTGTTCGTTTCGCCCGGCTGCAAGGTGACGCGCCGGAACGCCTTGAGTTCCTTGATTGGGCGGGTGACCGAAGCGACCTGGTCGTGGACGTAGACCTGCACCACCTCGTCGCCCGCGCGCTGGCCGGTGTTGGTCACGTCGACCTCGACCGTCACGCTGCCGGCAACGCCGATCCGCTGCGCCGAGAGGCGCGGCGCGGACATCTCGAACGTGGTGTAGGACAGGCCGAAGCCGAACGGGAACAGCGGGCTGATGTCCGCGAACAGGTAGCCGCGGCGGGCCGAAGGCTTGTGGTTGTAGAAGAACGGGATCTGCCCTTCCTCGCGGACCACGGTCACCGGCAGCTTGCCGCCGGGATTGACGTCGCCGAACAGCGCGTCGGCCATCGCCGTGCCGCCTTCCTGGCCGAGGTACCAGCATTCGAGCATCGCATTGGCGCCCGCGACCACGTTCGGCCAGCTCGGCGGGCGGCCGTTGAGCGCGACCACGACCACCGGCTTGCCGGTTGCCTTCATCGCGTCGAACAGCTCGTTCTGCTCGCCGACGATGTCGATCTGGGTGCGGTCGCCAAGGTGGTTGCGGGCGTAGCCCTCGCGGCTGGTCTGCTCGGTGTCGCCGATCGCGAGGATGATCACGTCGGCGGTTTTCGCGACCTCCGCCGCCTCGGCGATCAGCCGCAGGTTCTGCTCGCGGTCAGCGAGCTGGACGTCGTCGGTCGAGCGGTTCTCGTCGCGGGTGATGAACACGCCCTGCGCGTGGAGCACTTCGGCCTTGCCGGCGAGCTTGGCGCGGATGCCGTCGAGCAGGGTGACCGAACTGCGCGGGATCGACGAGTATCCGCCGAGCCGGGTGATCGCGCTGTTCGGCCCGATCACCGCGACGCGCCTGTGCGCGCCGGGCGCCAGCGGCAGGGTGCCGTCGTTCTTGAGCAGGGTGATCGCCTTGCGCGCGGTCTCGAGCGCCAGCGCGCGCGCCTCGTCGTTGGCGGTCAGCCGCGCGGCGACGCGCGGATCGACCGGCCCGGCTTCGAACATCCCGGCGCGGAACTTGAGCCGTAGCATGTGCGCGCAGGCGCGGTCGACCAGCGCCATCGGGATGCGCCCTGCGCGGACCTCGCCGGCGATCGTGCGGTAGGCGTTGCCGTCGGGCAGGTCGCAGTCGACCCCCGCGCGCAGCGCCAGCAGCGCAGCGTGGCCGAGATCCGGCGCGAGCTTGTGGAAGGTGTGCAGTTCCTCGACCCCGGCGTAATCCGAGACGATCGCGCCGTCGAAGCCCCACTCGCCGCGCAGCACGTCGCCGAGCAGCCAGGTGTTGGCGTGGCTCGGGACGCCGTCGATCTCGTTGTACGACGGCATGACGGCCGCGATCCCGGTACGCTCGACCACCGCGCGGAACGGCGGGAAGAACGCCTCGCGCAGCTCGCGCTCGCCGAGAAACGCCGGGGCGACGTTGTTGCCCGCCTGCGGCTGGCCGTGCCCGGTCATGTGCTTGAGCGTGGCGAAGACCTTGCCCGGAGCGAGCTCCTTGCTCTCGCCCTGCAGGCCCTTGACCGCGGCGACGCCCATCTCGGCGCAGAGGAACGGGTCCTCGCCGAAGGTCTCCTCGATCCGCCCCCAGCGCGGGTCGCGGGCGATGTCGACCACCGGGGATAGCGTGAGCGTGGTGCCGTGGGCGCGCACCTCGCGGCCGATGATCGAGCTGACGCGCTCGACCAGCGCCGGGTCGAAGGTGCCCGCCATCGCGATCGCCTGCGGGAAGCTGGTCGCCTCGGGCGCCATGAACCCGTGCAGAGATTCCTCGTGGAACAGGATCGGAATGCCGAGGCGGGTTTGCTCGCGGGCCCATTTCTGCGCCGCGTTGACGAAGGCGATCGTGTCGGCCGGGGCGCGCCAGCGCCCGGTCGGGTTGACCGCCTGGGTGGTGTTGCTCGCGGTCGCCGCGCCGCCGCGGTCCGAGGGCCGCGCGATCTGGCCGATGCCGTTGGGATAGCCGGCCGAGGCCCTGGCCGGATCGAACCGCAACTCGTCGTCCATCACGTCGCGCTTGGTGCGCGACAGCGTGATCAGCTGGGCGGCCTTTTCCTCGAGCGTCATTCGCGACAGCAGGTCGCGTACGCGCAGGTCGATCGGGGCGCGCGGATCCTTGTAAAGCGGCGCCGCCTCGCCGGTCGCGGCGCGAGCGGCGGCCGGGAGCATGGACAGCAACGAGGCACTTGCGCCGAGCCGAAGGAATCCCCGCCGTCCGATTGCCGACGATTCGCCGCCCGTCGTTTCCGCGGCCATGCGCCTCTCCTCCCCCTTTTCCCGCCCGGCATTGCCCAGCATGCCGTGGCTGTGATAGCGGTAACATCGCGGCAAGGCCGGGGCTTGTCAATGCCACGGCGGGAGAGGGAAAGTGCCGGAATGAAGCGCGGTTTTGGCCTCCTCGCGGCCCTTGCGGCCAGCCTGCTGGCGGCCGCCTCGCCGGTACGCGCGGAGGACGGTTACGCCCTGTGGCTGCGCTACCCGGAGGCACCTGCCGAACCGGCTGAAGTCCTCGTCGAGCGCAGCAGCCCGGTGATCGAGGCCGCCGCCGCGGAGCTGCGCCGCGGGCTCGGCGGGCGCGTCGCCCGGGTTCTGCTGGCGACGACCGCCGATCCGCGCGTGGCCGCGCTCGGCCTCGCCCGACCGCTCGGCGAGGAAGGCTACCTCGTGCGCCGGGCGCAGGTCGACGGCCGCCCGGCGGTCGTCGTCGCGTCCGACGGCGAGCGCGGGCTGCTCTACGGCGCGTTCGCGTTGCTGCGGCACCTGGATGCCGGCGGCTCGGCCGAAGCGATCGAGTTGCGTTCCGCGCCGCGTATCGGCCTGCGGGTGCTCAACCACTGGGACAACCTCGACGGGTTCGTCGAGCGCGGTTACGCGGGCGCCTCGCTGTGGGACTGGTGGACGCTGCCCGACCACAAGGACCCGCGCTACACCGACTATGCGCGCGCCAACGCGTCGCTCGGGATCAACGGGATCGTCCTCAACAACGTCAACGCCAAGGCCGAGAGCCTGACCGCCGACTACATCGCCAAGGCCGCGGCACTGGCCGAGGTGTTCCGGCCCTACGGGATCAAGGTCTACCTCTCGGCGCGGTTCAGCGCGCCGCGCGATCTCGGCGGGCTCGACACCGGCGACCCGCTCGACCCGCGAGTGCGCGCCTGGTGGGCGGCCAAGGCGGCCGAGATCTACCGCGCGATCCCCGATTTCGGCGGATTCCTGGTCAAGGCCAACAGCGAGGGCCAGCCGGGGCCCGGCGACTACGGACGAACTCACGCCGACGGGGCGAACATGCTCGCCGAAGCGGTCGCCCCGCACGGCGGCGTGGTGATGTGGCGGGCGTTCGTCTACTCCGACACCGACCCCGAGGACCGCGCCAAGCAGGCCTATACCGAATTCGAGCCGCTCGACGGGCAGTTCGCCGACAACGTGCTGGTGCAGGTCAAGAACGGGCCGATCGACTTCCAGCCGCGCGAGCCGTTCCACCCGCTGTTCGGGGCCATGCCGCGCACGCCGCTGATGCTCGAGGTGCAAGTGACCAAGGAATACCTCGGGCAGGCGACCCACCTCGCCTATCTTGGGCCCCTGTTCACCGAGGCGCTCGGCGCGAATACCAAGGTCCGCGACGACGGGCCGACGGTGGCCGAAGTCGTCGACGGCAGCGCCGAGGGGCATGCGCTCACCGGCATCGCCGGGGTCGCCAACGTCGGCAGCTCGCGCGACTGGTCGGGCTCGACCTTCAACCAGGCCAACTGGTACGCGTTCGGGCGGCTCGCCTGGGACCCGACACTGTCCGCCGAGGCGATCGCCCGCGAATGGGCCGCGCAGACCTTTTCGTCCGAGCCGGAAGTGGTCGAGCCGGTGGTGCGGATGATGATGGGCTCGCGCGAAGCGGTGGTGAACTACACCGGCGCGCTCGGGCTCGCGCACCTGATGGCGACGGGACACCACTACGGGCCCGGGCCGTGGGTCGACGACCTCGCTCGGCCCGAGTGGAACCCGGCCTACTATCACCGCGCCGACCGCGACGGGATCGGCTTCGACCGCACGGCGAGCGGCAGCAACGCGATCGCGCAGTATGCACCGAGCCTCGCGGCGCGGCTGGCGGACCCGGCGACCACGCCCGAGACCGAGCTGCTGTGGTTCCACCACCTGCCGTGGAGCCATCGTATGAACAGCGGCCGCACGCTGTGGGAAGAGCTCGTCGCGCGCTACGACGAAGGGGTCGCCTACGTCAGCACCATGCGCCGCGAGTGGGACGCGCTGCGCCCGCGGATCGACGCCGAACGCTGGCAGAAGACCGCCGATTTCCTGGCGATCCAGGAACGCGAGGCGCGCTGGTGGCGCGACGCGAGCCTCGCCTATTGGACGAGCGTCAACGGGCTCGCGCTACCCGCCGGAACCGCGCCTCCCGAGCATGATCTCGAGTACTACAAGGCGCTGTCGTTCCCGTTCGCGCCGGGCAATCCGTGAGGATGCGCCGCGTGCGAGCTCCGGCGCGCTGGAACATTCGGGCTTGCCGGGATACGGGCTGTTGCCATAACCGCCGCCGCGCAGGGGAAACCGATGGCTGAAGTCCGAGGATCCAGACGGCAGCGCAACGCGCCGAAAATCAGCGATGTCGCTGCTCGCGCGGGCGTCTCGCCGATGACCGTGAGCCGCGTGCTCAACGGCGAGGCGAACGTGCGCCCGGAAACGCGCGAGCGCGTCGAGGAGGCGATCAAGGCGCTGCACTACACGCCGAGCCTCGCGGCGCGCACGCTCGCCGGCGGCGAGGAGATCCGCATCGGGCTGCTGCACTCGAACCCGAGCTTCAACTACCTGAGCCAGCTGCTCGTCGGCAGCCTCGACCAGGCGAGCCGGCTCAACGTCCAGCTGATCGTCGAGAAGTGCGACGACGAGGCCGAGGAGCAGAGCGCGGTCGACCACCTGATCCGTGCCCGGCTCGACGGGATCGTGCTGACGCCGCCGCTCAGCGAATCGCTGCCGGTGCTCGAGGCGATCCACGAGCGCAACATCCCGGTGGTGGCCGTGGCGACGGGCCGCGCGCCGGACTGGGCGCTCTCGGTCAGCATCAACGATCACGCCGCGGCCTACGAGATGACGCGCCACCTCGCCTCGCTCGGCCACCGGCGGATCGGATTCATCAAAGGCAACCCGCGCCAGACCGCGAGCGAGGAGCGGCTCCAGGGGTACAAGGACGCGCTCAAGGACGCCGGACTTCCGGCGGCACCCGAGCTGATCGCGCAAGGCCTGTTCACCTACCGCTCGGGGCTCGACGCGGCCGAGCAACTGCTCGAGCTGGCGGACCCGCCGTCGGCGATCTTTGCCTCGAACGACGACATGGCGGCGGCGACCGTCGCCATTGCGCACCGCCGCGGGCTCGACGTGCCGAGCGACCTGACCGTCTGCGGGTTCGACGACACCGCGCTGGCGACGACGATCTGGCCCGAGCTGACCACGATCCGCCAGCCGGTGTTCGAGATGTCGCGCACCGCTGTCGACCTGCTGGTCAAGGAGATCCGCGCGCGCAAGTCGCAGGACGAGGCGGCGCGCAAGCCGCACGTCCAGGCCGACTTCGAGCTGATCCGCCGCCAGTCGGACGCGGCGCCGCGCCGGCGCCCGAGCTCGCGCGGAAGCTAGGGCGCTCTCCTGGCGTTCCTGTTCGCCCTTCCCCCTCGATGGGGGAGGATACGAAGACTTAGTCACGACCTGACCTGGTCGGAGTGGGAAAGGGGTGGAGCGGAAGAGCGCCCCTGTCGCGCAGCCACCCCCATCCAAGCTTCGCTAGCTCGCTGCGCGAGCAAGCTGCGCTATCCTTCCCCCATCGAGGGGGAAGGGGGCGCTATGCCGTCCTGCCGAGCCCGGTGATCTTCGCCGGGGTGACCGGCAGACCGGCGACGCCCGGATCGAACGCGAACAGGTTGCCCGCCTCGGGTTGGGCGGCCAGCGCCGCGGCATCGAGGTTCTTGCGCGCGCTGGTGACGTAGGCGGTCTTCAGGTCCGGACCGCCGAAGCACATCTTGGTGATGTTGGCGGTCGGCAGGCGGACCGACTTGATCAGCTTGCCGTCGAGGTCGTAGCGCCGCACGCTCCAGCCGGCGTAGAGCCCGGTCCACAGGCAGCCCTCGGCATCGACCACCGGCCCGTCGGGATAGCCGCCACCGTCCTCGATCGTGACGAACGGCACCGGCGCGCCGAGCGACCCGTCGTCGTTGACCGGGACGCGGAAGATGACCCGGCCGAGCGTGTCGGTGTGGTAGAGCACCGTGCCGTCGGCGTTGAGCGCAGGCCCGTTGGTGATCGCCACGGGCGGCAGCCCGGTATCGGCGCAGAGGCCGCGGACGCAGCGGTAGAGGTAGCCGGTCGCCTCGGATTCCCCGTCGTCCATCGTGCCGAACCACAGGCGGCTGTGGACGTCCGTGGCCGCGTCGTTGAGCCGGTTGTTCGGCCGTTGCGGCTCGGGATCGTGCAACAGCGAGAACGCGCCGGTCTCGGGGTCGAGCCGGTGCAGCCCGGTCTTGACGCCGGTGACCAGCCCGCCGCCCTCGGCCGGAAGGACCCAGCCGACCTGGTCGGGCGCCTCGTACCACCTGTGCGCCTTCGTGGCCGGGTCGAACCGGTGGACCTTGTGCGCCTTGATGTCGACGAACCAGACTTCGCTGCCGATCCACACGGGACCTTCGCCGAGAGTCGCGCCGACCGCGAGAACCGAAACGGGATCCATCCTATCGCCACCCTGCATCGATGAAATATTCGTGCCCCGTGCACATCCGCGCATCGTCGGAGGCGAGGAACAGCGCCAGCGCGGCGACGTCGGCCGGCTGGATCCGCCCGTGCACGCATTGCGCGGCCATCAACTCTTCCTCGTCGGCCGGAGTATACCACCGCGCCTGTCGCGGAGTCGCGACGCTGCCCGGGACGATCGTCGTCACGCGGATGTTGTCGCGCCCGAGCTCGCGCGCGAGGCTGCGGGTCAGGCCCTCGATCCCGGCCTTAGCGGTCTGGTAAGTGACCAGGTCGCGCAACCCGAGGTGCCAGGAGATCGAGCCGAAGTTGAGGATCACGCCGCCGCCCGCGGCCTTCATCGCCGGCACCACGGCCTGGCTCATGAAGAACAGGTGGCGGAGGTTGGTCGCGATGCGCTCGTCCCAGTACTCGGGCGTGATGTCCTCGACCGCGTGGCGGTCGTCGTTGGCGGCGTTGTTGACCAGCACGTCGATCCCGCCAAGCGCGGCGATCGCCGCCTCGGCCGCGATCTTGAGCGCCGCGAGGTCGCGCAAGTCGCAGGCGATGAAGCGCGGGGCGCCTAGCCGGGCGGCCAGCGCTTCGCCGGAAGGTTCGTCGATGTCGAGGAAGGCGACTTCCGCGCCCTGGCCGACGAAGGCCTCGACCAGCCCCGCGCCGATCCCGGTCGCGCCGCCGGTGACGACGACCCGCTTGCCGGCGAGGCTCGGGTATCGCGCGCGCGTCACGTGCCGGCTCCGAGCAGGCCGCGGCGGGCGAGATTGGCCATCAGCGCGCCGATCCCCTCGGTCCACGGCGGCGCGTCCTTAGACGTCACCACGCGGTTGACCAGCCGTCCGAGCTTGGGGCTGGCGATGGCGACGCGGTCGCCGACCTTGTGGGTGAAGCCGCGGCCGGGCTCGTCGCGATCCTGCACCGGGGCGAACAGCGTGCCGAGGAACAGCACGAAGCCGTCGGGATACTGGTGCTCGCTCAACGCCTGGCGGACGAGCTCGAGCGGATCGCGGCTGATCTCGGCCATGTTCGAGGCGCCCTCGAGGCGGTAGCCGTCCTCACCCTCGACCTGCAGGGTGACCGTCGCGGAGCGCACGTCGTCGATCGTGAAGCTGTCGTCGAACAGGCGCACCAGCGGGCCCAGCGCGCAGGAGGCGTTGTTGTCCTTGGCCTTGCCGAGCAGCAGCGCCGAGCGGCCCTCGAAGTCGCGCAGATTGACGTCGTTGCCGAGTGTCGCGCCGACCGCCTTGCCGCGGCTGTCGACCAGCAGCGCGATCTCGGGCTCGGGGTTGTTCCAGGTCGAATCCGAGCGCACGCCGATGTCGGCGTCGGCGCCGACGGTCGAGAGCACCGGCGACTTGGTGAAGACTTCGGCATCGGGGCCGATCGCCACCTCGAGGTACTGCGACCACAGGCCGTCCTCGATCAGCGCATCCTTGAGCGCGGCGGCGGCCGGCGAGCCGGGCTCGACCGCGCGGATCGAGCCGCCGATGCGGCCCTCGAGCCGCTCGCGGATCGCCGCCGCGGCCGACCAGTCGCCACGCGCGCGCTCCTCGATTACGCGTTCGATCGCCGAGACCGCGAACGTCACCCCGCAGGCCTTGACGCACTGCAGGTCGACCGGGCTGAGCAGGGAAGCATTGCCGGGCTCCCACGGACCGAGCGGGGTTCCGCCGGTGCCGCTGAAATCGCCGGCCTCGACGAGCGCGGAGACCGTCGGGGCGACGCGGGCCATGTCGTAAAGCTCGCCACGCACGAGCAAGACGGGGCTCGGGCCGTCGGAGGTGGCGATGCGCCCGAGGAAGGTGCCCGCCGCCCAATCCTGAGGTAGCGCCGACGCTGCCGCGCCGTTATCCGCTTCCATGACCCCCTCCGCTCCGCTATTCTTATGATAGCGCTATCATAACAGCACCAGCGCGCATGGGCTGTCAAGTGCCGGGGGGAGCGGAGAGGGGAGCGATGAGGTGAACGGCAATTGCGGCCCCGTCGTGTGCTTCGGCGAGTTGCTGCTGCGGCTGTCGGCGCCGCGCGGCGAAGCGATGCTGCAGGGATCGCGGCTCGGGGCGCACTTCGGCGGGGCGGAGGGCAATGTCGCGGTGGCGCTTGCACGGCTCGGCCATCCGAGCGCGATACTCTCGGCGGTGCCCGACGACGCGCTTGGCGACGCGGCCCTCGAGAGCCTGCGCCGGGCGGGGGTCGAGGTGAGCCACGTGCGCCGTGCGCCGGGGCGGCTCGGGCTCTATTTCTACACGCCGGCCGCCGGCGCAAGCGCGGGCTCGGTGATCTACGACCGCGAAGGCAGCGTATTCGCCGCGGTACGCAACTACGACTGGAGCGCGGCGCTGAAGAGCGCAGCCTGGCTGCACCTGTCGGGCATCATCCCCGCGCTCGGGCCGGGGATGGCCGAACTGGGCCTCGCGGCAATCGCCGCCGCCCACGAGGCAGGTGTGCGCGTGTCGTTCGACGGCAACTACCGCGGCTCGCTGTGGGCGCGCTGGTGCGACGATCCAGGGCCGGTGCTGGCCGATTACCTGGACGGCGCCGACCTGCTGTTCGGCAATCACCGCGACCTGTCGCTGGTGCTCGGCGAGACGTTCGACGCCGACGAGCCGGCCGCGCGCAAGGCGTTCGAGCGTTTCCCGCGGCTCGCCGCGATCGCCTCGACCTCGCGCGAGATCGTCGCCGCCGATCACCACCGGCTGTCGGCCCGGATCGACACGCGGGACGGCGGATACGCCGCCCCGGCGGTCGAGGTGACGGGGATCGTCGACCGGATCGGCGCCGGCGACGCCTTCGCAGCGGGGGTGCTCGCGGGGCTCGACCGCGGCGTGGAACAAGCGGCCACTACCGGGCTTGCGCTCGCCGCACTCAAGCACGGCATCGCCGGGGACCACAGCATGGCCACGCCGCGCGACCTCGCGGCGTTCGAAACGAACCTTTCGGACGTCAGGCGATGATTTTCCTCGACCGCGGCGGCGTTTTGTTCGATTGTTAATTTGTCTGAGTTATCCGCCACGCGGCAAGCCCGCCGCGTGCCCTTCGAGAGTTGCAAGAAGACGATGTCCGATACACCCAAGCTGCGCAGCCGGGCCTGGTTCGACAATCCCGACAACATCGACATGACCTCGCTCTACCTCGAGCGGTACCTGAACTACGGCCTCAGCCTCGAGGAGCTGCGTTCGGGCAAGCCGATCATCGGCATCGCGCAGACGGGATCGGACCTCAGCCCGTGCAACCGGCATCACCTGGTGCTCGCCGAGCGCGTCCGCGAGGGCATCCGCGATGCGGGCGGCATCGCGATCGAGTTCCCGGTCCACCCGATTCAGGAGACCGGCAAGCGGCCGACCGCGGGGCTCGACCGCAACCTCAGCTACCTCGGGCTCGTCGAAGTGCTCTACGGTTACCCGCTCGACGGCGTGGTGCTGACGATCGGCTGCGACAAGACCACTCCGGCGGCGCTGATGGCGGCAGCGACGGTCAACATCCCGGCGATCGCGCTCTCGGTCGGGCCGATGCTCAACGGCTGGCACAAGGGCGAACGGACCGGCTCGGGGACGATCATCTGGAAGGCGCGGCAGCTGCTCGCCGCCGGGGAGATCGATGACGCCGAGTTCATCCGCCTGGTGGCCTCGTCGGCGCCCTCGACCGGCTATTGCAACACGATGGGCACGGCGAGCACGATGAACTCGCTGGCCGAAGCGCTCGGCATGTCGCTGCCCGGCTCGGCGGCGATCCCGGCGCCGTACCGCGACCGGCAGGAAGTCGCCTGGCGTACGGGCAAGCGGATCGTCGATATGGTCCACGAGGACCTCAAGCCGTCGGACGTGCTGACGAGGAACGCGTTCCTCAACGCGATCGCGATCAACTCGGCGATCGGCGGCTCGACCAACGCGCCGATCCACGTCGCCGCGATCGCGCGCCACATCGGCGTCGAGTTGCCGCTCGAGACCTGGCAGACCCACGGCCACAAGATTCCGCTGCTGGTCAACCTGCAGCCGGCCGGCGAATATCTCAGCGAGGATTTCTACCGCGCCGGGGGCGTCCCGGCGGTCGTCGCCCAGCTGATGGGCCAAGGCCTGATCGCCGAGAATGCGCTGACCGTGAACGGCAAGACCATCGGCGAGAATTGCCGCGACGCCACGATCGAGGACGAGCGGGTGATCCGGCCGTTCGAAGACCCGCTGATGCCCGACGCGGGTTTCCTCGTGCTGCGCGGCAATCTGTTCGACAGCGCGATCATGAAGACCAGCGTGATCTCGCAGGCCTTCCGCGAGCGTTACCTGTCGAACCCCGACGACCCCGACGCGTTCGAGGGCCCGGTCGTGGTGTTCGACGGGCCCGAGGACTACCACTCGCGGATCGACGATCCGGCGACGGGTATCACTCCGGATACTCTGCTGGTCATGCGCGGCACCGGGCCGATCGGCTATCCGGGCGGCGCCGAGGTCGTGAACATGCGCCCGCCGGCGCACCTGATCCTCGACGGGGTCCACGAGCTGCCGTGCATCGGCGACGGGCGCCAGTCGGGCACCAGCGGCAGCCCGTCGATCCTCAACGCCTCACCCGAGGCGGCGGCGGGTGGCGGGCTGGCGCTGCTGAGGAGCGGTGATCGCGTGCGCATCGACTTGCGCAAGAGCCGGGTCGACGTGCTGATCAGCGACGAGGAACTGGCCGCGCGGCAGACGGAACTCGAGAATGCCGGAGGCTATGCGTTCCCGGGTTCGCAGACTCCGTGGCAGCAGATCCAGCGCTCGGTCGTCGGCCAGCTCGGCGAGGGGATGATCCTCGAGGGAGCCGAGGAGTACCAGCGGATCGCCCAGACGCGCGGGCTGCCGCGGGACAATCACTAGGTTTCACCCTTCCCCCATCGAGGGAGAAGGGAGCCTTGCCCGCAAGGCCGCCGTAACCGTCGCTTGCCTCTACTCCAGCGTCAGCCCGAGGTCCCCGAGCGCCAGGCGCAGCAGCTCGGTCATCGTCTCGCGGGCGGCATCGGGGTCACCCGCGGCGATCGCCTCGCAGACGCGCACGTGGTCCGGCAGGGCGTCGCGCGGAAGCTCGTGCTTGCGCTGCTTGAACTTGGTGGTCCAGCGGACGGCGGCGCCGACGGTGCTGGCGAGCGCCGCGAGCGGCTCGTTGCGCGCCGCGGCGAGGATCGCGCGGTGAAACTGCTGGTCGGACGCCTGGCCCTCGGCGGTCGCCAGCGTGTGGCGAGCCATGCCGTCGAGCGCCTCGCGCATCTTCGCGACGTCCTCATCGGTGCGGCGCCGCGCGGCGAACGCGGCGGCGGCGGGCTCTACGACTGCGCGCAGCTCGAACAGGTCGCGGATGAACCGCTCTTCGGGCTCGCCCTCGAACGTCCAGGCGAGCACGTCGGGATCGAGCACGTTCCAGTGGTGGCGTGGCAGGATGCGCGTGCCGGCCTTGGGCCGGCTCTCGACCAGGCCCTTGGCGCCGAGGATGCGGATCGCCTCGCGATAGGCGGTGCGCGAGATGCCGAGCGCGGCGCTCGCCTCGATCTCGCCGCCGAGCACTTCGCCGGGCCTGCGCTTGCCGCTGACGATCTCGATCCCGAGGTCGCGGGCGATCGTCCCGTGGATGCGGCGCGAGGGATCCGGCCGGTCGGTCACGCGGGCGAGGCCTCGCGGTTGCCGTCGATCCGCCGCGCGATGCCCCACGGGTTGCCGTCGGCGACCGCCTCGGGGAGCAGCCTGGCCGGCATGCTCTGGAAGCACACCGGGCGCAGGAAGCGCATGATCGCGAGCGTGCCGACCGAGGTCGTGCGGCTGTCGCTTGTCGCCGGGTACGGTCCGCCGTGGACCATCGCCGGGCTGACCTCGACCCCGGTCGGCCAGCCGTTGGCGAGCACGCGGCCGGCGCGCCCGGCCATCACCGGCACGAGCTTCGCGGCGTCGGCCTCGTCGGCCGGGTCGAGGTGGAGCGTTGCGGTCAATTGGCCTTCGAGCGAGGCGAGCACGCGGGCGATCTCGTCGAGGTCGCGGCAGCGGATGACGAGCGAGGACGAGCCGAACACCTCGTGGCCGAGCGCGTCGTCGGCGAGGAAGCTGGCGGCGTCGGTCTCGAACAGCGCGCCGGTGCCCTGGTTGACGCCTTCGCCGACGCAGCCGCGCGCAACCGTTCGCACGGCATCGTGCCCCTCGAGAGCCTTCACCCCGCGCTCGTAGTTGGCGTGGATCCCGGGACTCAGCATGACCGCGCCGGGCGCCGCCTGAAGCGCCTCGGCGGCGGCCGCGACGAAACGGTCGAGCGCCGGCGATTCGATCGCCAACACCAGTCCGGGGTTGGTGCAGAACTGCCCCGCCCCCATCGTCAGCGACTGGACGAACGCGGGCCCAAGCGCCTCGGCCCGCGCCTCGAGCGCGGCCGGCATCAGCACCACCGGGTTGACGCTCGACATCTCGGCATAGACCGGGATCGGCTCGGGACGCGCATTGGCGAGCCGGACGAGCGCGAGCCCGCCGGCACGCGAGCCGGTAAAGCCGACCGCCTTGATCCGCGGGTCGCTCACCAGCGCCCCGCCGAGTTCGTTGGTCTCGCCGGGCAGGTAGGAGACGGTGCCTTCGGGCATGCCGCTATCGCGGACGGCGGTAATCAGCGCGCGGGCGACGAGCTCGCCGGTCCCCGGATGCGCTGGGTGGCCCTTGACGATCACCGGGCATCCGGCGGCGAGCGCCGAGGCGGTGTCGCCGCCGGCAACCGAGAAGGCGAGCGGGAAGTTCGAGGCGCCGAACACCGCGACCGGGCCGAGCGAGACGTTGACTCGCCGCAGGTCGGGCCGCGGCAGCGGCTGACGGTCGGGCAGCGCGAGGTCGATCGTCGCGTCGAGCCAGTCGCCCTGGCGTACGACCTGCGCAAACAGCCGCAGTTGGCCGACGGTGCGCCCGCGTTCGCCTTCGAGTCGCGCGCGCGGCAGGCCGGTCTCGGCCATCGCGCGCTCGATCAACTCGTCTCCGATCGCGAGGATCGCCTCGGCGCAGGCCTCGAGGAAGGCGGCGCGGCGCGCGGGATCCGTGCCCGCGTAAGCCGGAAACGCCGCGGCCGCGAGCGCCGCCGCCTGTTCGACCGCATCGGGACCGGCCGAAGAGAAGCTCGGTTCGAGCGTTTCGCCCGTCGCCGGGTTCACGGCGGTAAAACGCTTGTCGCTTTGCAGGTCCTGGAACCCGACGAGGATGGCGCCATCGATCACGATAAGTCCTTTCAAAATAACTCAGACATAATAGGATCGCGGCAGCTGAGGTGCAATCGGAGAGCAGCATGGCCGGAGTTCGTCGCAGGGGGAAGGGGCTGTCGGCCGCGCTGGCCGCGATCGGTCTGGTTTCGGTACTCCCCGCCCCCGCCGCGCAGGCGGGAGAGGCGCGATTCGACTGGTTCGAGTACCGCGGCACCGATGGCGAACCGGTCGCGCCGGACCAGTACCGCAACCCGGTGCTCGCCGGGTTCTACCCTGACCCGAGCACGGTCCGCGTTGGCGACGACTTCTATCTGGTGACGTCGACTTTCGGCTGGTTCCCGGGCATCCCGGTGTTCCACAGCCGCGACCTCGTTAACTGGCGGCAGATCGGCAACGCGATCGACCGGCCCGACATGCTGGACTTCTCGGGGCTTACCCTGTCACGCGGGGTCTTCGCCCCGGCGATCGAGTACCACGAGGGCACGTTCTACATCCTCAACACCTGCGTCGACTGCGGCGGCAACTTCGTGATCACGGCGAAGGATCCGGCCGGGCCGTGGTCGGACCCCGTGTGGCTGCCGACGGTCGAGGGAATCGATCCGTCGATCTTCTTCGACGACGACGGCAGCGCGTGGATCATCAACAACCGGGCCCCCGAAGGCCCGCCGCTCTACGACGGCCACCGCGCGCTGTGGATCGAACGGTTCGACCCGGTCGGGATGAAGATGCTCGGCAACCCGAAGATGGTCGTCGACGGCGGCATCGACCTGTCGCAGAAGCCGGTGTGGATCGAGGGGCCGCACATCTACAAGCGCAATGGCAAGTACTACCTGAGCGCGGCCGAGGGCGGCACGAGCGTCAACCACAGCCAGGTGATCCTGCGCGCCGACCGGGTCGACGGGCCGTATACCCCGGCGCCGCCCGAGGCGAACCCGATCCTGACCCAGCGCGACCTGCCCGCCGACCGGCCCGACCCGGTAAGCGCGGCCGGCCACGCCGATATCGTCGAGCTTCCCGGCGGCGGGTTCGCGGCGACGTTCCTCGCCACGCGCCCGTATGACTACGACAACGACTTCTACAACATCGGCCGCGAGACATTCATGCTGTCGGTCGACTGGAGCGGCGAGTGGCCGGTAATCCTCGGCAAGGGGCTGCCGATCCCGCTGGTCAACGCGGCGCCGCTGCCGCTGCAGCCGGGCGCGCCGCCGATGACCGGGACGTTCGCGGTGCGCGAGGAGTTCGACGGCGCGCGGCTCGGCTTCGAGTGGATGACGATGCGCGCGGCGCCCTATGCGCTGGCCGACGGGTCGCTGGTGCTGGAGCCCGACGGGGACGGAGTCGGCGACCTCGGCAAGCCGGCGTTCGTCGCGCGGCGACAGCAGCACAACGACGCGGTGGTGGAGACCGAGCTGCGTTTCGATCCGGCCGAGGGCGAGATGGCCGGGCTCGCGGCGCTGCAGAACGACGACTACTTCCTGACGCTGGCGGTGGTGCGCGAGGGCGGGAGAACGCTGGTGCGCGTGGCCCGCCGCGCCGGGCGGGAGGAGCCGCGGACAGGGGTGACGGTGGCCGAAACGCCGGTCGATCTCGCTGGGCCGGTGCGGCTGCGCATGACGATCGACCGGGGACGCTACGACTTTGCCTATACGAGCGGGGGCGAGTGGTGGACGCTGGCTTCGGGCGTCGATGCCACGCACCTGAGCACGCGGATCGCCGATGGGTTCGTCGGGACGATGATCGGGCCTTTCGCGCAGGGGCCGCGCGAGAACTGAGCCAAGCTTAGCCCTCCCCCTTGAGGGGGAGGGTTGGGTGGGGGATGCTCGGCGCCGTGCTGACGCGCGGCCGCGCCGCGCTCCCCCACCCCCTACCCCTTCCCCGCCGGGGAGGGGATTTCATGCGAAAGCTGCTCTAGATGAACCGGTTGATCAGGTTCTCGATCCGCTCCTGCCGGCCCGAGCGCGGCTTCGGGTTGATCGCTTCGGCTTCGGCGAGGTCGGCGATCCCGGCGAGGTCGAGGGCGGCGATCTTCTTCGCGAACTCGCCGTTCCATCCCGCGTAGCGCTCGGCCTTGATCGCATCGAGGCGGCCGTCCTCGATCAGCGCGACCGCGCTCAGCAGTGCGCGGGCGATCACGTCGATGCCGCCAATGTGACCGTAGAATAGGTCGACCGGGTCCATCGACTGGCGGCGGACCTTGGAGTCGAAGTTGAACCCGCCGGTAGTGAACCCGCCGGCGCGCAGCACCTCGATCATCGCCACCGTGAGTTCCTCGACCGAGTTCGGGAATTGGTCGGTGTCCCAGCCGTTCTGGTGATCGCCGCGGTTGGCGTCGATCGAGCCGAAGATGCCGAGCGCGGCGGCGGTCGCCAGCTCGTGCTCGAAGGTGTGCCCGGCGAGCGTCGCGTGGTTGGCCTCGATGTTGACCTTGACCTCGTTCTCGAGCCCGTAGCGCTTGAGGAACCCGTACACCGTGGCGGTGTCGAAGTCGTACTGGTGCTTGGTCGGCTCGTGCGGCTTGGGCTCGATCAGGATCGTGCCCTTGAAGCCGATCTTGTGCTTGTGCTCGACTACGAGCGTAAGGAAGCGGCCGAAGTTGTCGAGCTCGCGCTTGAGATCGGTGTTGTGCAGCGTGTCGTAGCCTTCGCGGCCGCCCCACAGCACGTAGTTGGCGCCGCCGAGGCGGTGCGTCGCCTCGAGCACGTCGCGCACCTGCATCGCCGCGAAGGCGAACACTTCGGGATCCGGACTGGTCGCCGCGCCACCCGCGTAGCGCGGGTGACTGAACAGGTTGGCCGTGCCCCACAGCAGCTTGCGGCCGGTCTGGCCCTGCAGCGTCTCGAGGTGGTCGACCGCTTCGGCGAGGTTGCCGCGGTGCTCGGCGACCGAGTGCGCGTCGCCCATCACGTCGACGTCGTGGAAGCAGTAGAACGGCACGTCGAGCCGGGTGAAGAAATCGAACGCGGCCTCGCGCTTGGCGCCCGCGGCGGCGTTGTCGTTGGCGCCCGAGTGCCACGGTCGGCCGAAGGTGCCCGCGCCGAAGATGTCGCTGCCCGGCCAGCAGAACGTGTGCCAAAAGCATACCGCGAAGCGCAGGTGGTCTTCCATGCGCTTGCCGGCGACGACGCGATCCTTGTCGTACCAGCGGTAGGCGAGCTCGTTGTCGGACTCCGGCCCTTCGTAGCGGATCGGGTCGATATCGGCGAAATAGGACATCAGTTGCTCCTGGCGTGAGCCTTGGGTGTGATGCGCGGGTAGGCCGCGCGGAACTGTTCGATCTTGGGCGCGAGCCGTGCGGCGAGGTCGGCGTCGGGCGCGATGCGGTGCGAGACGGGCGGGGCCTCGCAGACCTCGGCGGGCGTGCCACCGTCGACCGCGATCTGCGCGAGCCGGGCGGCGCCGAGCGCGGGGCCGACTTCGCCGCCGCGCAAGTATACCAGCTCGACGCCGAGCGTGGCAGCAATCGTTTCGCCCCAGTAGCGCGAGCGCGCGCCGCCACCGATGACCGAGAGCTGCGAGACTTCGGTGCCGGCCGAGCGCAGCGCGTCGAGCCCGTCGCCGAGCGCGAAGGCGACACCTTCGAGCGTGGCCTGGGCCAGCCGCTCGGGCGTGGTCTCGTAGTCAAGGTTGAGGTACGCGCCCCGCACCTGCGGGTCGTTGTGCGGCGTGCGCTCGCCCGAGAGGTAAGGGAGGAATACCTCCGGGCCGCTGGCGGGGCCGGCGGCCTCGGCGCGGGCGAACAGGTCGGCGGCGCCGGCAGCTCCGGTCAGCCTCGCCGCGAAATCGATGCACGAGGCGGCCGAGAGGTGGACCGCCATCTGGTGCCAGAGGCCGGGCAGGCAGTGGCAGAACGCGTGCACGGTGCGCTCGGGATTGGGCCGCAGCTCGCCGGTGGCGACGAAGATCACCCCCGAAGTGCCGAGTGAGAGCAGCGCGTCGCCGTCGCGGACGACGCCAATGCCGGCGGCGCCCGCGGCGTTGTCGCCGCCGCCGCCGACCACGGGAACCTCGCCCATGCCCCAGAGCTCGGCGACTTCGGTGCGGAGCTTGCCGGTAAGGTCGGTGCCTTCGACCGCGCGCGGCATGTGCTCGCGGGTCAGGCCGGTCGCCGCGAGCAGCCGGTCGCTCCAGTCGCGCGCGCCGACGTCGAGCCACAGGGTGCCGGCCGCATCCGACATGTCGGATGCCTTCTCGCCGGTCATCAGGAAGCGGACGTAGTCCTTGGGCAGCAGGACGGTGCGGGTCGCCGCGAACACCTCGGGCTCATGGTGCGCGACCCACAGCAGCTTGGGCGCGGTGAAGCCGGGCATGGCGATGTTCGCGCCGATCCGCCGCAAGTCGGGCTCGGCGGCCTCCATCTCCTCGCATTCGGCGAAGGCGCGACCGTCGTTCCACAGGATTGCCGGGCGCAGCGGCCGGTCGTCGGCGCCGAGCAGCGTCGCGCCGTGCATCTGGCCGGCGACGCCGACCCCGCGTACGGCGCGGCGGATGGCAGCCGGGATCGCCTGGACAGCCGCGGTGGTCGCGTCCCACCACGCCTCGGGGTCCTGCTCGGACCACAGCGGCTGCGGACGCTGGACGGTCAGCGCGGCGAGCCCCTGCGCGGCGACGGCGCCGTGCTCGTCGAGCGCGACCGCCTTGACCCCCGAAGTGCCGATATCGATGCCTAGGAACACTTCGAGGGCCCTCCCGCGGCCCGCGCGGAGATCAGTCGCCGAAGAACGGATCGATGGTCTGGATCGTGCCGTCGTCGTTGAACTTGAGCTCGGTCACCTTGACGTTGCGCAGGTGGTTTTGACCGCTGAGCTGGGTGTCGTGGTAGAACAGCCAGGTCTTGCCGTTCCAGTCGACGATCGAGTGGTGGTTGGTCCAGCCCTGGACCGGCTGCAGCACGTTGCCGCGGTGGGTGAACGGCCCGTAGGGATTGTCGCCGGTCGCATAGGCGATGAAGTGCGTGTCGCCGGTCGAGTAGGTGAAGTAGTAGGTGTCGCCGCGCTTGTAGACCCAGGCGGCCTCGAAGAAGCGCCTGTCATGATCGCCGCCGAGGATCGGCTTGCCGGCTTCGTCGAGGATCTGCACGTCGCGCGGCGTCTCGGCGAAAGTCTTCATGTCGGGCGCCATGCGCGCGATCTTTGCGCTCAGCGCCGGCTGGTCGTCCTGCTGCAGGTCGCTCGCGCCGATCGACGGGTCATGCCGCCCGCTCGCCCAGTGCTGCAGCTGCCCGCCCCAGATGCCGCCGAAGTACATGTAGAACTGTCCATCGGTGTCCTCGAACACGTGCGGATCCATCGAGAAGCTGCCCGGGATCGGCTCGGGCTCGGCCTTGAACGGGCCCATCGGCGAGCTGCTGGTGGCAACGCCGATGCGGAACACGCCGTCCTTATCCTTGGCCGGGAAGTAGAGGTAATAAGTGCCGCCCTTGCGCGCCGCGTCGGGGGCCCACATCTGCTTGCCGGCCCACGGCACGTCGTCGATGTCGAGCGCGACCGGCCCGACCGTGACCGGCCCGTCGATCGAATCCATCGACAGCACGCGGTAGTCGCGCATCGCGTACTGGCTGCCGAGGTCGTCGTCGGGAATGCCGGCGTCGATGTCGTGCGAAGGATAGATGTAGAGCTTGCCGTCCCACACATGCGCCGACGGGTCGGCGGTGTAGATTTCCGACACGAGGGGCTGGGACAGGAAGTTCGCGTCTCCGTCTGCGGTGGCCTCGTTGGCCGCGGGCGAACAGGCGGCGACGCCGGCCAACGCCAGTACCAGAATGGCGCGATGCTTCATTGCTACTCTCCCTCCGTGCGGCGGCGCTTGCCGCGCCTTATGCTTGGAGAGTTAGCGCTACCATTGGCGGGCCGCAAGACCAATCTGGCCGTTTGCGGTCACTTCTCCAGCCGACGGCCCCGAAGCTCGACGTGCACCGCCGGCCCGTCGGAAAGCGCGTCCTTCGCGAGCACGAACCGGTAGCGGCCGGGGGCGACGGACCAGCCGCCGTCTTCCCACTCGGCGATCGTGCGCCATTCGAGCTTAACGGCCACCTCGCGGGACTCGCCGGCGGCGAGCGGGACCCTGGCGAAGCCTGCGAGGCGGCGCAGCGGCCTGCCGGCGGCCTCGGCAAGGTAGACCTGCGGCACGTCGGCGCCCTCCCGCGCGCCGGTGTTGCGGACGGTGAACCGCGCAACGAGGCGGTCGCCCTCGAGCGCGACGGTCAGGCCCTCGTGCACGAAGGCCGTGTACGACAGGCCGTGGCCGAACGGGAACAGCGGCGCCTTCCCCTCGCGGGCGTACCAGCGGTAGCCGAGGTCCGAGCCCTCGATGTCGTAGTTGACGTCGAGCGCCTGCCCCGGAGCGCCGACTCCGGTGAAGTTGGGCTCCACGCTGTCGAACCCGTCGAGCTGCGGACGCGGCAGCTGCGCTTCGGACCGCGGGAAAGTGACCGGCAACCGCCCGGAGGGGTTGACCTTGCCGAACAGCACCTCGGCAATTGCCTCGCCGCCGCGCGCGCCGGGGTACCAGGCTTCGACCACTGCCCCAACCTTGTCCTTCCACGGCATCAGCACCGGACCGCCGGTCTCGAGCACCACGATGGTGTTCGGGTTGGCCGCGGCGACGGCCTCGATCAGCGCATCCTGCCCGTTCGGCAGCGTGAGGTCGGGGAGGTCGAAGCCCTCGGTCTGGTACTGCGTGGCGAAGACGATCGCGACGTCGGCCTGCCTTGCGGCGAGGGCCGCCTCGCTTGGGTAGCGCCCGTCGCGGAAGCGCACGGTGGCACCGGGCGCAGCCGCGCGGATCGCCGCTAGCGGGGAAGAGCGGTTGTAGTCCTCGTCGAGCATGGCGGCGAACGCGGCGGTCCCGTCGCGCAACAGCGGCACCGTTACCGAGGGGCCGTCATCGCCGAGCACTTTCGACGAGCCACCGCCGACCGGCGTCCCCGCGTCGGCGTGGCCGCCGATGACGGCCATGCTCTTCACCCCGGGTCCCAGCGGCAGGATGCCGTCGCGGTTGGTCAGCAGCACGATCCCCTGGCGCGCGACCTCGAGCGCGACTTCGGCGTGGGCCTCGGCGTCGAATGGGCCCATCGCCGCGGGGTGCGCGTCGAGCCCGTTGTCGTAGATCGCCCACAGCACGCGGCGGGCCATCTCGCGCAGCCGTTCGGCGTAGGCCGGGTCGCTCGCGGCCAGCGCCTTGAGCGGTTCGCCGAAGAACGGCTGCGGATCGATCGCCGAGCCCGATTGCTGGTCGAGCCCCGCGAGCGCATAGTCGACCGCGTCGACCGCGCCCCAGTCGCTCATCACGAACCCGCGATAACCCCAGTCGCGCCGCAGCACGTCGGTCAGCAGGAAGCGGTTGCCGCAGCTCTGCGCGCCGTTGGTGGCGTTGTAGGCGCACATGATCGCGCCGGGATCGCCCTGCTCGATGGCGATCTCGAAAGCCAGCAGGTCGCTCTCGCGTAGCGCATCCTCGGCGATCACGGTGTTCATGAACGCGCGCCCGGTTTCCTGCGGGTTGATTGCGAAGTGCTTGAGCGTCGAGATCACGTGGTTCGACTGGATGCCGCGCACCGCGGCACCGCCGAGCAGACCCGTGTGCAGCGGATCCTCGCCGAAGTACTCGAAAGTGCGCCCGCTGCGAGGGTCGCGCATCAGGTTGATGCCGCCAGCGAGCATGACATTGAAGCCCTTGGCGCGCGCCTCGGCGCCGATCATCCGCCCGCCGCGCTCGATCAGCGCGGGGTTGAAGGTCGCGCCCTGGGCCACGCCCGAGGGGAGCTGCGTGCCGCCGTTGCCGCGCGCACCGCCGATCCAGGTCACGCCGAGGCTGGCGTCGGTTTCGTAGAGCGCCGGCACGCCGAGCCGCGGCACGCCGGCGACATAGCCCGCGCCGGGACGCGCCTCGGGCGGCGGCGGGTCGCGGCCGGGGATGGCGGAGGCGGTGTAGCCGAGCGTGAGCGCGATGCGCTCGTCGTCGGTCATCCGCGCCTCGGTCGCCTCGGCCCGCGCCCGCGCATCGTCCTGCGCCGCGGCCGGAAGCCCCACCAGCACGAGCGCCACGCCCAGGCCCCGCGCGATCGTTCTCGCCCCCACCGTGCTTTCCCTTCGATCCCGCTTGCGTTTCGCGGCAATTCCAGACAACGTTGTCTCAGGTTCTGCGGCGAGGGGCGGTGCTTGTCAAATGGCAGGCGAAGACAACGGGATGGATGTTGACGCGAGCGGCGCGGCTGTCCCGGACCGCCGCCCTACGATCAAGCACGTCGCCGCGCGCGCCGGGGTCTCGTTCAAGACCGTCAGCCGCGTGATCAACGGTGACGGTCACGTCAACGCCGAGATGCGCGAGGCAGTCGAAGCGGCGATGGCCGCGCTCGGCTACCGCCCGCACCGCGCGGCGCGTGCGCTGCGCTCGAGCCGGACTTACGCGATCGCGCTGCTCGCCGGCAGCCGCGATGAGCCCGCCGCGGGCGAACGCGCGCATTTCCCCGAATACCTCGGCGAGGTCATCGCCGGCTGCGCCCAGGCATGCCGGCCGGCGGGGTTCCACCTTGTGCTCGAACTGCTCGCGTATGGCGACCGGCGCCGCGCCGCGGCGGTCGCCGGAGGTCTGCTCGACGATCTCGCCCCCGACGGCGTCGTGCTGGTTCCTCCGCTATGCGACCTCGGCTGGCTGCTCGACCTGCTCGACCAGCGCGGCATCGCCTGCGTCCGGCTGATGCCGGGCGCCGTACCGGGCCGGGGCGCCTGCCTCGCGGTCGACGATTTCGCAGCCGCGCAGGCGCTGACCGAGCGCCTGCTCGAGGCGGGCCATCGGGCGGTCGGGTTCGTTGCCGGCCCGCCCGACCACCTCGCGGCACAGGCCCGCCGCGCCGGGTTCGAGGCCGCCGTCGCCGCTTGTCCCGGCGCGCGCGCCATGATCGGCGAGGGCGACTTCCGGCTTGCCTCGGGCGAGCACGAAGCCGCCCGCCTGCTCGCCGCGCCCGACCGGCCGACCGCGCTGTTCGCGGCCAACGACGCGATGGCCGCCGGCGCGCTGCGCGCAGCCGCCGCGCGCGGCCTTGCGGTGCCGCGCGACCTCGCGGTCGCGGGCTTCGACGATTCCTCGATTGCCGGGCTCACGACGCCCGCGCTGACCTCGGTGCGCCAGCCGACCGCGCAGCTCGCCCGGCGCGCTGCGAGCCTGCTGATCGCGGCCGCCGGTTCGGGCGAATGCCCGCCCGCGGGCATCGAACGACTCGCCTGCACGATCGTCGAACGCGACAGCACCCGTCCTTTCCGACCGGAGACCAGCCGACCATGACCGTCCTCCTGCGCTTCGCCGCCCTCGCGGCATTCGTTTCCGCAACCCCCGCGCTCGCCCAGCAACCGGCCGCGGAACAGCCCGCGAGCTGCCTGCCGCAGGGCATGTTCACCGCTCCGGCGGCCTACAAGTCGGTCGAACAGCTGCCCGACGGCCGCGTCACCTTCCGCATCTGTGCGCCCGAGGCGCACGAGGTGCGCGTGACCAGCAACGACGTCGACGAGGCGATCCCGACGGGCTTTCAGCCGGGCACCACCCGTGGCCTGGTCATGACGAGGGACGCGACCGGCCTGTGGACCGCGACCACCCCGGTGCGGGTCACGCCCGACACCTACCGGTTCAACTTCCAGGTCGACGGGGCGCGCGTGCCCGACCCGCAAGGCACGACGTTCAGCCACGAACGCGTCGGGACCAACTCAACGTTTGAGCCGCTCGGGCCCGCGGGCGAGTTCCAGACCTGGAAGGCGGACGTCGCCCACGGCGTGGTCAGCCGCATCGAGTACTGGTCGAGCACGCTCGGCGAGAAGCGGCTCGCCACGATCTACACCCCGCCCGGCTACATGAACGGCTCCGAGCGCTTCCCCGTGCTCTACCTCGTCCACGGCGCCGGCGACAGCTACGATTCCTGGACCAGCGTCGGCCACGCGCACCTGATCCTCGACAACCTGATCGCCGCGGGCAAGGCGCAGCCGATGATCGTGGTCATGCCGTTCGGCCACACGCCCGACCGGCCGGGCGGGAACATGCTCGCCAACACCGATTTTGGCGACGACCTGATCAAGGACCTGATCCCCTACGTCGATGCGAACTTCCGCACCCTCGCCGACCAGGCGAACAGGGCGATGGCCGGGCTCAGCATGGGCGGTTCGCACACGATCCGCTTCGGCCTGACCCACCCCGAGCTGTTCGACCATATCGGGATCTTCTCGATGGGCCTCGGGATGCAGGGACCGGCCGAGGTCACCGCCTACGAGACCGCCAACGACACCGCGCTCAGGCAGGCCGCCCAGGACCTCGACCTCGTCTACTACGCCATGGGCAAGGACGACTTCCTCTACGGCACCGTCGCACCGACGCGGGCGATGCTCGACAAGTACGGTATCGCCCACGTTTACAACGAGAGCGAGGGCGGCCACACCTGGATCAACTGGCGCCGCTACCTGGCCGACTTCGCGCCGCGGCTGTTCCGCTAGGCTGTCTCGGGCTCCGTCCACACCAGCTTCGGCCGCCGCGCGGCGAGCGTCTCGTCGAGCCGCCGCCGCGGCGCCTCGACCGGAGCCGACTTGAGCGCGGGATCCCCGGCGCGAGCGCGCTCGGCGATGCGGCGCAGCGCGCCAATGAACTGGGCGAGCGCGGCCTTGCTCTCGGTCTCGGTCGGCTCGACCAGCATCGCCCCATGGACCACCAGCGGGAAGTACACGGTCATCGGGTGGAAGCCTTCGTCGATCAGCGCCTTGGCGACGTCGAGCGTCGAGAACCCCTCGGCGAAACCCTTGTCGCTGAACAGCGCCTCGTGCATGCACGGCCCCGACGCCGCGAACGGCGCATCGAGCACGTCCTCGAGACTGCGCAGCACGTAGTTGGCGTTGAGCACCGCGTCGCCCGAGACCTGCCGCAGCCCGTCGGCGCCGTGGCTGAGGATATAGGCCAGCGCGCGGGTGAACATGCCCATCTGCCCGTGGAACGCGGCCATCCGGCCGAAGCTGTGCGGATGCTCGGCCGCGGCGTTCTCCTCCTCCACCAGATCGACCGTCCCGTCGGCCCGGCGCGCGGTGAAGGGCAGCGGACCGTAAGGGCTCAGCGCTTCGGACAGCACCACCGGCCCCGACCCGGGCCCGCCCCCGCCATGCGGAGTGGAGAAGGTCTTGTGCAGGTTGATGTGCATCGCGTCGACGCCGAGGTCGCCCGGGCGCACGCGGCCGACGATCGCGTTGAGATTGGCGCCGTCGCAGTAGACGTAGCCGCCCGCCGCGTGGACTGCGTCGGAGATCGCCTTCATGTCGGGCTCGAACAGGCCGCAGGTGTTGGGATTGGTGATCATGACCCCGGCAACGTCAGGGCCGAGGCGCGCCTTCAGGGCGTCGAGGTCGACGCGGCCGGCGGGGGTCGCCGGGATATTCTCGACCCGGTATCCCGCGAACGCGGCCGTCGCCGGGTTGGTGCCGTGCGCGCTCTCCGGCACCAGGATCACCGCGCGCGGATCGCCCCGCGCCTCGAGCGCGGCGCGGATGCACAGGATGCCGCACAGCTCGCCGTGCGCGCCGGCCTTGGGGCTCATCGCCACACCGTGCATCCCGGTCAGCTCGATCAGCCAGAAGGCCAGCTCGTTGATCACCTCGAGCGCGCCGCGCACGGTGTCGACCGGCTGCAGCGGGTGCAGGTCGGCGAACCCGGGCAGCCGGGCGACCTTCTCGTTGAGGCGCGGGTTGTGCTTCATCGTGCACGAGCCGAGCGGGAAGAGCCCGAGGTCGATCGCGTAGTTCTGCCGCGACAGCCGCGTGTAGTGGCGCACGGCTTCGGGCTCCGACAGGCCCGGCAGGCCGATCGGCGCGGTGCGGCGTAGGCCGGCGAGGCGGTCCGTTAGCCCTCTCTCCGTCAGGGGAGAGGATTGGGAGAGGGGGTTATCGGAAGCCCTCAAGGCTCCGTCCTGTTCCCCTCCCCCGACCCCTCCCCTGAAGGGGAGGGGGGAGAAATCGACGCCCGTTGTCTCGGTCGTGCCAATCTCGAAGATCAGCGGCTCTTCGAGCATCAGCGCGCGGTTGCCGGTGTAGGTGGCGGTACCGCCGGCCTCGGCCGTGGGCGCCTCGGGGCGCCAGCCGCTCGGATTGACGGTCATGCCAGCACCTCCTCGAGCGCGGCCGCAAAGGCCTCGATGTCCTCTACCGTGACCGTCTCGGTCACCGCGACGAGCAGGCCGTTCTCGCGTCCGTCGCCGTCGGGATAGAGCCGGCCGAGCGAGACCCCGGCGAGCACGCCGCGCTCGGCGAGGGTGCGGACGAGCGGGCGCGTCTCGCCCGGCAGGCGCAGGGTGAATTCGTTGAAGAATGTGGGCGT
>JBIQKN010000127.1:0-5185 GCA_044506565.1 Sphingomonadales bacterium | reverse complement strand
GCGTCGAGGTTCTGCTCGGCGCTGGCGTAGAGCGAGAGGTTTCGCCCCAGGCCCCGCGTCCAGTTCAGTCCGGCCGCGCGGTACGCGGCGCCGGTGGCGGGCCGGTAGCGAATGTAGTGCGCTCCTGCCGCGCCGAGCCGGCGGCTGCTGACCCCGGCCTGGAGCTGGTCGCGGGCACGCAGCGGCGGACCGTCCCAGCGCGTGGCCAGGTCGGCGAAGCTGCGGCTGGCGCGCTGCACGCTGCCCGCGAGGTACACCGCGCCATTGGTCCAGTTGTACCCGGCGCTCCATTGGGTGCCGGTGCCTGCGTTCGTCCGGCTGGCCGCGACCGAACCCGTGACGACGCCGAGCTGGCCGAGCAGCAGCACCGCCCCGATCCCGCCCTGCGCCAGGTGCGGCGCAGCCTCGGCGTGGGTCTCGAGGGTGAGCCCGTTGCTGACCCCGTGGCGGACGCTGCCGCTGAACACCGGCTCATCCGCATAGCCGAACGAGTCGAGGCCGTAGTCTCGCCTGACCAGCCCCGCCTCGGCCGACCATTCGGACAGGCCGGCACGGAGCAAGGCGGGGCTGTGGTAGATCGCGAAAGTCCGCGTGGTCACCCGGCCGAGCGCATCGGTCATGACGACCTGCGCCTGCCCTGCGCCGTCGATCCGCGTCGGACCGGCGCTCAGCTCGAACGTGCCCGCCGGCGCCTCGCCGTTCCATGTGCGCACGCCGTTGATGTAGAGCTCGAGCTGCGAGGGCAGCACCGCCGAGCCGAAGAACGCCGGGATCGGCGTGGTCGGCATATAGGGCTGGAGCGAGAAGTCGGTGCCGATCTGCACCCCGCCGATACGGGTCGCGCGCGACCATTCGACGGCGCTGGTCACGGTATCGCCGACGACCAGGCGCAGGCGCCGCTCGGGCCAGGTGCGCGACCAGGCGCTCTCCAGCCGCACGAGGTGCGTGTCCGAGCCCTCGCGCCATCCGGCGAGCACGGTCGTATCGAACACGTCGCGTCCACCGAACGCACGGAACTCGAGCAGGCCGGAGAGGTTCGCCGAGTGGTTGTCGATCCCCGTATAGGCATCGTAGCTGAGCAGCATCCCCGGCGCGCTGTGGGCCTCGGCAAACCGATCCTCGACCGGGTTGAGTACGAGCCGCGCCGCGCCGAGCATCTCGGGCGGCACCGTCAGCTCGAGCACCTGCATGGCGGCATCGTAATGCAGCGTCGCGCCGGGCAGGCGGTCGAGCGCGACCATCGGGTCGGCGCCGTCTCCGGGCAGCCGCAGGCCCGTGCCGCGCAGGATGGCGCGGGTGGTCCAGAACGTCTCGCCGTCGCGCCGGACCTCGATCACGCCGCGATCCTCGCCATTGAGCCACAGCATCAGTAGCAGCGTCTCGCCGGGCACGGCCGTGAGTTCGCCCGTGCGGTCGAGCGCGGGACCGAGATCTTCCGCGGCGACAGCTGCCTCGGGCTGGATCGGGTCAGCCGTCGCGAACGCCTGGGTGGCGCCGGTTCCGGCCAGCAGCAGCGCCTCAGTCAGCAGCAGGAGACGGCGGCGCGACTTGCTGCTCGATACGGATGCCATTGACCTGGGCTTCGATGGTACCGCCACGGGCGAAGGTCTCCGCGCGGGGGGCGAGGGCGAAGGCCATCTGCGCGCCGGCGTGAACGTAGCCGAGCAACCCCGGAGTGAGCGGGGTGCGCTGCCCGTCAGGGTCGATGAAAGTGAGGTCGGCGAGCTGCGCGTGCTGGTTGCCCGCGTTGGCGACCGCCAGCCGCGCCGCGCGGCCGTGGGTTTCGATCCGCCACGCCAGCTGCGGCGCGATCGCTCCACAGCGCTTCGGCGTCACGAACACCGGCACGGAGTAGTGCATCACGTAGCGCAGCCCGGTAGTCTCCGTCTGCGCAGGAGGCAGCTCGTCGATTGCCAGGCGGAAGGTGTCCTCGCAGGTCCTGGCCCCGGTCGAGACCACGCGGACCAGCCGCCGTGCGCCGGGCGCGATCTGCGCCATCGGCGGGCTCGCCAGCAGGTCCTCGGTCGGCTCGAGGCGTTCGCCCTCGCCGTCCTGCACCCAGCGGTAGACGCGTACTTGCGCCTGCAAGGGCGCGTCCCCGGTGTTGACCAGCCAGATCTCCTCCGCCCGCTCGGCGATCGTGACCGAGCTCGGCTCGACCTGCAGGCCGGCGGCATGCGCGCCGCCGGCGGCCAGCCCGGCAAGGGCGGCCGCCGCGACGACGCGCTTCAAGGTCCGCAGACCCGTCATGGCCGTCAGTAGTGAACCCTGACGGTGACGGTGTCGGCGTAAGTGTCCGGCGCGAAGTTGGCGCTCGGGACGGTCACGTAGACCGTGTGCGTCTCGTCCGCACCCGTACCGATCCCCGGGACGCCGTTGCCGACGCTGCTCGCGGTCGCCGTGTCGCCCCAGACATCGCCGGTGGACCCGGGGGTCGAGCGCAGCTGGTAGGCGACCTTGTCCGCGTTGCTGCCGGTGCCGGCCATCTCGCCCGCGCCGTCGGTGCTGGCGTTCGAGGGTGCCAGGCCGATGTTGTACGGCGTGGTCTTCGTGCAGTTGACCGTGATCGTGTTGTTGCCGTCGATGTCGGTTGCGGTGGCGGCCACGGTGCCGAGCGAGATGTTCGAGCCCGCGCCGGCGATGACCGTGCAGGCCTTCTGGATGGTCATCGTGACCTGGAAGGTCGAAGTGGCGGTCTCGGCCATGGCAGGGGTGGCCACGAGAGCCGAAGCCAGAGCCAGGGCCAGGGTGAGCGAACGGGGCGACCCTTCGATCATTATCAGTCCTCACATGGAAGTCGGTCGTCGGCCTGGGGGTTGGCGACGATTCTGACCGGGCGCGCAACTATGTCTGACTTACATGAATGTAAATAGGGAAAATTGTAACAAAGTTTCAAATCTCAGCAAAATCAATGCTTTCTTCGTGGTAACGCTACCACGGCTAATGCCCCGATCCCGTGGCGCACCAGTTCGGCCGGCAGGCAAAGCTCTCCCTAAGGGAGCGGCCAGGCTCTTGACCCGGAGGAGCCGAACGGGAAAGCTCGGCGCGAGAGGGGAGAATCCGATGCCGCCACGCCCACTGAAGGTAGCGCTACCAGCAATTCTGGCAGCCCTGCTCTCCGCGCCGCCGCTGGCCGCGCAGGGCACCCCGGCTACCGCTACGGCGAGCGCCGAGATCGACCTCGAAGCGCTGCTCACCCGCATGACCACTGCCGAGAAGGTCGGCCAGCTGGTCCAGCGCATGGGCGGTCGCCAGCGCGCGCTCAACTCGCGGCTGACCCCCGAGGAGCTCGACCTCGTCCGCGCCGGCAAGGTCGGCTCGTTCCTCCACGTCGCCGGCGCCGAGCCGCTGCGCGAGCTGCAGCGCGTCGCGGTCGAGGAGAGCCGGCTCGGCATCCCGCTGCTGTTCGCGATGGACGTCGTCCACGGTTACCGCACGATCTTCCCGGTGCCCCTCGCGATCGCCGCGACCTGGGACCCGGCCGACGCCGAGAGCGCCGCCCGCATCGCTGCGCGCGAGGCCAGCGCCGCCGGCCTGCACTGGACTTTCGCCCCGATGGTCGACGTCGCCCGCGACCCGCGCTGGGGCCGCATCGTCGAAGGCGCCGGAGAGGACCCGTTCCTCGGCAGCGCGATGGCCGTCGCGCAGGTCCGCGGCTTCCAGGGCGCCAGCCTCGCCGCGCCCGACACGCTGATGGCCGCGACCAAGCACTTCGGCGCCTACGGCGCGGCCGAGGGCGGGCGCGACTATGCGGGTGCAGACATTTCCGAGCGCACGCTGCGCGAGACCTACCTGCCGCCGTTCGAGGCCGCCGCCGCGGCCGGCACCGCCAGCTACATGACCGCGTTCAACGCGCTTGGCGGGGTGCCTGTCACCGGCAACGCCGCGCTGCTGCGCGGCCTCCTGCGCTACGAATGGGGCTACGACGGCGTGCTCGTCAGCGACTGGCGCTCGATCGACGAACTGATCGCTCACGGCGTCGCCGGCACCCGCACCGAGGCCGCGCGCCTCGCGCTCGAGGCCGGGGTCGACATCGACATGGTCAGCGACGTCTACGCCGAGGAAGTCGCCGCGCTCGCCGACGCCGATCCGGCGCTGATGGCGCTGCTCGACGAGGCCGTGCTGCGCATCCTCCGCGCCAAGCGCGATCTCGGCCTGTTCGCCGATCCGTTCCAGTACCACGACACTGCGCGCGAAGCGGCGGTCATGCTCGCCGCCGAGCATCGCGCCGAAGCTCGCCGCATCGCCGAGCGCGCGATCGTGCTGCTCGAGAATTCGGGCAAGGTTCTCCCGCTGGCGAAAGACGCCGGCAAGATCGCCTTGATCGGTGCCCTCGCCGACGACGCCCCCTCGGCGCTCGGCTCGTGGAAGGCGCGCGGCCTGCCCGAGGATGTCGTCACCCTGCGCGCCGCGCTCGAAGCCGCGCATCCCGGCGTGACTTACGTCGCCGAGGGCGTCGACGCGGCGCTGGCCGCAGCCATTGCGGCGGATGTCGTGATCCTCGCGCTCGGCGAGGACTTCGACCGCACGGGCGAGGCGCGCAGCTTCGCCGAGATCGGCCTGCCGCGAGAGCAGAAGGAGCTGCTCTTCAAGGTGCTCGAGGTCGGCAAGCCGCTCGTCGTCGTGCTGATGGGCGGCCGCCCGCTCGCGGCGCCCGAGCTTTCCGGGCTCGACGAGGCCGCCGTGCTCGGCGCCTGGCTGCTCGGGGTCGAATCGGGGCCCGCGCTCGTGAGTACCCTGTTCGGCGACAACAACCCCGCCGGCCGCTTGCCCGCGACCTTCCCGCGCGCGAGCGGCGCGGTGCCGTTCGCCTACGACCAGCTGCCGAGCGGGCGCCCGGCCGACGAGGACCTCGCCAACGACACGGTCCGCTGGCGCGACCAGCCAACCCTCCCGCTCTGGCCGTTCGGACACGGCCTCAGCTACACCACCTTCGGCTACGGCGAGCTCACGCTCGACCGCGCCAACATCCCGGCGAACGGCGGCACCGTCACCGTCTCGATCCCGGTGACCAACACCGGCGAGCGTCCCGGCGAGGAAGTCGTCCAGCTCTACATGCGCGATCCCGTAGCCTCGGTCTCGCGCCCGGTGAAGCAGCTCCGCGGATTCCGCCGGGTCCCGCTCCAGCCCGGCGAGACCCGCACCGTCAGCTTCACCCTCTCTGCCGCCCACTTCGCCCTGTGGG
>JBIQKN010000126.1:4264-5338 GCA_044506565.1 Sphingomonadales bacterium | reverse complement strand
TTCCACGTCACCCTGAACTTGTTTCAGGGCCCATCTCTCGTTTGGCGCGGAGCACGCCGGCCCGGGACAGCTTTGCCGCGGAATCCGGTCGCAGGAGCAGCGCCAGGTCGGCGAGCTTCGTGCAGGCGGCCCGATGGGTCCCGAAAGGAGTTCGGGATGACGGGTTTGCGTTGACGGAGAGGGTGGAATGACCATCCCCGAGGAACGCCTCACGCAGATCGCGAATCGCTTCGCCGAGCTCGAGGCGCGCCTCGCCTCGGGCCAGCTCGAGGGCGAAGCGTTCGTCGCGGCGAGCCGCGACTATGCCGAGCTCGAGCCGGTCGCCAGGGCAGCGCAGGAAGTGCGCGAGATGCGCGCCGAGATCGCCCAGCTCGCCGCGCTCGCCGAGGACCCGGAGATGAAGGCGCTCGCTGACGAGGAACTGGCCGAGCTGCGCCAGCGCCTCCCCGAAGCCGAGCGCGCGCTCTCCATCGCCATGCTCCCGCGCGACGCGGCCGACGCGCGACCGGCGATGCTCGAGATCCGCGCGGGCACCGGCGGCGACGAGGCGGCGCTGTTCGCGGCCGACCTCTACCGGATGTACGAGCGCTACGCGGCCGACCAGGGGTGGAAGGTCGAGCCGATCTCGATGAACGCGTCGGACATCGGCGGGTTCAAGGAAATCGTCGCCAACGTCTCGGGCACCGGCGTGTTCGCCAAGCTCAAGTTCGAGAGCGGCGTGCACCGCGTGCAGCGCGTGCCGGTGACCGAGAGCGGCGGGCGCATCCACACCTCGGCGGCGACCGTGGCGGTGCTGCCCGAGCCGACCGAGGTCGACATGACGATCGACGAGAACGACTTGCGCATCGACATCTACCGCTCGTCGGGCGCCGGCGGGCAGCACGTCAACACCACCGATTCCGCGGTCCGCATCACCCACGTCCCTACCGGGATCGTCGTGGCGATGCAGGACGAGCGCAGCCAGCACAAGAACCGCGCCAAGGCGATGCAGGTGCTGCGCGCGCGATTGTTCGAGAAGCGCCGCGAGGAAGCCCACGGCGCCGAGGCCGAGGCGCGCAAGGCGATGGTCGGCTC
>JBIQKN010000126.1:0-4164 GCA_044506565.1 Sphingomonadales bacterium | reverse complement strand
CCGCGCTCGGAGATGCTGTTGCGACACATGCAGGACACGGTCCCGCAGAGCTTCGCCAGGCTGGTCGAACGGCGAGCGGCGCACGAGCCGGTCGCCTACATCCTCGGTCGCAAGGAATTCTACGGCCGCGAATTCGTCGTCGCGCCGGGCGTGCTGATTCCCCGGATGGACAGCGAGACGACCGTCGCGGCCGCGCTCGACGCCTGCCCCGCGCCGCGGCGCGTGCTCGATTGCGGCGTGGGATCCGGCGCGCTGCTGTTGACGGTGCTGGTCGAGCGCCCGGACACGGAGGGCGTGGGCGTGGACCGCGCTGCAGAGGCGCTGACGGTTGCCTCGGCCAACGCCACGCTCTGGGGCGTCGGCGAAAGGGTCACCCTGCAGCGACGCGACTGGGACGAACCGGGCTGGGCCTCCGATCTCGGAACGTTCGACCTGGTGCTCGCGAATCCGCCTTATGTCGAGGACGACGCGCCGATTGCCCCGGCCGTGCGCGAGTGGGAACCGGCCGGTGCGCTGTTCGCCGGATTCGACGGGCTCGATGCCTATCGTGTCCTCGTGCCCCAGCTGCCCGGGCTCCTCGATCCATCGGGAGTTGCCGTGGTCGAAATCGGCGCCACCCAGGCCGAAGCCGTGGCCGGCATCGCCGCCGAATCCGGCTTCACGACCGAACTGCACCGCGATCTCGGCGGGCGGCCGCGCGCGCTCGTGCTGCGGCGCACCGATTAGGGCTTGGCAAATGGGTTTCGACTCACTACCTCTGACCTCAGGCCAGCGGTGGCGAGGCGAAAGCCGGCATCGCGCCTGCACACTCCATCATTTGCTTGAGTATCCGCGGCCGGACGACCGCTAAATCGCGCAGATGGAGACCACGGAGCGCTAACGAGCGCCGTGGAGGGGGTCACGCGACCGGGATTCCGGTCTTAAGGCAAGGAAGCGAATTTCCTTTGAACCAGAATCGCAATCAGAATCGCCGGCGCGGCCGTGGCGGGAATCGTGGTGGCCAGGGCGGCGGCAACCAGGGTAACCGAATCGACAGCCGCGCGCGCGGCAACGCCCCGCAAATGCTCGAGAAGTACAAGAAGCTGGCGCACGACGCCTCGCTCAACGGCGACCGCGTGCAGACCGAGTACTACCTGCAGTTCGCCGACCACTACTTCCGTGTGATCGCCGACATGCGCGCGCAGAAGGAAGAGCAGCGCCCGCGGCGCGAGCACGACCGCGACAACGACCGCGAGCAGTCGTTCGACGACGATTTCGATGAGGTGGATGAAGCCGATCGCGGCCGCGAGCGGCCGGCGCGGCGCGATACGCGCGACGAAGCGCCGCCCGAGGAAGGCGAACGCGCCATCGAAGGCGAAGAGGTCGAGGTGGCCGAGGCCGACGACAATCCCTTCACCCGCGACACCCGCGGCCGCGGCTCGCGGTCGCGCAACCGCAACCGGCCGACCAACGGCGCCGAGCCGGCGGCAGAGGCTGACGAGAATGGCGCGATCGACGCCGGCATCCTGCCTCCCTCGATCGCCCGCGACGAGGAGGCCCCGCGGCGCGCGTCCACACGCCGCCGGCGCCCGCGTAACGACGAAGGTGGCGAAGAGGCGCTCGAGGCAGTCAGCTGACGCTTGCACGCGGACGCGCGCCGAGCCACTGACGCGCCATGGCGCGGATAACGCTCTCGCCGGCTGACCTCTGGCAACATTCCGTAGAACACCCGCGCCTGACGGCGCTGGTTCTCGGCCTGCTCTCGGCTACCGGTTTCGAACCGCTCGGACTGTGGCCGCTCGCCCTGGCCGCGATGGGCGCGTTTTCCGCGCTGATCGCGGAATCGCGCGATGCGAAGACAGCCGCCCTCCTCGCCTGGCTGTTCGGCGTCGCGCACTTCACCTTCTCGAACAACTGGATCGCCGAGGCGTTTACCCATCAGGCCGAGATGCCCGCGATCCTCGGCTGGGCCGCCGTCCCGCTGCTGTCGCTCTATCTCGCGGTCTTTCCTGCGATCGCCGCGCTCGGAGCGCGGGCGATCGCAGGCCTCGGCGGCCCGCCGCGTCTTGGCTGGCCGCTTGCGCTGGCCTTCGCCGGATGCTGGACCGTTTCCGAGCTGCTGCGGTCCCAGGTCTTCACCGGCTATGCTTGGAACCCGTTCGCGATGGTCCTGCTCGGCCCGTTCGACCGGCCGGGCCTCGCCGCGCTTGCCGCGTGGACCGGGACTTACGCGCTCTCCGGCATCGCAGTGCTCGCCGCCGCTACGCTCGCGCTGCTCGTGCGCGAACGGCGGTTGGTGTCTGCAGCGCTCGTCGGCGTGCTGCTCGCGGCCGGCATGTACATCCCGGCTCCGCCGGCGCGCGAGGGAACGCTGCGCTTCACGCTGGTGCAGCCGAACCTCGCGCAAGCGCGCATCAACGACCCCGCCTACTTCGCGGCCAACTTCCGCACGCTCGCCGACCTCAGCCTGCCGATCGAGCCCGGCGCCAGCCGTCTCGTGCTCTGGCCCGAGTCCGGTCTCTCCGACTATCTCCGCCCGGGTTATCCGCCTCAGTACTACCTCCACCGGACCGCGTTCGGAGACCCCGCTCTCGCGCGCCAGCGGATCGGACAGACTATCGGCTCCGGCAGCATGCTGCTGACCGGCGCGGTCGATCTCGAGTTCGAAGGCGGTGCCGTGACCGGCGTGTACAATGCGGTCACCGCCGTCGACGCCGCCGGCGAGATCCGCGGTGGCTATGCCAAGGCGCACCTCGTCCCCTACGGCGAGTACCTGCCGATGCGGCCGCTACTCGAGCCGATCGGGCTGTCGCGGCTGGTCCCCGGGGCGATCGATTTCATCCCCGGTCCGGGCCCGCGCACGCTCGACCTCGGTACGCACGGCAAGGCCGGCATCCAGATCTGCTACGAGATCGTGTTCTCGGGCCAGGTGGTCGATCGCGGCGCAAGGCCCGATTACATCTTCAACCCCTCGAACGACGGCTGGTTCGGCGCGTTCGGCCCGCCGCAGCACCTCGCCCAGGCGCGCATGCGGGCGATCGAGGAAGGGCTCCCGGTGCTGCGCGCGACCACCACCGGGATCAGCGCGGCGATCGATTCGCGCGGGGTCGTCCGCCAGCACCTGCCGCTGCACCAGGCCGGGCGGCTCGACGGGACGGTCCCGCCCGCGCTGACGCCGACGCCTTTCGCGCGACTCGGCAACCTGCTGGCCATTGGCTGGGCGATACTATTCCTTGCCCTCGCCGCCGTTGCCTTGCGGCAGAGGCCCGGTTAGGACCGCGGCAAATTCACTTGGCCCCCGGGGATCGAGCTACATGCGCCAGTCATACCTGTTCACTTCCGAAAGCGTTTCCGAAGGCCATCCGGACAAGGTGTCCGACCAGATTTCCGACGCCATCGTCGACCTGTTCCTGTCCAAGGATCCCGAAGCGCGGGTCGCCTGCGAGACGCTGACGACGACGCAGCTGGTCGTGCTGGCCGGGGAGATCCGCGGCAAGGGTATCATGGACGAATCCGGCAACTGGGCGCCCGGTGTCGCCGAGGAAGTCGAGGAGACGGTGCGCCGGACGGTTCGCGAGATCGGCTACGAACAGGACGGGTTCCACTGGCAGACGCTGACCTTCGAGAACCACCTCCATCCGCAGTCGGCGCACATCGCCCAGGGCGTCGACGCCTCCGGCAACAAGGACGAAGGCGCGGGCGACCAGGGCATCATGTTCGGGTTTGCTTGCGACGAGACGCCGGACCTGATGCCGGCCACGCTCGACTACAGCCACAAGATCCTCGAGCGGATGGCCGCCGACCGCCATTCGGGCGCGGCCCCGTTCCTCGAGCCCGACGCCAAGAGCCAGGTCACGCTGAAGTTCGAGAGCGGCAAGCCGGTCGCCGCGACCGCCATCGTCGTCTCGACTCAGCACGCGCCGGGCTACGACCAGGGCGAGAAGGAGGCCGAGCTCCACGCCTACGTGAAGCGGGTCGTCGCCGACGTGCTTCCGGCCGAGCTGCTGTCCAATGGCACCGAGTACCACATCAACCCGACCGGCTCGTTCGAGATCGGCGGGCCCGACGGCGATGCCGGCCTGACCGGCCGCAAGATCATCGTCGACACTTACGGCGGCGCGGCCCCGCACGGCGGCGGCGCGTTCTCGGGCAAGGACCCGACCAAGGTCGACCGCTCGGCGGCCT
>JBIQKN010000125.1:0-5389 GCA_044506565.1 Sphingomonadales bacterium | reverse complement strand
TCCACCGTCTTCGGCGTCCGCGAGAACAGCTCGCTGAAGGGATCGTCGCCGGTCTCCAGCTGGTGCGGCTCGGTGCCTTCGCGCACGGTGGTGCGGCGCATGTCGCGCTTGTACTTCGCGTAGTCGAAATCGCCGCCGCGGTGCATCGAGCACAGGTTGTCCCAGATCACCATGTCGCCGACGTTCCAGCTCACGCTGAACACGTACTGCGGCTGTGTTGCGTGCTCGATCAACTGCCTGATCAGCGCGCGGCCCTCGTCCCGGGGCATGCCCTCGACGTCCATCGTGTGCGCGGCGATGAACAGCGCCTTGCGGCCCGAGCCCTTGTGCACGTGGACCAGCGGGTGCCGCGCCTTGGGCCGCTCGTCGATTTCGGCGTCGTCGATCTCGGCCCCGGCGAGCTTGCGGCTCCACCACAGCGAGTTGATCCCGACCTTGTCCTCGAGGAAGTCCTTCATGTCCTGCGGCAGGTCGTCGTAGGCGCTGCGCGTATCGGCGAACCAGGTCTGCCCACCTTCGGGCGGCACCTGGTGGGCAAGCAGCAGCGAATAGCTGGTGCGCTTCTCCATGAACGCGCTGTCGGTGTGCCACAGGCGGTCGCCCTTGCGGTACTGGATCGCGGCAAGGTCCTGCGTGATCTCCCCGTCGACGTTGAGGTTCGAGGCGTCGAACAGCTCGCGGAACGGCAGGCGGAAGCGCACCCCTTCGCGCCGCGGGACGCGCTCGAGGTAGCCGAAGTTGCGGCTGAATGCGACGTGCTGCTCGTCGTTCATGCCGGTGTTGCGCCACACGGTGACGCCCCAGGTGTCCATAGCGTCGGTCACCTGCCGGACTTCCTCGGGACTCAACGGACGGGTGAGGTCGAGCCCCGAGCACTCGGCGCCGAAACGCGGCAGGATGGGTTCGACTCTCAACGACATTGCGGGCTCCGATAGATCATTAGCAAGCTAAGAATTAGCAGCGGGCCGCTTGCGCTGCAAGGACGAGCGCTTGCAGTGGGCGACCAGCACGCCGTGCTGGTTGTAGGCGCGGTGGGCGAAGGTGACGATGCCCTGCGTCGGGCGCGACTTGCTCTCGCGCACTTCGAGCACTTCGGTCTCGATCCTCAGCGTGTCGCCGACGAAGATCGGCGCCGGGAAGCGTACCTCGTCCCACCCGAGATTGGCCACCGCCGTGCCCTGCGTGGTATCGTTGACCGAGATTCCGACCATCAGCCCGAGCGTGAAGCACGAGTTGACGAGGATCTTCCCATACTCCGTCTGTTTCATGTACTCGGCATCGAGATGAAGCGGCGCCGGGTTGTGGGTCAGCGCGCTCATCAGCAGGTTGTCGGTCTCGGTCACCGTCCGCCGCAGCGGATGGTCGAACACCTGCCCGACCTCGAAATCCTCGAACCACAGTCCCGCCATCGCGCGCTCCTCTCGGGCACACCTCTAGCGCGCCTCGTCGGCCCGGGAAAGGAATGGCTCGCCGACCGTTGTTGGCGCAAACGACAGGGAGCCACCATGACGAGGACCATCTTTTTCTTACCGGCGCTGCTCGCGCTGGCAGCGTGCGACGGCGGAACGCAGGGCGCGGACGTGACGACCGAAGAGGCCGCGGCGAACGGCGATCTCGCCGCCAACAGTTCGGTCGCGCCGGTCGAGCCTGACGACGCCGGTACACCGGCCCCGACCGAGATTCCCGAGGCGATGCGCGGCCGCTGGGGCCTCGTCGCGGCCGACTGCACTTCGACCCGCGGCGATGCCAAGGGCCTGCTCGAGATCGATGCCGGCCGTTTGCGGTTCTACGAATCGGTCGGCACGCTCGACACGGTGATGGACGCCGAGCCTACCCGCCTGCGCGCCGACTTCGACTTCGAAGGCGAAGGCATGACCTGGGAGCGCGAGATCGTGCTCGACGTGCAGGATGGCGGGTCGACGCTGATCCGCCGCGAGTACGGCGAGGACGCCGCACCGGGCCCGTTCCGCTACGCGAAATGCACCTGATGGAGACGATCATGAAGACCTGGCCGATAGTGAGTTGTGCCGGCGCTGTCGCGCTGGCCGCGTGCGCCACCACCGGCGAGGGCGGCGAGACCGGAGGCACCTGCAATGCGGACCCGGCGCAGACGTTTGTCGGCCAGAAGGCCACCGCGGACGTCGGTGCCGCCGTTCTGCGCGCGACCGGCGCGAAGCAGATGCGCTGGGGCCCGCCGCGCAGCGCTATGACGATGGACTTCCGCCCCGACCGGGTCACCGTCGCCTACGACGACGGCATGACCATCGAGAGGATAACCTGCGGTTGAGCCCGGGCCCGCCGTCAGGCTAAGGCTATCCGACCAGAAACGGGAGGGAGCTTTGGACATGACGGCACGCCCACGCGGAGAGTATCGTGGCTGACCCGCAGGACGGCCGCCAGCGCATCCCCGCCCTCTCCCCGTTCGAGGAAGAGGTCGGCTACACCCGCGCGATCCGCGCCGGCAACATCATTGCTGTTTCGGGCACCGTCGGAATCGAGGCCGACGGCTCGGTAAAGGACGATGCCGGCGCGCAAGCCGACCGTTGCTTTGCGCTGATCCGCCAGCACATCGAGGCGCTCGGCGGGCACATGGGCGACGTCGTCCGGATCCGCATGTTCGTCACCGACATCAAGGACGCCGACGCGGTCAGCGCCGCGTTCAGCCGCGCGCTCAAGGCGACGCGGCCCACGGGCACGCTGGTGGCGATCGCCGGGCTCTACGACCCGCGGTGGAAGGTCGAGATCGAGGCGGACGCGGTGATCGGCTCGGGGCAGTGATGATTCTGCAAGCTCCGGATGGGCGGGAGTCATTTCTCGAAACCCCACTCCGCTCGTCCTGAGCTTGCCGAAGGACGCCAACGTGACCGACCAATTCGCCCTCACCGACGACCAGCTGGCGATCCAAGACATGGCGCGGCGGTTCACGGCCGACAACATCACGCCCTTCGCGGCCGAGTGGGACGAGAAGCACGTCTTTCCCAAGGACACGATCCGCGCGGCCGCCGAGCTCGGCTTCGCGGCGATCTACGTCTCCGAGGAGAGCGGGGGCATTGGCCTCGGCCGGCTCGAGGCGGCGCTGATCATGGAGGCGATGGCCTACGGCTGCCCGGCGACGAGCGCATTCCTCTCGATCCACAACATGGCGAGCTGGATGCTCGACCGGTTCGGCTCGCAGGCGGTCAAGGACAAGTACCTGCCCAGGCTCGTCGGCATGGAGTGGATGGCGAGCTATTGCCTGACCGAGCCTTCGTCGGGCTCCGACGCGGCGGCTCTCAAGACGACCGCCGTGCGCGACGGCGATGGCTGGGTGGTCAACGGCACCAAGCAGTTCATCAGCGGCGCGGGGGTCAACGACCTCTACCTGACGATGGTCCGCACGGGCGGCGAGGGCGCCGGCGGCATATCGTGCCTGGCGATCGAGAAGGACATGCCGGGCGTCTCGTTCGGCGCCCCCGAGCGCAAGCTCGGCTGGCATGCACAACCGACCGCCGCGCTGATCCTCGACAACGTTCGCGTGCCGGCGGAGAACCTCGTTGGCGGCGAAGGCGAAGGCTTCCGCATCGCGATGGCCGGGCTCGACGGCGGACGGATCAACATCGGCGCCTGCTCGCTCGGCGGCGGCCAGCGCTGTCTCGACGAGGCGCTGCGCTACACGAAGGAGCGCCAGCAGTTCGGCAAGCCGATCGCCGAGTTCCAGAACACCCAGTTCATGCTCGCCGACATGGCGACCGAGCTCGAAGCGGCGCGCGCGCTGCTCTACCTCGCGGCGGCCAAGGTCACCGCCGACGCGCCCGACAAGACCCGCTTCGCGGCGATGGCCAAGCGCCTCGCCTCCGACACCGGCAGCGCCGTCGCCGACCGCGCGCTGCAGCTCCACGGCGGCTACGGCTATCTGATGGACTACCCGGTCGAGCGCTTCTGGCGCGACTTGCGCGTGCACTCGATCCTCGAGGGCACCAACCAGATCATGCGGCTGATCGTCGGGCGCGACCTGCTGCGGCAGTGATCCACGGAACCCTGGTCGGCGCGACCAGAGAATCGCTCATCCTCTCCCCCTCGTCATCCTGAACTTGTTTCAGGACCCATGGGGCCGCACGCGCAGAGCCCATAAGGAGAAACGCGGCCCAGCCGCGAGCGCCAACGACCTGCCCGTTAGCACAACGCCTGATCCGATAACTCCATGGCGGCGGTGAAATGGGTCCTGAAACAAGTTCAGGATGACAAAGGAGAAGGAGGCAAGGTCGAGCGAAAAGCGATGCGGTGCAGGCGCCCAACGCTCCGGATGAACCGCTACCTTTGCGCCGGCTCTTGCAGGCTGCCACCTCACCCTGCAGGGGAGGACCATGACAAGCGACGTCCTGATCCGCCGCGAGGGCGCGGTGGGGCGCATCTCGCTCGACCGCCCCAAAGCCCTGCACGCGCTGACCACCGCGATGTGCGAGTCGATCTCGGCCGCGCTGCTCGAATGGCGCGAGGATCCCTCGGTCGAGGCTGTGATCCTCGACCACCACCAGGGCCGCGGGTTCTGCGCCGGCGGCGATGTGGCGATGGTCCGCCGTTCCGCGCTCGAGGACGGCGGCGCGGCCGGCCGCGCGTTCTTTCATGCCGAGTACCGCATGAATCACCTGCTGTTCACCTACCGTAAGCCGGTCGTCGCCTTCATGGACGGGGTGACGATGGGCGGCGGCGTGGGCCTTGCACTGCCCTGCCGCTGGCGCGTCGCCACCGGGAACACGGTGTTCGCGATGCCCGAAGGAGCGATCGGACTGTTTCCGGACGTCGGCGCCGGCTGGTACCTGCCGCGGCTGCCCGGCCGGATCGGCCAGTTCCTCGCGTTGACCGGCGCGCGGCTCGACGGGGCGGAATGCCTGTGGGCGGGGCTGGCGACTCACTACCTGGCGCACGAGCGCCTCGCCGAAGCCAAGGCGCTGATCGCCATCGAGCCCGCACGCGCGGCCGCGATTCTCGCCGCGCATGCCACCGAACCGCCGCCGGCGCGACTGGCCGGCAACGCCGAGCGGATCGCGCGGCTGTTCGCCTCCGACCGGCTCGAGGAGATTCTTGCCGCGCTGGCCGGCGACGCGTCGGAATGGGCGGCCAAGGAACTGAAGGCAGTGACCGCCAAGTGCCCGACGACCGCCAAGGTCGCGCTGCGCCAGTTCGCCGAAAGTGCGGGCAAGCGCGACTTCGCCGAGGAAATGGCGCTCGAATACCGCCTAGCCGCGCGGATGATCCTGCGCCCCGACTTCGCCGAGGGCGTGCGCGCGGTGCTGGTCGACAAGGACAACGCGCCGCGCTGGAATCCGGCTGCCCCCGAGGCGGTGACGGATGAGATGCTCGACGCGATCTTCGCCCCGCTGCCCGAGGGCGAGGAATGGACGCCGTTCCC
>JBIQKN010000124.1:0-5447 GCA_044506565.1 Sphingomonadales bacterium | reverse complement strand
CCTACTGCCTACTGCCTACTGCCTACTGCCTACTGCCTACTGCCTGCTGCCTCCCAAAAGAAATGGCCCATGAACCGTCTCCGGTCCATGGGCCATCCTTTAGCCGGAGCCCCGGGTTTTGGGGGGAGGTGAGGCCCCGTCTAGCGGTTAAGCCGGTTCGCTGACGCGCGAGGTGCGCCAGCCGGTCGCGTAAGTCTCGCGCGACATCTGGCTGTACGGCACCGGCGAGACGATCGCCCGGACCTTGATCTGCTTGTGCGGCTCGACCGTGGTCTTCTGCGTGTTCGGTTCCTCACCCCACAGCACGTGGAGCTCGGTGCCGAGCGGGACCTCGTGGTCGACCGTGGCGAGCGAGAGCGCCTTCTTCTCGTTGAACGAGTAGCCGGTGAACATCGACAGGCCGACGGTCTGGCCGTCCGCGTCGACGACCGCGTCGTAGTTCGAGTTGGCGTAGTTCGCGAGCGGCAGGTCGAAGAACTTGTACTGCTCGCCCTCGGGCTCGAACAGCGAGGAGACGATCTTCTGGATGTCTTCCTTGTTCCACTCGAGGGTGACCTTCTTGCGCTGCTGCGCCGGGTCGACCTTCTTCAGCGCGTCGGCGCCGATGAAGTCGTGGTCGAACTTCACGAACGGGCCGTAGCCGAGTTCCCACGGGTTCAGGTAGTAGTCTTCGATCGACTTGCCGACGAACGAGCCGCCGATCGCGCCGGTGGCCTCGTACGAGCCGGCCGGCAGCCACTCGCGGTAGCTCTTCAGCTCGTCGCCGGTGTAGATCGCCGGCAGCGGGCTCGGAATCCAGCCCGACTCGAGCGTGTTCGACGGATAGGCGCGGCTGCCGACCGGGATCAGGCCGAACTCTTCGCCCGCCTTGAGGATCTGCTCGCGGATGTAGTCCTGCTCTTCGTAGGGACCCCAGATCTCGAGGCCCGGCGAGCCGGCCATGCCGTGGCGCAGCGTGCGGACGGTCTTGTCGCCGATCTTCATCGTCGACATGTTGAAGAACTTGAGCTTGTCGAGCGGGGCGCCGTTGAGCTTCTCGATCACGTCCCAGGCGCGCGGTCCCTGGATCTGGAAGCGCCAGCTGATGCGCTGCACCGGCTTGCCCATCGGGCGGCTCGGCGAACGGTCGTCGTGGATGATCTCGACGTTGTAGCCGCCGGTCTCACCGTGGAAGCGCAGCCAGTTGGCGGCCGGCGCGCGGCCGACGTAAACGAACTCTTCCTCGGCGAGGTAGAAGATGATGCCGTCGCCGATCACGTGGCCGTAGGGGGTGGTCGGGACGTACTGCTTCGCCTTGTTGACTTCCCAGCCCTTCGGCGAGTTGATCATCGTGTCGCTGAGCAGCTTGAGCGCGTCGGGACCCTTGATGTAGAGGTCGACCATGTGGTGCGACTGGTCGAACAGCACCGCGCTGTGCTGCCAGGCCCACTGCTCCGAACGCCAGTTCGAGAACTCGGGCGCGACAACCGGATAGACGTAGGCACCGATCTGCGAATTGCGCAGTTTCGCCACGATGTCGGGCGTGTTCTGCAGGATCTGCTCAAGGTTCGCGGCCATCAAGAGGTTCCTCTCACTCATGAAAGAATCACATATGCGAAATTTGTATGCGGCACATACAATATTCGGCTAGGGGTGCAAGGGGAAAGCGGCAGCCCGAGAGAGGAAGGCGCAACCATGAACGTCGAGGCGCTCGACCACGTCAACATCATCACTGACAGGCTCGACGAGACGGCGGAGTTCTACGGCCGCCTGCTCGGCCTCGTGCGCAAGGACGCACCGCCCCCGCTGACGCCCGAGACCGCCACCTGGATGTTCGACGCCGAGGATCGCGCGATCATCCACATCAATTCGCTCGACTGCTACCGCGCCTACGACCGCGAGGTGCAGCCGGGCTCGCTGACCGGCGCGCTGCACCACGTCGCGCTGCGGTGCACGGGCTACGAGGAAGTGAAGGGCCGGCTCGATGCCATGGGCGCCGAGTACCAGGAGAACCTCGTCTCGGCGATCAACCTGCGGCAGATTTTCACGCCCGATCCGAACAACGTCCTGCTCGAGCTGAACTTCTTCGCCGACTGAGCGTGCCGCCGCTCACTCGCGGAACAGCAGCGGGGCGAATTCGCGCAGGCTGCGCCGCCACGACAGGAACTCGTGGGCCGTGTCGGGCGAGACGTAGAACACGCTGTTGAACCCCGAGGCCTTGAGCGCCGCGGCATTGGCGGCGGGATCGCTCTCGGGCACGCCCGGAGGCGCGGTGCGCCGGTTGGCGAGCTCGCGGCTGCCGAAGCTGACGAACACCAGTTTCACCTCGTCGCGGAAGCCGGGCGCATTGGCCACGTCCTCGACCGAGAACGTGCCGCCGCTGAACAGCCCGACGTAGCCGAACGTGCCGACGTTGGCGGTGGTGATCAGCTTGGTCTCGAACCCGCCCATCGAAAGGCCCGCCATCGCCCGGTGATCGGCGTCGGCCAGCGTGCGGAACTCGCGGTCGACGTAGGGGATCAGTTCGTCGAGCAGCACCGTCTGGAACGGCCTGATGTCGAACGCGGCGAGGCCCCCCGGCGCTCCGGGGGTGATGTCGTTGGTCATGCCGTAGGTCATCACGATCAGGAACGGCCGGACTTTCCCCTCGGCGATCAGGTTGTCCATGATCAGGTTGGCGTGGCCCTGGTTGCTCCACGCCGTCTCGTCCTCGCCCCAGCCGTGCTGCAGGTAGAGCACCGGGTAACGCTCGCTGCTCTGGTCGTAGCCCGGCGGCGTGTAGACGAACGCGCGCCGCTGCGTGCCGGTGCTCGGCGAGGGGAACAGCACCTGCCGCACCTGACCGTGCGGCACGTCCTTCAGCGCGTAGAACTCGGCATCGTGCGCGGGCACCTCGACGCCGCTTTCCCAGCGCCGCGAGCCGAAGAAGTTGAGCGCGCCCGGGTCGTTGAACGTGCCGCCGTCGACGTCGAGGTGATAATAGTGAAACCCTTCGTCGAGCGGTCCGGCAGTGGTCCCGACCCATGCCCCGTCCTCGGCCTTGTGCAGCACCGTGCCCCCTTGCCCGCCCAGGCCGAGCGTGGCCCGCACGCTCTGCGCCTGCGGTGCCTCGACGCGGAAGCGCACGTAGCCCTGCGAATTGACCTGCGGGTACTGTTGGCCCGGCTGGTTGAGCGAAGAGGGCGCGAAGTCCTCGACAACCGGCGGCGGGTCGGCGTCCTGCGCCGCGGCAGGGATGGCGACGAGGGCCGCACCGGCGGCCAGCAGCGCAAGGACGGATCGCATTGGAACTCTCCCCCGGAACGTCGGACATTGAATATGTCCGAGTTATTCCAGAAGATCGGCAGGTCTGCAACGACGCTGGCGGAGAGGCGGTTCCGGGAAATGCCTCTTGACAAAACAAACCAAATCGGTTATAGGGCCGCTCGCCGGCGCAAGCTGGCACCAGCGGCGGGTGCGGGGGCGGTAAGCGCTTCGCTCTCTATCCCCGCGCGATCCGGCCGGCACCCTGACGGACATCGTCGTCCGCACGCGTGTCCGTCCCGGGATGCGAGGACCGGGCCTCGGTTCGGACAAGCTCGGGGTATGCCCCGACGGAAGGCGCCAAGGACGCGAGCCCGCCGCGCCGCCGCCTCGCACCACAGGGCCGAGCAGACGGTTATGCGTAGCCCCGTCCGCCGTTCGCAACGATGCTCACGCACGGCAATCCTGTGACGCCCAGGCCGCCGGCCGGACCCGTCCGCTCGTGCACTCTCTTCCTGGCGCAATCCCGCGCTCGCCGGCGGGCGCTGACGCGCGCCTAGACCGGCACCGTCCCCGCGGTCGTGGTCCGGTACATCTCGCGCCGGAAGCCGTCGTAGTCGTTCGGCCCGAGGTGCATCGTCAGCCGGTTATCCCAGAGCGCGACCATGCCGACTTCCCACCTGAGCCGACACGTGAAGGCGTGCTGGGTGGTGTGGGCGACAAGGAAGTCGACGATCGGCTTGGCCTCCTGCGTCGTCATCCCCTCGAACCCGATCGTGTAGGTGTCGCAGATGTAGAGCGACTCCTCGCCGCTTTCGGGATGCGTGCGGACCAGCGGGTGGAACCGGCCCTCGAGCCCCTCGCGCCGCGTCTCCTCGTTCGAGAACTGGATCGCGGTGCCGAGCAGCGTCTCCTGCGTCAGGTAGTTGTTGCGCGCCGACATGTGCACGCGCAGCCCGCGGAGCATGTCCTGGTAGGTCTTGCTGAGGTGCCGGAAGGCGAGCGCCGAGTTGCACCAGGTCGTGTCGCCGCCATAGGGCGGCACCTCGACCGCGCGCAGCGTGGTGATCGCCGGCGGCTCTGCAAGGAACGGCGAATCGGTGTGCCACCCGCCGCCGAACAGCGACGGCACCACGGTGTCGGCTTCCTTGATGATCGGGTGGACGTTGCGGTGCCCCTCGACGCCCTGCGTGTAGGCGTCGACCGCGAACGGCCCGAGGCGCGCCGCCCACCCCTCGTGCTCGGCGTGGCTCAGGTGCTGGCCGCGCACGAACAGCATCTTGTGGTGGTACAGCGCGCGCTTGAAGTCGGCGATCCCGGCCTCGCTCAGCTCGGTCAGCCGCGGGCCCACGATCTCGGCCCCCATCGCCGCGCTCAGCGGCCGCGCCACGAAATGCTCCGATTCGAACGGATGGTTGTCGAAATCGCCGCAAGGGCTGACGCGCACTTCCCACATGATCAGGCAACCCTCATCCAACTGCGACTAACTCGCTGCGCGAGTAAGTCTCCGTATCCTTCTCCCGTCAACGGGAGAAGAAGGCTCGATGCGAACACAACGTCCTTCTCCCGCTTGCGGGAGAAGGATACGAAGACTTGGCCCCGAAGGGGCTTAGTCAGAGTTGGATGAGGGCCCCTGCCTAAAGCTCGATCACCGTCTTGGCGAAGCTCTCCGGCCCCCAGGCGTGCGCATAGGCCTCCTTCGCCTGCTCGAACGGGAAGCGCTTGCCGATCAGCGGCTCGATGCGGTTGACGTCGACCGCCGCGTTGAGCCGCCGCGCCATCGCCGCCGAGCCGACGAAAATCCCGCGCATCGAGCCCGCGGTCATCATCAGCCCGCGCGGGTTGGGCCCGCCTTCGGGCTGCAGCACGCCGATCAGCGCGATCTCGCCCTGCGTGCGCAGCGCCGCCATCGACTGCTCCGCCGTGCCCGCGCCGCCGACCTCGACCACCTTGTCGACCCCGCCGAGCTCCTGCCCGACGTAGCGGCCCCAGTCGGGCACGTCCCTGTAGTTGACCCCGTGCGCCGCGCCGAGAGCCTTGGTCCGCTCGAGCTTGTCGTTCGACGACGAGGTCGCGATCACCTCGCACCCGCCGGCGCGCGCCAGCTGCAGCGCGAGCATCGACACCCCGCCGCTGCCGAGCACCAGCACCCGCATCCCCGGCACCAGCGCGCGCGGCCCCTCGTAGAGCGCGTTCCACGCGGTCACCCCGGCGCACGGCAGGCA
>JBIQKN010000123.1:0-5521 GCA_044506565.1 Sphingomonadales bacterium | reverse complement strand
GGGAACGGCGAGGGGTGCGCACCGCCGGCGACGAGGCCGGAGAAGTGCGACATGTCGGCCAGCAGGTAGGCGCCGACCTCGTCAGCAATCTCGCGGAAGGCGGCGAAGTCCCAATGCCGCGGATAGGCGGTCGCGCCGGCGATGATCAGCTTCGGCTTGTGCTCCTGCGCCAGCCGGCGGATCTCGTCCATGTCGAGGCGCTGGTCCTCGCGACGCACGCCGTAAGGCACCGCGTTGAACCACTTGCCGCTCATGTTGACCGGCGAGCCGTGAGTCAGGTGCCCGCCCGCGGCGAGGTCGAGCCCCATGAAGGTGTCGCCCGGCGTGAGCAGCGCGAGGAACACCGCCTGGTTCATCTGGCTGCCCGAGTTGGGCTGCACGTTGGCGAACTCGCAGCCGAACAGCTGCTTGGCGCGCTCGATCGCCAGCGTCTCGACCTGGTCGGCGTATTCGCACCCGCCGTAGTAGCGCCGGCCCGGGTAGCCCTCGGCGTACTTGTTGGTGAACACCGAGCCGGTCGCCTCGAGCACCGCCGGGCTGGCGATGTTCTCGCTGGCGATCAGCTCGATCCGGTCGCGCTGGCGGCCGAGCTCGCGGCCGATGATCGCGGCGACTTCGGGATCGGCCTCGGCGAGGCTGTCGTGCCAGAACCGCTGCAGCGGATCGGCCGCCGTCGCGGGTGCGGTCTCTTGGGCGGCTTCCTGGGTAAGCGAACTCATGCGTCAGGCGTCCTGCGGAATCTTGGAAAGCTTCTCCACCCGGCGGGTGTGGCGCCCGCCGGAAAACTCGGCGCCGAGGAACGCCTCGACGCAGGCCCTGGCCATGTCGCTGCCGACGAGGCGCGCGCCGAGGGCGATCGCATTGGCATCGTTGTGCGTCCGTGCAAGCCGGGCCGAGACCGGCTCGGAAACCAGCGCGCAGCGAACCGCCGGATTGCGGTTCATCGCGATCGCGATGCCGATCCCGCTGCCGCACAGCGCGATACCGCGCTCGGCCTCGCCCGCGGCGAGGTGCTCGGCGAGCTTGTAGCCGTAGTCCGGGTAGTCGACCGACTCGCTGCCGTGCGTGCCGAGGTCGGCGACCTCGTGGCCGAGTCCGGCGAGCCATTCGGCGAGCTCCGCCTTGAGCGCGAGCGCGGCATGATCGGATGCGAGGGCGATCTTCATGGGGCGCACATAGGCGTTGCCCGCCCCTGGTGCCACCGCAATTCAGCTTTTTTCCCCGCGAGCGTGGCTATAGGCTGGCCGGCGGGAGGACAGGGGCATGGCATCGGCCGCTGAGGAAGCTCTGGCGCGCATTTTCGCCGACGCCGCACCGCGGCGTTTCGGCACCGGGTGGATCAGCGGCGTGCTTGCCGTCGTGCTCGGCGTGCTCTCGGTCGCTGCGGTGCTGTGCCTGCATTTCCCGCAGTGGCTGACCGTGCCCGAGCTGCGCTCGCGCTATCCGCTCGACCTGGTCCGCCTCGCGATCGACCTCGCGATCCTCGCCACGCTGGCGCTGGCCGGGGTGTCGCTGCTGCTGCGGCGGAAGAAGGCGCTCGGCGTGGCGGGGCTGGCCCTTGCAACGTTTGCCCTCGCGCTCGGCGCCGGCGGGGTCGAGATCGAGCGCCCGGGCGAAAGCGCGGTCTACATCGGGCTCGACTGGTTCGTGCTCGGCGTGCTGTCGACCGCCGCGCTGTTCGTCCCGCTCGAGCGTGCCTTCGCGCTGCGCCGCGAGCAGGGCCCGTTCCGCCGCGGCTGGCTGACCGACACGCAGTACTTCTTCATGAGCCACGCGCTGGTCCAGCTGATGAGCGTGCTGGTGCTCGCCCCCGCCGTGGCGCTCGGCGACGCGCTGGCGGTTCCGGCGATGCAGCGCGCGGTGCAGTCGCTGCCGCTGCTCGTGCAGTTCGCGCTCTGCGTGCTTCTCGCCGACCTCGCGCAGTACTGGGTCCACCGGGCGTTCCATGCAGTGCCCTGGCTGTGGCGCTTCCACGAGGTGCACCATTCGGCCGAGCGGATGGACTGGATCGCCGGCTCGCGGCTGCATCTGGTCGACGTCGTCGTCACCCGCGGCCTGGTATTGCTGCCGTTGATCGTCGCGGGCTTCGACCAACGCGCGGTGTTCGCCTACCTCGCGCTGGTCTCGTTCCACGCGGTGTTCATCCACGCCAACTTCGCCCCGCGGGCGCGGTGGCTCGAGCGGTGGATCGCCATGCCGCGCTTCCATCACTGGCACCATGCGATCGACAAGGCGGCGGTCGACCGCAATTTCGCAGTCCACCTGCCGATGCTCGACCGCTGGTTCGGCACGCACTACCTGCCGGGCGATGCCTGGCCGCAAGGCTACGGCGTCCCCGGCGTGCACGCGCCCGACGGCTATGTCAGGCAGCTGGTCTGGCCGCTTCGCCGGCGGGAGGCAACGTCCGGCCGCGAATGAGGTCGGCGGCCTTCTCGCCGATCATCATGCAGGCGAGGTTCGGGTTGCCGCGGGGCAGGGCGGGCATGCAGAGGGTGCCGGTCGCGCGGGCCGGCCTCGAGCAGCAAGACCGACACCGCCGGATCCTCGCTGAGGCGCGCGGCAACCACCGCACCGGCCGAGCCCGATCCCACCACGACCCCGATCCCACCACGACGTAGTCGTACCCCTCCCGCATCGCCCGATCCTGCGCGCGTTCGCGGCAAAGCAAAAGCCCCGGCGGCGCTGGGCCGTCGGGGCTCCTGAAACGATCCTCGATCTCTCGTGGATGTCTCATGACCGAAGGATTTTCATCGTTCGGTAAGGGACAAACGCGGGACCGCCGGGTGGGTTCCCGAAAGTCGCGAAAGGGATCGTCCGGTTCGCTTTCCGGCAGATTGCCGTCAGCGTCATGCGGCATTCAGCCGCTTCCGTCGATCTTCCCGCTCGAAGGGGGCCGACAAAGGACTGACTATATGGCGACCATCTACGGCTCCAGTTACCGGGACATCATCGACGGCACCGACTGGAGCGACAACCTGTTCGGCCGCGGCGGCAACGACACCATCTACGGCTATGGCGGCCACGACCTGATCGATGGCGGCAGCGGCGACGACTTGCTCTACGGCGACGCGGGCGACGACGACCTGATCGGCGGCTCCGGCGTCAACGACCTGTGGGGCGGCTCGGGCCGCGACTGGTTCATCGTCTCCTCGCGGCCGGGCGCCGCGTTCTCCGACGACCTCGTGTGGGATTTCACCTTCGACGTCGATCGCGTCGATCTCAGCGCCTGGGGAGTCAGCGACTTCGACCAGGTCCTCGCGCTGCTCGAAACCGATTCCTACGGCGACGCCACTCTCAACGCCTTTTATGGCGGCCGCGACCACCGCCTGACTCTCGACGACGTCGCGCCCGGCGATCTCGTCGCGGGCGACTTCGTGTTCGCCAATCCCGGTGCGCTGTACGCCGATGGAACCTCGGCCGGCGACGTCATGTTCGGCTCCCGCTATGGCGACGACATCGCCGGCGCAGGCGGTGACGACATCCTCCTCGGCGGGCGCGGCAGCGACTGGCTCTATGGCGGCTCCGGCAAGGACGATCTCGTCGGCGGCCGCGGTGGCGACCGGCTCTATGGCGGCTCGGGCAGCGACCTGCTCGAAGGCGAGGACGGCGCCGACCGGCTGTTCGGCGACGCCGGCCGCGACTTCCTCTACGGCGATGCCGGCAACGACGTCCTGCGCGGCGGCGCCGGGACCGACGACATGACCGGCGGCACCGGCGCCGACCGCTTCGTGTTCGACGACGGCGAGTTCGGCGGCCGCAGCGTCAGCTCGGCCGACTACATCACGGACTTCTCGCGCTCGGAGGGCGACCTGATCGATCTCGGCAAGGTCGACGCCAAGGTCGGCAAGGGCGGGGACCAGGCGTTCGACTTCATCGGCGCCAGCGCCTTCTCCGGCACCGCGGGCGAGTTGCGCTCCTGGCAGTCGGGTGGCGACACCTTCGTCGCCGGCGACGTCGACGGCGACGGGGTCAAGGACTTCCTGATCTACCTCGAAGGCTCGATCTCGCTCCAGGCGAGCGATTTCGTCCTCTAGCCGTCGTCCCCGGGCCTTGCTCCGGGATGGTGGAGCAGCACCGGCCTCGAGCACACCCCGATCCTCCCTGTCCCCGCAAAGCGGGGATGGGGAGGGGGACCGCCGGCCACCGGCCGGTGGTGGAGGGGCCTGCCCCGTCCGCACGCGGCACGAACTAACCCATTTGGCACATTCTACTTGACATTCGCGCCCAAATGGAACATAGGGCGAACATGCCCGACTCGCCCCCCAGGTCCCCCAGCACCCGCTCCCGCATCCCCGGCACCGCGCTCCGCGCCTCGGGCAAGGACGGCCCGCAACGGATCGCCAGCCGCGGCAAGAGCATGACCGAGGAGTCCGAGGCCAGGTTCTTCGACGCGCTCGGCGCCAGCTGCAACGTCACCTGGTCGGCCGAGGCCGCCGGCTTCTGCAAGAATACGGTCTACCGCCGCCGCCGGCTCGACGGCGCCTTCGCCGCGCGCTGGCAGGCCGCGCTCGAGCAGGGCTACGCGCGGATCGAGATGGCGCTGGTCCGCCGCGCCGCCGACGCGCTCGAGGGCTTCGCGCCCGATCCCGACACCCCGATCCCCGAGATGACCGTCGGCGACGCGGTGACGATCCTCAAGCTCCACCACGCCGCGGTCCACGGCGGCGGCGTCAGCCCGCGCTGGCGCCCCCGCCCGCGCTCGCTCGACGAAGTGCGCGATTCGATCCTTGCCAAGCTCGAGGCGATCGAAGCCGCGCGCCGCGCCGGCGTCGATCCCGAGGCGCTGTCCGACCCCGACGCCGGATCCGCCCCCGACGCCGAAGATGCATCCGCGGCCTGACCTCCAGCTCCCGTCCGACCTCGACATCGTCGCCTGGCTCGCCGGGCTCGCGCCCGCCTGGCGCCGCGCGGCGCTCGGTCTGCTCGGCGGCGAGCTGCGCGACGCGCTCGACCGCGCGTGGGACGCCTGGGCCCACGACGGGCAGCTCGCCCCGTCCGGCGACTGGTCGACCTGGGTGATCAAGGCCGGCCGCGGCTTCGGCAAGACCCGCGCCGGCGCCGAGTGGCTGACCGCGCGCGTCGCCGGGCACGCCCGCCGCCCCGATCCGATCCGCATCGCTCTCGTCGGCGCTACGCTCGACGACGCCCGCCGGGTCATGGTCGAGGGCGAGAGCGGCCTGCTCACGGTCGCCGCCGACTGGATCCGCGAATGGCACCCAGGCCTCGGCCGCCTGCGCTTCCGCACCGGCGCCGAGGCGCAGCTGTTCTCGGGCCACACCCCGCACCTGCTGCGCGGGCCGCAGCACCACTATGCCTGGTGCGACGAGCTCGCCAAGTGGGAGTACGCCGCGGAGACCTGGACCACGCTCCAGCTCGGCCTGCGCCTCGGCCGCCACCCGCGCGCCGTCGTCACCACCACCCCGCGCTCGGGCTCGGTGCTCGAGGCGATCATCGCCGAGCCCGGCACCGTCGTCACCGGCGGCCCCACCTCCGCCAACCCGCACCTGCCCCGCGCCTGGAA
>JBIQKN010000027.1:0-37354 GCA_044506565.1 Sphingomonadales bacterium | reverse complement strand
TCGCGGTAAGCGGCCTCGTCCATCAGGCCGTCGAGTTCGGTCGGGTCGGACAGGGTCAGCCTGAAGAACCAGCCCTCGCCCTCGGCAGCCGAGTTGACCAGCGCCGGGTCGTCCTCGATCGCGGTATTGCCCTCGGTGACGGTGCCGCTGACCGGCGCGTAGACGTCGCTCGCGGCCTTGACCGATTCGACCACCGCCGCCTCCTTGCCTTTGGCGAGTACGGCACCCGCCTTGGGGACCTCGACGAAGACGATGTCGCCGAGCTGCGACTGTGCGTGGTCGGTGATGCCGACGGTGGCGGTGTCGCCGTCGACCTCGATCCATTCGTGCTCCTCGGTGAAATAGCGCGTCATCGGCGGTCTCCTTGGCGGTGGTAGCGGTGGGGGACGAACGGCAGTGGGACGACCTCGGCTTCGAGGCGGCGGCCGCGGACCTCGACTTCGAGCCGTGTTCCGGTTTCGGCGTGCGCGCTGTCCACGTATCCCATGACGATCGGGTGGCCGAGCGTGGGGGAGAATCCGCCCGAAGTGACTCGGCCGACCTCTGTCTCGCCATTCAGGACCGGCGCGCCTTCGCGGGCAGGCAGGCGACCGCCGAGCGACAGGCCGACGCGGCGGCGTGCGGGGCTTTCGGCAAGCAGCGCGGCGATGCGGGCGTGGCCGGGAAAGCCGCCCTGCTCGCGGCGGCGCCTGGCTATCGACCAGGCGAGCCCGGCAGTGACGGGGTCGGTCTCGCGGGAGATGTCGTGGCCGTAGAGCGGCAGGCCCGCCTCGAGCCTGAGCGAATCCCGCGCGCCGAGCCCGGCGAGCTTCACCTCGGGCTCGGCGCAGAGCAGGTCGGCGACCCGTTCGGCCTCGGTCGCAGCGAACGCGATCTCGAACCCATCCTCGCCGGTATAGCCGGTGCGGCTGATCCACGCCTCGACCCCGGCGATCGCGAACGGCCCGCCGCGCATGAAGGTCAGCGCCGACAGCGGCCACGGGCCGCTCGCGTGCCGCTCGAGCACCGCGAAAGCCTCGGGGCCCTGGAGCGCGAGCAGCGCGCGATCCTCGAGGACTTCCAGCGTGACCCGGCCCGGCAAGCGCTCGCGCATATGGGCGACGTCACCGTGCTTGGTGGCGCCGTTGACGACGAGGTAGAACCCCTGCCGCCAGCGGGCGACGATCAGATCGTCGATAATCCCACCGTCGTCGTCGAGCAGCAGCGAATAGCGCAGCGCGCCGAGTTCGAGCGTGGCGAGGTCGATCGGCAGCAGCGCTTCGAGCGCCGATTCGGCACCCTCGCCCGAGACGAAGAGCTGCCCCATGTGCGAGACGTCGAACAAGGCCGCGTGGGCGCGGGTCCATTCGTGCTCTGCGACGATGCCCTCGAACTGCACGGGCATCGCGTAGCCGGCGAAAGGCACCATGCGCGCGCCGCGGGCGCGGTGCCAGGCGTCGAGCGGCAGCGGTTGGAGGTCCTCGTCGCTCATCACGGCATTCCCCGACATGGCCGGCGACGCCCACGGCGGACGTCATTTCCGAGCCCCCTCTGTCGGGAAACCTGAGAGCTTGGCGAACGATCCCTCGCTCGCTTACCCCTTCGGTGGGACGGCGAAGCCGCCGCCCGCTTTCCAGAGTGTCCGTTCCCCGACGCGGTCCTTCTCGCCTGAGAGATTCCGGGGCGGTTGCTCCTTCGGCGGTCCGGGTCGGGCCCGGACTCTCTCCCGCGGCAGGGGCCGGAGCCTCGCGACTCCGTTGAACGAATCGATCATGGCGCAACAACGATGTTTCGCCAAGCCGAAGTCAGCAAGTCGCGGGAGAAGCAGGGTATCTCCCTTGCCAAGCGCCGCCGGGGCGGCAAGACGTGCGCGCCGATGACCAGACTCCTGCTTCGCTGGATCGCCGCCGCCCTGGCGCTCGCCCTCTCCGCGCCGGCTTCGGCGCACCCGGTCCCGTTCAGCTATCTCGACGTCGAGGTGAGCGACGCTGCGGTCGAGGGCCGTCTCCGCGTGCACCTGACCGATATCGCCCCGGTGCTCGGGCTCAGCGATCCAAGGCAACTGCTCGACCCGGCGGTGCGTGAGGCTCACCGGGCGCGGATCGAGCGCTACCTCGCTTCGCGCATTGAATTCGAGGGGGACCGGTTCGCGCGTGCCGAGTGGGGGGCGATCGCGGTGGTCGACGACGACGAGGCGATCGAGCTCGAGTTCCGCCTGCCCGGCGAACCCGAGGGCGCCCTGTCGATCGACACGAACCTGTTTCCGGCCGACCCCGACCACCAGACCTTCATCAACGTCTACGAGGACGGCGGCCTGCGCCAGCAGTTCATCCTCTCGGCGACAAGCGATCCGGTGACCTACTACCGCGGCACGACCGCCGGGGCGCTCGCGGTGATGGGGACTTTCATCCCCTCCGGCGTGCACCACATCATGATCGGGCCCGACCATATCCTGTTCCTGGTCGGCCTGCTGCTGCTCGGCGGATCGCTGCGCCGGCTGTTCGTGATCGTCACCTCCTTCACCATCGGCCACTCGGTCACGCTGAGCCTTGCCGCACTGGACATCGTCAACCCGCCGGGCTGGCTGGTCGAACCCGCCATTGCCCTCAGCATCGTCGTCGTCGGCGCCGACAACCTGCTGCAACGCAAGGAACAAGGCCGGGATCTGCGCGCCTGGGTGGCCGGCGCGTTCGGCCTCGTGCACGGATTCGGCTTCGCCAGCGTGCTCCGCGAATTCGGACTTCCTCAAGAAGCGCTTGGCTGGTCGCTGTTTTCGTTTAACGTCGGAGTCGAGCTGGGACAGCTCGCGATCGTCGCCGTGGTGGCCACCCTGCTGGCCCTCGTCCGGCAGCGCTGGCCGAAAACGGACAAGGCGATCGTGGTGGGCGGCTCGATAGTGGTCATGGCGGCCGGCGCGTACTGGTTCGTCGAGAGGGTGTTTTTCGGAGGGTGACAATGAAGCGGATCGCAATCCTGGCAACGATTGCCGCCGGCGGCCTCGTCGCGGCGGGCATCTATGCGCAGGGCCTGCCCGGGATCGGCGAGACCGAAAAGGTCTCCGAGAACGTCTACAAGATCTTCGGCGCCGGCGGGAACACCACCGCCTTCGTGCGCAGCGACGGCGTCGTGCTGGTCGACACTAAGCTCGGCAACAACGGCGCGGCGATCCTCGCCAAGGTGCGCGAGTTCACCGACAAGCCGGTGACGATGATCATCAACACCCACTCGCACCCCGACCACCTCGGCAGCAACGACGAGATCGACACCGCGCTCGACGGCAAGGTCCAGGTGGTGGTCCAGGCGAACACCGCCGCGCGGATGGCGGCGATGCCGAGCAACTCGAAGGTCAGCCAGAGCTTCGACGACCGGCTGACGCTCGGCAGCGGCCGCGACCAGATCGACCTCTACTACTTCGGCCCCGCACACACCGACGGCGACGCCTTCGTCGTCTTCCCGCAGGAGAAGGTCCTGCTGATGGGCGACGTGATGGCGTGGGACATGGGCCCGCTGATCGATCCGGGCTCGGGCGGCAGCATGCTCGCCGCCCCGACCACCGTCGGCCGTCTCGTGCAGACCATCACCGGGGTCGACAAGGTCGTCGAGGGCCATGGCCACGTGAACACCTGGGCCGGGCTGCAGCGCTACCTCGCCTACACCCAGAAGATCGCCGAGGTCGCCCGCAAGGCCGTCGACGAGGACCTCGATTACCAGCAGGCCTACGACAAGTACTTCGCCAACGACCCGGCGATGGCGCCCTATACCGACGAGGCGCTCAAGCCCGGCCTCGAGTACGGCAGCTCGCCGAAGACGCGCTCGCTCAACAACATCTTCGTCGCGATGCGCGAGATCAAGGGCCAGCCGGCAGTGCTGATCATGGGCGCGCCGCCGCCTCCGGGCGAGGAGCCGCGCCCGTTCGGTCCGCCCGCGGGTGGGCCTCCTCCGGGCGCGCGTCCGCCCGGCGGCGGCTGAGCTGCAGCCCCTTCCCCCTCGATGGGGGAGGGCCCTCGCCTAACGCAGCGTCACCACCCGCCCCGCCAGCCGTTCGACCTCTCCGCGGTCGTGGCTGACGAGCAGGATCGGGATCGCCAGCTCGTCGCGAATCCGCTCGACCAGCGTCATCAGCGCTTCGGCCCGATCGGCGTCGAGCGAGGCGAAGGGCTCGTCGAGCAAAAGGAAACGCGGCGCGGAGAGCAGCGCTCGGCCGATCGCCACCCGGCGCGTCTCGCCGCCCGACAGGGTCGCCGGCCAGCGCCCGAGCAGGTGGCCGATGCCGAGGAACTCGACCACGTCGGCGTGGCCGATCCAGCGCCGGCCCATCGGGGCCAGCCGCTCGCCGTAGCGCAGGTTGGCGTCGACCCTGAGGTGCGGGAACAGCCGCGCGTCCTGAAACACGTAACCGGCGCCGCGGCGCTCGGGCGGGAGATCGACGTTGAGGCCAGCGTCGAACAGCACCGTCCCGGCCACGGCGATCCGGCCCCGCAGCGGCCGCAGCAGCCCGGCGAGGCAGTTGAGCACGGAGGTCTTGCCGGCTCCCGAGGGGCCGACCAGCGCGGTCAGGCGCTCGTCGGACGAGAACGCGAGGTTGATCGCCCGCTCGCCGATCCGGTGATGGATCGAGACCTCAAAGGACATGCGCGCGGCTCCCGCCCGCGCGGCGCACGAGCAGCTCGGAGACGACCAGCGCGCCGATCGACAGCCCGATCGAGATGATCGAGAGGCGCGCGACCTGGGCCTCGGCGCCCGGCAGTTGCAGCCCGCTGTAGATCGCCAGCGGCAGCGTGCGGGTCTCGCCGGCGATATTCGAGGCGAACGTGATCGTCGCGCCGAACTCGCCCAGCGAGCGGGCGAAGCCGAGCATCGCGCCGGCGGCGATGCCCGGCAGGCTGAGCGGCAGGGTGATCGTCGCGAAAGCCCGCCACGGCCGGGCGCCGAGCGTGCGCGCAGCCTCGACGAGGCGGCGGTCGACCGCCTCGATCGAGAGGCGCATCGCGCGCACCATCAGCGGCAGCGCCATCACCGCGGCGGCCAGCGCGGCGCCCGTCCAGCGGAACACCAGCACGATGCCGAACTGCGCCTCGAGCCAGGCGCCGACCGGGCCGGTCCGCCCGAACAGGACCAGCAACAGCCAGCCCGTCACGACCGGCGGCACGACCAGCGGCAGGTGCACCAGCGCGTCGAGCAGGATCGCGCCCGGAAATCGGCGGCGGGCGAGCAGCCACGCGAGCGCGTAAGCCAGCGGCAGGGTCAGCGCGACGGCGACGAGGCTGACCCTGAGCGAGAGCGCGACGACGCTCCACTCGGCGGGACTTAGCCAGGCGGTCACCGTGCGATTCCGAACCCGTGCCGCGCGAAGATGCGCTGCGCCTCCGCCGAGCCGAGGAACGCGAGCAAGGCTTCCGCATCGGGATGCGTCGATGTGGCGAGGAGCGCGGTTGGGTAGCGGATCGGCGGGTGGGTGGCTTCGGGGAAGGTCTCGACGACCTCGACCGAATCCGAGGCCTGCGCATCGGTTGCGTAGACCACGCCGAGCGCTGCCTCGCCGCGCTCGACCAGCGCGAGCGCAACGCGCACGTTCTCGGTCGGGACGAGCTTCGACGCCACCTCTTGCCATCGCCCGAGGCTCTCGAGCGCCGCCTTCGCATAGCGGCCGGCGGGAACCGCATCGGGATCGGCCAGCGCGAGACGGCCGTCGCCGAGGTCGTCGAGGCCGCGTGTCCGACCGCCTTCAGGCCTGATCAGCACGAGGCGGTTGGAAAGCAGGTCGGTCCGAGTACCGGCGCGCAGCAAGTCGGCGCGCTCGAGCCTGTCCATCCATGCCTCGTCGGCGGAGACGAACAGGTCGGCGGGCGCGCCCTGTTCGACCTGACGGGCCAGCGCCGAGCTGGCGGCGAACGACAGCACCGGCGCGGCATGGCCCTGTGCGCGCCAGGCCTCGCCGGCCTCCGCGAGTGCTTCCTGCAGGCTCGAGGCGGCCAGTACCGTCGGCCCGCGATCCGCGCCCCCGGCACCGCCGCAGGCCGGCAGCGCGGCGAGCAACAGCGCAGCGCAGAACAGGCGCAGGACGGCGAGGCAGCGTGGCACGGCGACACGCTGTATACGTTGCGATATAACCGGTCCAGCCTCCCCGGGGCTGCCGCGATCGCTCAGGAGGTGGGCGGCGGCAGCGACGGGGGCGGTGCCGGAGGACGGCTATCGCGCCCGCTCATGCGGCTCGCGCGCATCGAGAACTGGGTCGGCTGGCGCACGGGGATGGTGAGCACGCAGCGAACGCCCTCGGGCCGGAAGTCGAGCTGGACCTCGTGCTTGAGCTCATGAGCAACGATCCGCTCGATCAGGTCGGTGCCGAAGCCGCGGCCGCGCAGCGGCGCCACCGGCGGGCCGCCGCTTTCCTGCCATTCGAGCCGCACCAGCCCCTCGGAGATCAGCTTCCAGTGCACGCTGACCTGTCCGCCGGGTTGGCTCAGTGCGCCGTACTTGGCGGCGTTGGTCGCGAGTTCGTGGGTCGCGAGGCCGAGGGATAGCGCATCGTTGGGAGCCAGTTCGATCAGCGGGCCCTGCAGGTCTACCTGGTGATCGCCGTCCTGCACGTAGGGCAGCAGTTCGGCCTCGATCACCGAGCGGATCGGCGTCGTGCCCCAGTCCGACTGGGTCAGCAGGTCGTGCGTCGCCGACAGGGCGCGGATGCGGCCGTCGAGGCCATCTGCGAATTCGGCGAGGTTGGTGGCCCGACGGCGCGTCAGCGCGATGATCGACAGCACGTTGGCGAGCGTGTTCTTGACCCGGTGGTTGAGCTCGCGGGTCAGCGAGTTGCGGATCGAGGCCTGTTCCTCGAACCAGCGTAGCGAGGCCTCGTCCTCGATCGCCTGCTGGGTCAGCATGCGCACGAGCAGCATCAGCAACCCGGCGACGAGCAGGCCGAAGATGATCGTGACCATCGACAGTCCCGACAGCTCACCGCCGTCGAGCGCGGTGACCTCGAGCGTCCACGGCTCGGTGCCGATCGCGACGCGCTCGACCACCCGTTCGCCCGCCGCGCTGCCGGTCCCGGCGCGCGCCAGCAGGTTGCCGCGCGACGGCGCCCCGTCGTAGAGCGCCACGTCATAACCATCGGCGCGCTCGAGCTCGAGCGCAGAGGCGAGAAAGTCGGGCGCGCTGAACGGGCTGAAGATGTAACCCCTGAGCCGCCGGCCCTCGGGCACCTGCTCGAACACCGGCATGAAGATCAGGAAGCCGAGCGACTCCTCGCCATTTTGGCGGAGCAGGCTGACCCTGCCGCTTGCGGTGGGGCGAGTGGTGCGCTCGGCCTCGAGCATCGCTGCGCGGCGCACGGGCTCGGAAAACATGTCGTATCCCAGCGCATACCGGTTCCGTTCCGTCTCGGGATGCAGGAAGGTGACGGGCACGGCGTAGCGCGCGGTCCCGTCCAGCGGCGGGTGAAGGGCAACCGGACCGGGCGCTTCCTGCGCGATCAGGGCGTTGAAGGCGGCAACCTCGTCGGGCTGGACGACCATCGCCCAGCCGATCCCCTCGGTCCCGCGATAGTCCGCGTCGAGCCGCAGCTCGCTGACGAAGCGCCGGAACCGTGACGCGCGAACCTCGTCGAGCGTCGCCAGCAGCGCCGCGCCGGCGCGGAGGTATGCGCTGCTGGCATCGGCCCGACGCTCGAGGGCCGAAGCGATCGCCGCGGCGCGGGTCCGCAACTGGCCCGCCGCGCGGGCGTCCTCGCCGCGCTCGATCGCGAACACGCTGAGCACCGTAATCGCGGCGATGAGCAGGAAGATGGCGACCGGAATCGCCCGCGGGAAGCGGACCAGCCACCTTTTCGTCGTGCTGCGACCGCCCGGTCTCTGCTCCACCCTTTACTCCCGTCGAGCGTCCAGAAGCCGCTTCTGCACCGTTGCACAGGCGTCACACCTCTGCAATTTCGCTGCCCCCCTGCCTATAAGGCGTAGTAGGGGGGAACCTGACGGCGAACCTTTCGTTCCACGATCGCGCCACAAATGCGCACTGCCGCTGCAGGAATGCAACGGTGATCGCACATGACGGGTGAGTTGGCGGAACGACAAGGGGTGGGGCGGACTCATTCGGAATGATCGGTGACAGGAAGACAAAGCCCGTGAAGGGCAAGGCAAACAGCAAGCCCAAGCGCGGGCCCGAATGGGCATCCGGGTTGAAGCAACTCTACGATTCGGTCGTCGAGGAGCCGATTCCCGATGCCTTCAAGGACCTGCTTTCCAAGCTCGATAACGACAACCCATGACGACGAGCGAACGGGAGCTGCCCCAGCGCAGTGCCAGCGACAAGCAGGCGTTCAAGCGCGAACTCACCGAGGTCGTGCCGCACCTGCGCGCCTTCGCCCGCGGCTTGTGCGGCCGGCCCGATCTCGCCGACGACCTGGTGCAGGAGACCCTGCTCAAGGCGTGGGCGGCGCAGGACCGCTTCGAGCCCGGCACGAGCATGCGTGCGTGGACCTTCGTGATCCTGCGCAATGCCTATCTCACCGACATGCGGCGCAACCGCTTCCGCGGCGAGTACGACGAAACCGTCGCCGAACGCATCCTGACCGCCCCGGCGGGACAGGAGGAGCCGATCCACCTGAGCGACATGCATCGCGCGCTGCTGACGCTCCCGCCCGAGCGGCGCGAGGCGCTGCTGCTCGTCGGCGCCGGAGGGTTCTCGTACGAAGAGGCGGCGCAGATCTGCGGCTGCGCGGTCGGCACGATCAAAAGCCGCGTCGGGCGTGCTCGCGCGGCGCTGACGGCGATGATCGAGGAGGGGGCGATCCCCGAGCGCGCCATCGGAGACCCGGCCGCGCATCGCGCGATCCTCGAGGAGCTGGACGAGGTGGCCGCCGGCCGCGGCCAGACCACCCCGATCAAGTAGCGGCGCGCGCAAGGGGGGAGACGCACGGCCATGAACGCCCGGCCCGAGCCCGACACGCCGCCTGCGCCCGCGCCACGCCCGCCCCGGCGCACGCTGTCGTTCGCGGCCGAGGAACTGCGCCTGATCTCGGCGCTCGTCGTGCTGATGGCGATCGGCCTGTTCCTGGCGCTGCCGTTCGTGCTGTCGATCGGCTCGGTCGTGTTCCTGCCGCTGGTCACCGCCATCGTCCTGACGATCGTGCTGTCGCCGCTGGCGGACAAGCTGTCGCAGCTCGGGCTGCCGAACTTCCTCGCCTCGTTCCTCTCGCTGGCCCTGCTGATCGCCGTCCTCGCCCTCGCGCTGAGCGCAGTGCTGCGGCCGGCGCTGACGCTGTTCGCCGACATCCCGGCGATGATCGACCAGATCGGCCAGCACTTCCGCGAGATGGAAGGCGCCATCGCGTGGTTCTCGCAGATCAACGAGAAGGTCGCCGACATCATCGGTTCGAACCAGGGCCAGCAGGTAGTGCTGGCCGGACCGACGATGCTCGAGCAGCTCGCCTTCGCCACCCCGACGGTCCTGCTCGAGGTGCTGCTGACGTTCCTGATGGCGTTCTTCATGATCGAGGCGCGGGTGCGGATGCGCCGCCGGCTGCTGCTCGAACGCCAGCATTTCGGCGCGACGCTGAAGGCCGCGCGGGTCATGCGCGACGTGCAGGACCGAGTGGGATCCTACATCTTCACCGTCGGCCTGATAAACTTGGCGGTCGGGCTCGTGGTCACGTTCGGGGCGTGGCTGCTCGGGATGGACTACCCGGTGATGTGGGGCGGGCTCGCCGCGCTGCTCAACTTCCTGCCCTACATCGGCCCGCTGGCGATGATCGCGCTGCTGACGCTGTTCGGGCTCGGCACCGCCGCCGCGCCGCTGGTGGGGCTGGTCCCGGCCGCGGCCTATCTCGGGCTGCACACGATCGAGTCGAACCTCGTCACGCCGGCGATCCTCGGCGCGCGGTTCACGATGAACCCGGTGCTGATCCTGTTCGCGCTCAGCTACTTCAGCTGGATCTGGGGCTTCACCGGCGCGCTGCTGTCGGTGCCGTTGCTGCTGACGATCACCGCGCTGATCGACCACCTCGGGCGGCCGAACGTGATCGGCTTCATCTTCGGCGAGCCGCTGTTCCCGACCAACGTGTTCGAGATGACCGAGGACGCCTGACCGGCGTCACTCGTGGCGCAAGGCCTCGATCGGGTCGAGCTTCGAGGCTCGCCGCGCGGGGAAGTAGCCGAACACGATCCCGATCAGCGCCGAGACCACGAAGCTCAGCACGTTGATGAACGGGTCGAACAGGAACGGCAGGTCGATCGCGCTGGTCAGCGCGACCGAGATGCCCAGCGCGAGCAGGATCCCAACCAATCCCCCGAAACAGCACAGCACGACGGCTTCGGTCAGGAACTGCAGCTGCACCTCGCGCGCGAGCGCGCCGATCGCGAGCCGGATGCCGATCTCGCGTGTCCGCTCGGTCACCGAGACCAGCATGATGTTCATGATGCCGACCCCGCCCACGATCAGGCTGATCGCCGCGATCAGCGCGACCACGCCGGTCATCGTGCCGACCGTGGCGGCGACGGTCTCGTTGATCTGCGCGGTGTCGACGATGTCGAAGTCGTTGGCCTGCCCTTCGAGCAGCACGCGGCGCTCGCGCATCAGGTCGACCAGCGCGCGGGTCATCGCCGCGCTGGAATACGAGGAATCGTAGGCCACGACCATGTAGCCGATGTTGTCGTTGCCCATGAAACGGCGCTGGACGTTGTTGAGCGGCATGAAGATCGCGTTGTCGTCGTCGCCGCTGCCGCCGACCGTGCCGCGCGTGGCGAAGACGCCGATCACCTGGCAAGCGACGTTGTCGAGCCGCATCCGCTCGCCGACCGGGCTCTGGTTCGGCGGGAAGATCTCCTCGCGCACCGTCGGGCCGATGATGCAGACGTTGGCGCCCGAGGATTCCTCGGCGGCGGTGAAGCGGCGGCCCTCCTCCATCTCGATCCCGCGAGCGTCCATGAACTCGTTGCTGACGCCCTCGACCTTGCTGCGCCAGTCCTGGCCGTTGTGGAACGCGACCACGTTGCGCTCGACCTGGCCGGCGACGAAGTTCACGCCGGCGATCTGCTCGCGCACCGCCTCGACGTCGCGCTCGTCGAACGGGCGGAACTGACCGCGGTCGGTCTGGATCGGGAAGACGAAGAACACGTTCGAGCCGAGCGAGCTGATCTGCCGCTCGATGTCGGCCGTGACGCCCTTGCCGAGCGTGACCATGGTGATCACCGCGGCGACGCCGATGATGATGCCGAGCGTGGTCAGGAAGCTGCGCAGGATGTGGCGCCTGATCTCGCGGAAGGCCAGCAGCAGCGTCGTCCCGAACATCAGTGCGCTCCCGCCGTGGCGAGGGGCGCGCCCGAGCGGTGGCCGCGCTCGATCCGCTCGACGAGCCCGTCCTTGAAGTACACGATCGTCCTGGCAAACTGCGCCATCTCAGGCTCGTGGGTGACCATCAGGATCGTGATGCCCGTCTCGTTGAGCTCGACGAGGAACTCCATGATCTCGCGCGAGCGCTCGGAGTCGAGGTTGCCGGTCGGCTCGTCGGCGAGCAGCACCTCGGGATCGGTCACCAGCGCCCGGGCAATCGCGACGCGCTGCTGCTGCCCGCCCGACAGCTCGCCCGGCGTGTGTTCGGCCCAGGGAACGAGGCCGACGCGATCGAGCGCCCTGAGGGCCGCCTCGCGGCGCTCGGCCTTGCTCGCCCCGCGATAAAGCAACGGCAGCTCGACGTTCTCGACCGCGCTCGTCCGGGCCAGCAGGTTGAACCCCTGGAACACGAAGCCGAGGTAGCGGCGGCGGAGCAGCGAGCGCTGGTCGCGGGTCAGCGACTGCACCTCGGTCCCGAGGAAGCGGAACACGCCCGAGGTCGGCACGTCGAGGCAGCCGAGGATGTTCATCGTGGTCGACTTGCCGGAACCCGATGGCCCCATGACCGCGACGAAATCGCCGCGCTCGATCGTGAGGTCGACGCCCTTCAGGGCCTGGAACGCACCCGTTCCCTGGCCGAAGGTCTTGGTGATCCCTTCGAGCTCGATGATCGGCTCACCCGCCACTACTCTGCGGCCTTCACCGAAGTGACCACCTTCATGCCCGCCTTGAGCTTGTCGGACGTGACCACCGTGCGGCGGCCGTCGCTGAGGCCGGTCACGACCTCGACCGGCTCGAGCGTGCCGTCGTCCTGGAGGATGTGGACCGTCTGGCGGCTGCCGCGGCCGATCGTCGCCCGGACCTCCTCGCGTTCAAGGCCGAAGTCGTCGCCGCCGAGATTGACGCCGCCGACCTGCTCCTCGGTTTCGGGCTCGAACCGCAGGGCGCCGTTGGGAACGAGCATGCCGCGCCCGGTGCTCTCGGTGGCGATATTGGCGGTCGCGGTCATGCCCGGCCGCAACAGGCCGTCGGCGTTGGCGACCGTCAGGCGCGCCTCGTAGGCGATCACGGCGTTGCCCTGCTGTCCCTGTTGCTGCTGCTGGGTCGAGGTCGCGGTGTTGTTCGAGGCGAGCGCGATCCGCTCGACCGTCGCCGGGAACCGGCGCCCCGGATAGGCATCGACGGTGAAGGTCGCCTTCTGCCCCGCCTTGACCTGGCCGACGTCGGCTTCGTCGATCGCGACCCTCAGCTGCATCAGCGACAGGTCCTCGGCGATGACGAACAGCGTCGGGGTATTGAAACTCGCCGCGACGGTCTGCCCGGGCTCCACCTGCCGCGCGAGGACGACGCCGGAAACGGGCGAGCGGATCACCGCGCGGTCGCGGTTGGTGATGGCCGACGACAGCTGTGCCTGGGCGGAAACGACCGCGGCCTGCGCCGAGTTCAGCGCGGCCCGGCCGCGGGCGACGTTGGCCTCGGCCGCCTCGAGTTCGGTCTGCGACGGGACCTTGCCGTCGGACAGGCGATAGACTTCCTGCAGCCGGGCGAGCTGCGCCGAATCGACATCGAGCGTCGCCCGCGCCTGCGCGACCTGCGCGCGGGCGGAATCGAGATTGGCGCGCGCCTGCCGGATCTGGTCCTCGATCACGTCGGTGTTGATCTGGGCGAGCACCTGGCCGCGGGCAACGCGGTCGTTGACGTCGACGAGCACGCGGTCGATGCGGCCGGAAACTTCCGATCCGACGTCTACCTGGTTGGTCGGCCGCAGGTTACCCGTCGCCGTCACTTCGACGTCGAGCGAACCCACGGTCACCTCTTCCGTGATGTACTCGGGGCCGTCGCCGCCGCCGCGCGTGGCGAAGTACAGCCCGACCAGCAGCACGAGCAGCCCGGGGATCCAGTACTTGGCCCAGCGCCGCCAGCGCGGGCGCTCCTCGACGCCGAGGAACTCGTCGAGCGACTGCGGCCGGGCGTCGGCGGCGATCTGGGTGGAGCTGTCGTTCATGAGCGATTCCTGTCACTGGCGGGCAGCGGATAATCGTGGGGCGCCCAGCCTCCGCCGAGGGCCTGGGTCAGGCGAACGAAGGCGCTGGCCCGCTCGGCCTGCGCGGCGACCACGGCGTTGCGGGCCTGAAGCAGCGCGTTCTCCGAGGTCAGCAGGTTGCGGAAATCGGTCAGACCCGCCTGGTACTGGCTGCGGGCGAGCAGCGCCGAGTTGCTCGCCGCATCGAGGGCCTCGTCCTGGATCGTCACACGCTCGGCCGACTTGTCGAGATCGACGGCGGCCGTCTCGACTTCCTCGAGCGCCCCGAGGATCGACAGCTGCCATGCGGCGAGCGCGCCCTGGGCCGCGGCTTCGGCACTGTCGATGCGCGACCGCGCCCGCCCGCCGTCGAAGATCAGTTGGCTGACCGAGCCGAACAGCGAGCCGGTGACGATATCGAACAGGCTGCCGAGCCCGTTGCCGGGGAAACCGATCACGCCGCCGAGCTGGACCAGCGGCAGGAGCTGCGCCTGCGCCCCCTCGACCCGGGCAGCGGCGGCAATCAGGCTGGCCTCGGCCGCGCGCACGTCCGGCCGCCGCCGGAGCACCTCGCCCGGTGCCTCGAAACCCGCGAGCGGAGGGGGCACCGGGACGGTGTCGGCCGAAGCCACGAGCAACGCGTGGACCCGGCCCGGCGGCTCGCCGATCAGGGTCGAAATGGCATTGGCGGTGGCAACGAGATTCGCCTCGAGCTGGGGGATCGTCGCCGCCGTCGCGGCTCGTTGGGTGCGCGCCTGCTCGACGTCGAGGCTCGAGACGAGCCCGGCCTGGACGCGCCAGCGCGCGATCTGCAGGTTCTCGTCCTGGAACGCGAGCGTGTCGCGGGCAATGGCGAGCTGTAACGCGGTGGCCCGCGCCGATATCGTCGCCAGCGCGACCTGCCCGGTCACCAGTCGCTGGAGGTCGGCCAGCGAATAGCCCGCCGTGGCGAGATCCGCCTCCGAAGCCGCGACTTCCGAGCCGATGCGGCCGAACAGGTCGATCTCCCAGCTCGCGTCGGCGCCGAGATTGAACTGCGTGTCGTCAGCCGCGAAGTCGCCGAACTCACGCGTCGCGCGACCGCTGGCCGAGAGCTGGGGAAACCAGCCGGCTCGCGCCCCGACGAGCTGCGCCCGCGCCTGCTCGAGCCGGGCGGCGCTCTGCGCCAGGTCGAGGTTGTTGGCGACCGCCGCCTCGACGAACTCGGTCAGCAGCGGATCGTCGAGCAGGCGCCAGTAGCTGGTGAGGTCGAGCGACTGTTCGCTCGCCTGCGCGACCTGCCACTGCTGCGGCACGTCGAGGTCGGATCGAGGGACCGCAACGCGCGGAGTGGCGCAGCCCGCGAGCGCCGATGCGAGGAGCAGCAGCGCTGTCGCCGGCTTCACGGGCCTGTGAAAGCGATTGGTCCCCTGCACCTCGTCCCCCGTCCCGCAGGGCCCTCCCGACTGGCGGCGAGGGCCCTTTCCTCCGCGTTCGGCGTATTATGTAGATACTACACCTCAAGTGTCCAGTCCCCCTCCTCGTCGGGGAGACAATTTGCGACACTTTTCCGCGGACAACGGGTCGAAGGCTACTTGGCGAGACTCAGCGCCGGGTACCGCCAGGTCGAGCCGCGGGCGAGGTTCTCGGCCGCGAAATCCCAGTTGAGACGCTCGTCGATCACCGCCTTCAGGTAGGCCGGCCGCTGGTTCTGGTGATCGAGGTAGTACGCGTGTTCCCACACGTCGATCGTCAGCAGCGGGTTGAAATCGAGGTCGGCCAGCGTGTCGCCGTCGTGGGTCTCCTCGATCGACAGCTTGCCGCCCTTTTCGGCGAGCCAGACCCAGCCGCTGGCGAAGTGGCCTGCGCCGCGCTCCGCGAGCTGGTCCTTGAGCGCCTGAAGCGAGCCGAACGCCTCGTCGATCTTCGCCGCGAGGTCGCCCGTCGGTTGCTTCGAGTCCGGCGTCAGCGAATGCCAGTAGAACCCGTGGTTCCAGCTCTGCGCCGCGTTGTTGAACAGGCCCTGGTTGGTTCCGCGCGCTCGGGCGACCACGGTTTCCAGATCCGCGCCCTCGAGATCGGTGCCGGCGATCGCGGCGTTGGTCTTGTCGAGGTAGGCCTTGTGGTGCTTGCCGTGGTGGAAGCTCAACGTCTCGGCCGAGATCGCCGGCGCGAGCGCTTCGCTGTCGTAAGGCAAGGGAATGAGTTCAAAGGCCACGATGGAGCTCCTTCCTGAGGTTGGGGTTGGCGCTTCGCGCCTACCTTGGCTCAACGCTCGGGCACAGGGCCGGTTGCGACAGGATTTCTCGCCTCGTCCGAAGCTGAGGTAGTCCGGTCGACCGTCGCGGTGACGGCCACGTCCATCGTCACGTTGCCTAGCGTGCGCATGATGTCGGGCAGCATCTCGACCGCGACCAGCAACGCGAGCGGAGCGACCGGCACGCCCATCGCCAGCGCGATCGGGCCGATCGAAGTCACGAAACTGATCGCACCGGGCAGGCTGACCGAGGCGATCGTGGTCAGCAGCGCGACCGCGACCCCGGCCGCCATCGTCGCCGGCGTCAGCTCGACGCCGGTCAGCCGGGCCACGTAGATCGCCACCCCGAGGTTCATCACCGGTCCCGTGGCCCGAAACAGCGCCACCGCCAGCGGCAGCACGAAGTCGGCGGTGGACTCGCGCACGCCGAGCAGCCGGCACGACTGCAGCATCGCGGGCAGGCTCGCCAGCGAGCTTTGTGTCGAGATCGCCACCGCCTGTGCCGGCAGCATCGCCCGGGCGAAGCGGACGGGGCCGTGCCGGCCACCCAGGACACCGACAACGTAGCCTGCCACCAGCACCGCGAAGCCGAGGCCCGCGACGAGCAGCACGTAGTGCCCGAGCGCGGCGAAGGCCCCGCCCCGGCTGGCGAGCCCGACGCTGAGCGCGAGCGCGAACACGCCGGCGGGCGCGAGCCACAGCACCCAGCCGATGATCGTCAGCATGGCATTGCCGAGCGCTTCGAACAGCCGCAGCAGCAAATCGCGCTGCGCGTCGGGAAGCCGGGTCGTGGCAACGCCGAGCGCGACGAAGAACACCACCAGCGGCAGCATCGCGGTCTCCGCCGCCGCAGCGATCACGTTGTCGGCGACCAGCGATTCGATGAACGCTCCGAGGTTCGGCACCGGCTGCGCCCCGGCATCCTCGGCGGCCAGCGCCGCGGCCGCGCGACCTGGGATCGGAAAGGCCTCGAGCAGCGCGGGCATCGCGAAGGCCGAGAACAGCGTTCCGGCGGCGAGCACGAGGAAGAACGTCAGCAGCGTCCGCCGCGCGACCGGGCCGGCGCGCGCGGTGCCGATCATCTGCGCGATCCCGGTGACCAGCAGCGCAGCCACGAGCGGCACGATCGACATCTGCAGGCCGCGCAGCCAGACCGAACCGATCGGCCCGGAGACCGCCGCCAGGGGTCCACTCGCGTCGCTGTCGGACAACGCCCAGCCGAGCGCGAGCCCGGCCAACAGGGCGGCGAAAGTCCAGCCGGCGGGCAGGCGAATGTCCTTCACCGCGCGTGACATTGCAGGCGCAACGCGTAATGGCAATCGCCGGACCAGCGAGGGATCGAATGGAACGCAAGTATTTCGGCACCGACGGCATCCGCGGCCGGGCCAACGGAGGCTTGCTCGACGCTATGACGGCCATGAAGGTCGGCCAGGCCGCGGGACGCCATTTCCTGCGCGGCGAGCACAAGCATCGCGTGGTCGTCGGCAAGGACACCCGCCTGTCGGGGTACATGATGGAGACCGCGCTCGTCGCCGGGTTCACCAGCGTCGGCATGGACGTGATCATGACCGGCCCCTTGCCGACGCCGGCGATCGCCCTGCTGGCCCGCGAGATGCGCGCCGACCTCGGGGTGATGATCTCGGCGAGCCACAACCCCTACCACGACAACGGGATCAAGCTGTTCGGCCCCGACGGCTTCAAGCTCAGCGACGCCGACGAGCAGGCGATCGAACACCTGATGGCCGGTGAGATCGAACTGGCGAAGGACCGCGACGTTGGACGCGCGCGGCGCATCGAGGATGCGCGCGGCCGCTACATCCATGCGATCAAGCAGTCGCTGCCGCACGACGTGCGTTTCGATTCGCTCAAGGTCGTGGTCGATTGCGCGCACGGCGCCGCCTACGAGGTGGCGCCGACCGCGATCTGGGAGCTCGGCGCGAAAGTCATTGCCATCGGCGTTTCGCCGAACGGGCTCAACATCAACGACGGAGTCGGCTCGACCGCGCTCGACGCGATCCGCACGAGGGTGATCGAGGAAGGGGCCGACATCGGCATCGCGCTCGACGGTGACGCCGACCGCTTGATCGTGATCGACGAGAAGGGCGAGGTCGTCGACGGCGACCAGATCATGGCGCTGATCGCCATGCGCATGCTGGCCGCGGGCAGCCTGCGCGGCGGCGGCGTGGTGGCGACGGTGATGTCGAACCTCGGGCTCGAGCGGTTCCTCAACGAGTCCGGCCTCAGCCTCGTCCGCGCCAGGGTCGGCGACCGCTACGTGCTCGAGGCGATGCGCAGCGGCGGCTACAACGTCGGCGGCGAACAGTCGGGCCACATGATCCTGCTCGACCACGCGACCACCGGCGACGGCTGCATCGCCGCGTTGCAGGTGCTCGCCGCGCTCGTCGGATCGGGCAAGCGCGCGAGCGAGCTGCTGCATCTGTTCGACCCTGTGCCGCAACTGCTCAAGAACGTCGTCTATTCGGGCGGCAATCCGCTGTCCGACCCGAAAGTGCAGGCGGCGATCGGCGATGCCGAGGCGGCGCTTGCCGGCAGGGGGCGCCTCGTGATCCGCAAGTCGGGCACCGAACCGAAGATCCGCGTCATGGCCGAAGGCGACGACGCGGCGCAGGTCGAGGCGATCGTCGATCGGGTCTGCGACGCGGTGAGGGCGGCGGCGTGAGCCTCGAGATGCGCCCCGACTGCGAACGCTGCGGCGTGGACCTGCCGGCCGAGGCGCAAGGCGCGTTCATCTGCAGCTTCGAATGCACCTTCTGCGCCCCGTGTACCGAGGCGCTAGCCGGCCGCTGTCCGAACTGCGGCGGCGAGCTGGCGCCGCGGCCGGCCCGCGCGACGCACCATCACGCGAAACACCCGCCCTCGACCGAGCGGCGCTACCGGCCGTGACCGCGCCCCCACGTATCCTCGCGATCGCCGGGTCGGACAGCTCGGGCGGCGCCGGGATCCAGGCCGACATCAAGACGGTCACGATGCTCGGCGGCTACGCGATGACCGCGATCACCGCGATAACCGCGCAGAATACGCTCGGCGTGACCGCGGTCGAGCCGCTGTCGCCGGAGCTGGTCGGGGCGCAGATCGATGCCTGCCTGTCGGACATCGGCGCCGACGCGGTGAAGATCGGCATGCTCGGCTCGCCCGAGGTCGCCCATGCCGTGGCCGACCGTCTCGAGGCGGCGAGCCTGCCGGTCGTGTTCGATCCGGTGATGGTCGCGACCAGCGGCGCGGTGCTGGCCGACCAAGCGACCGTCGCGGCGTTCGACCGGCTCATGGCGCTGGCCGCGCTGACCACCCCCAACCTGCCCGAGCTCGAGGCGCTGGGCGGGCGCGACGCGATGGGCGGGCGAGAGGTCGCTTACCTCGCGAAAGGTGGCGACGCCGAGGGGCCCGAAGTGGTCGACGTGCTGGTCCGCCCGGGCCTGCCCGACAGCACCTGGCGCTCGCCGCGGATCGAGACTCGCCACGCGCACGGCACCGGTTGCACGCTGTCGAGCGCGATCGCCACGCTGCTCGGCGGCGGCCTGCCGCTCGAACAGGCGATCGACGAAGCCCGCCAATTCGTGCGCAGGGCGCTGCTCGCCGCGCCGGGCTTCGGCGCCGGGCACGGCCCGATGGGGCATCACGCGGTCCGCTAGCTCAGCGCAGCCCTTCGTCGATCTTGTAGAAGTCGGCGATGCACTTCCAGGCGTCCTCGGCCGTCTCGCACCAGCTGATCAGCTCGAGGTCGCGCGGCGAGATCACCCCTTCGCGGGCGAGCGCGCCGAAGTCGATCACCCGGGTCCAGAACTCCTTGCCGAACAGCAGCAGCGGGATCGGCTTCATCTTGCCGGTCTGGATCAGCGTCAGTGTCTCGAACATCTCGTCGAAGGTGCCGAACCCGCCGGGGAACACCGCCACGGCGCGCGCGCGGATCAGGAAGTGCATCTTCCTCAGCGCGAAATAGTGGAACTGGAACGACAGGTACGGCGTGACGTAGGGGTTCGGCGCCTGCTCGTGCGGCAGGACGATGTTGAGCCCGATCGATTCGGCACCCGCATCGCTCGCACCGCGGTTGGCCGCTTCCATGATCGACGGCCCGCCGCCCGAGCAGACGACGAACTGTCGCTTGCCGTTTTCGATGATCGACTTCTCGCTGACCAGACGGGCGAGCTTGTAGGCCTCGGCATAGTACTTGGCCTTCTCGGCCAGCCGCTCGACCACCAGCCGCTCCTCGACCGGCAGGTCCTTCGCCCCTTCGAGCGCGGTCTTGACGGCTTCCGGCGGCGGAATCCGCGCCGACCCGTAGATCACCAGCGTCGAACCGACTCGCGCCTCGTCGAGCAGCATCGACGGCTTGAGCAGCTCGAGCTGGAACCGGATCGGGCGCAGTTCGTCGCGCAGCAGGAAATCGGTGTCGCGAAACGCCAGGCGGTACGCGGGATGGCGCGTCTGCGGGGTATCGGTCGGCGAAGTCTCGGCAAAGCCCGCCTCCTGCTCCGCGCGATAGAACTTGCGGTCCTCGAGGTCGCGCTCGGCGTCTTCGGGCTGGTCTGCTTCGCTCACGCGTTTCTCCCGGTCATCGCCGCCACCTAGGACGCTGCGATAAGGATGGAAAGCGCAGGATCAGAGTGGTGGATGCCCCGCGAGGATTCGAACCTCGATTGACGGAGTCAGAGTCCGGAGTCTTACCATTAGACGACGGGGCAATGCGAGGCGGCGCATCTAGATAGGCGTGGCCGCCGCGTCAAGCCGCCGCGGTGCCCCGCGGAGCATCCGCTTGCCGACACCCCGAGCATTCGCTAGCCTGACCGCAGGTTCCGCCTCCGGGCGGTTGATGACGATACGAGAGACGTGGTCCAATGGCGGATTTCAATCCGCCGGAGAAGCGGCGGAGCGCCGCGGGGACAAGCAGCGGCGGCCCTACCGTCCAGCCCCGCCCTTCAGGCTCCGGCACCCCCGGCGACAGGCAGGAGGGCAGCGGCGCCATCGCCGAGCGCGACCTGCGGCCACGCTCCTTCGACCAGCCGCGCACCAGCCCTCGCCAGGCCTATGCCGCGATCGATCTCGGCACCAACAACTGCCGCCTGTTGATCGCCCGCCCGGCGCAGCAGAACTTCGTCGTCATCGACGCCTTCAGCCGCGTGGTCCGGCTCGGCGAAGGGCTCGCGCAGACCGGGCGCCTGAGCGACGAGGCGATGGACCGGGCGCTCGGCGCGCTCCACGTCTGCGCCGACAAGCTGAGGCGCCGCAACGTCCGCCTCGCGCGCTCGGTCGCCACCGAGGCCTGCCGGCGGGCGAACAACGGCGCCGCGTTCATCGAGCGCGTGCGCGAAGAGACCGGCATCAGGCTCGACGTGATCTCGGCGCAGGAAGAAGCGCGGCTGGCGGTGCTCGGCTGTCACATCCTGCTCGAAGACGGGATCGGCCCGGCGGTGATCTTCGACATCGGCGGCGGTTCGACCGAGCTGGTGCTGATCGAGCCCGGTGCACCGGTGCCGCGCATCCTCGACTGGCAGAGCGTACCCTGGGGCGTGGTCTCGCTGACCGAGACCGTCCGCGCCGAGCAGCCCGGCGCCGACGAAGGCAACGCCGCCACGCGGGCGATGCGCTATGCGCGAATGCGCGAGCTGGTGGCCGAGAGTTTCGCGGGATTCGCGCTCCGCATCGCCGAGCACGCGACGCCCGACCTGCGGCTGCTCGGAACCAGCGGCACGGTGACCACGCTCGCCAGCGTCCACCTCGAGCTGCCGCAATACGACCGCCGGGCGGTCGACGGCCTGATCGTACCCTCGGCCTCGATGCGCGAAATCGCCACGCGCCTGTCGACGATGTCGCCGGCGGAACGCAGCGCCTTGCCGTGCATCGGCAACGAGCGCGCCGACCTCGTCGTCGCCGGCTGTGCGATTCTGGAGGCGATCCTCGATATCTGGCCGGCGAACCGGCTCGGCGTTGCCGACCGGGGCATTCGCGAGGGGATCCTTCGCAGCCTGATGGCGGCCGACGCCGAGGGCTTCCAGGCGCAGGCCGCGCTCCGGCGTCTGAAGCACGGTTCGTGACGGCTGCGTCGCACCCTCCGCTCGCCGGTGCCGGCCCCGTTTCGACTCGCAGGGTGGGCTGAATGGCACGCGGCCGCGCCGAACCCGGCAAGCGCGTCAGGACCGCGCGGGGGCGCACAGCGTCCTCGACGCGGTGGCTCGAGCGGCAGCTCAACGATCCCTACGTGCGCCAGGCCAAGGCCGAGGGCTATCGCAGCCGTGCCGCCTACAAGCTGCTCGAACTCGACGAGCGCTTCGGGCTGCTCAAAGGGGTCCGCCGGGTGGTCGATCTCGGCGTCGCGCCGGGGGGCTGGAGCCAGGTCGTGCGCAAGCGTGCGCCGAAGGCCGCCGTGGTCGGCATCGACCTGCTCGAGACCGAGCCGCTCGAAGGCGTGACGTTGCTGCAGATGGACTTCATGGCCGACGAAGCGCCGCCCGCGCTCGAGGCCGCACTCGACGGCCCGCCCGATCTCGTGCTGTCGGACATGGCCGCGAACACCGTCGGCCACAAGCAGACCGACCACCTGCGGACGATGGGCCTCGTCGAAGCGGCCGCGCAGTTCGCGATCGACACGCTCGGCGAAGGCGGCGCGTTCGTCGCCAAGGTCTTGGCCGGGGGCACCGATGCCGAGCTCCTCGCCCTGCTCAAGCGGCACTTCCGCAGCGTCAAGCACGCCAAGCCGCCGGCGAGCCGCAAGGGCTCGTCGGAATGGTACGTCATCGCGCAGGGGTTCAAGAGACGGGACTGAGCCCGCCCGCCGCTACTCGTTGGCGGTGGCGGCGTTGTCAGCAGCAACCGGTTCCGCCGCAGCCTCGGCTCCGGCCTCCGCGGCTCCGGCTTCGACCGCAGCCCCTTCGGCTTCCTCGGCCGGTTCCTCCGCCGGGGGCGGCGGCAGCGCCGGCCCGCCGCCGTTCTGCAGCAGGTAGAGCATGAGATTGGCCCGGTCCTCGGCGCTGCCGAGGCCGGCGAAGGTCATCTTGGTGCCCGCGGCGAACTGCTTGGGCGCCTTGAGCCAGACGTCCATGTTCTCGTAGGTCCAGTCCCCGCCGTGGTTGGCAAGATCGCTCGAATAAGCGAAGCCGGCGGCGTGCTTGCCGATGGGCTTGCCCAGGATCCCGAACAGGTTCGGGCCGATGCCGTTGGCGCCGCCCTGCTCGATCGTGTGGCACGCGGTGCACTTGGCGAAGACCGCCTGGCCCTTGGCCGCATCGCCGGTCGCGAGCAGCGTCGCCAGCGCAGGGCCCTGGTCCGCCGCGCCTTCCTCGACCACGCCCTCGATCGGGAAGCCCATCTCGTGCGGCCGGTGCGGCTTGTCCGCCTGGAAGTACATGCCGCTGACGATCGACAGGCCGAGCGCGACGATGCCCGCGCCCAAGGTCCAGCCGGCGATGGTGTTGAAGTTGTCGTTCATCGAGGGATTTTCTGCCAGGGTGTTCGGGTTTGGCCAGCGCTCTAGTGTCGAGGGTGCGCGCGCGCAAGTCCGATAGTCACTTGTCCGCCGCCCGCCGCCCGGTTACGCGCCAGCCCCGATGGACAGCTTCCCCGCTCCAGCCCTCGCCCTGGTCGAGGCCATGCGTGCCGCCGGCGCCGCCGAACCCGCCCGCGCGGTCGCGTTCCAGGGCGCGCCGGGGGCGAACTCGCACCGCGCGGCGCTAGAATGGTCGCCGGGCTGTCTGCCGGTGCCGTGCTTCGCATTCGAGGACGCGCTCGACGCGGTCGCCTCGGGCGCGGCGGCCAGCGCGATCATCCCGATCGAGAATTCGCAGCACGGCCGCGTCGCCGACATCCATTTCCTGCTGCCGGACAGCGGCCTGTCGATCGTCGGCGAGCACTTCCTGCCGATCCACTTCGCGGTGATGGGCCTCGGCACGGGCCCGTTCAAGGTCGCCTACAGCCATCCGCAGGCACTCGGCCAGACGCGCCGGTTCCTGCGCGAACGCGGGATCGTCCCGCTCGCCTACGCCGACACGGCCGGCGCCGCGGCGCTGGTCCGCGAGCTGGGCGATTCGGCGGCCTGCGCCATCGCCCCGGCGATGGCGGCCGAGCTCTACGGTCTGACGCTGGTGGAGGAAGGCATCGAGGATGCACCGGACAACACCACGCGCTTCGTCGTGCTGGCGCGCGATCCGCTCGATCCCGCGTCGCTGGCCGGCGTCCCGGCGATGACCACGTTCGTGTTCGAGGTGAAGAACATCCCCGCGGCGCTCTACAAGGCGCTCGGCGGGTTCGCGACCAACGGGGTCAATATGACCAAGCTCGAAAGCTACCAGCAGGGGGCAAGCTTTTCGGCGACGATGTTCTACGCCGACATCGTCGGCGCGCCCGGCGATCCGGCGGTCGACCGCGCGCTCGAGGAGCTGGCGTTCCACAGCAAGGAACTGCGCATGCTTGGCAGTTACCCGCAGGCGAGGCCGCGCGGCTAGCGCTGCGCCGCGCGCTGCGCCGGAACCATCGGCCGGCGCACGGCTTTTCCCAGCAGAGTCGCATGCCGGCCGCCGACGGCCGGCTGACAAGGAGAGCGAATGCCCGACCTGCCCACACGCCGTCGCCTGAAGGGGCTCGGCCTCGCCAGCGCCGCCGCGGCCGGTCTCGCCGCCTGCGCAACGGTTCCCGGCTCGGACGTCCCCGCCGGTGCACCGATCACCCAGGCCGAAGCGCAGCAGGGCGCGCAGTACCACGAACAGTTCCTCGCCGAGTTCGGCGGCGCCTACACCGGCCCGCAGGCGGCCTACGTCGAGCAGGTCGGGCGAAACATCGCCGCGCAATCGGGGCTCGGCAACCAGTCGTCGTTCGTCGTCACGCTGCTCAACAGCTCGGTCGACAACGCCTTCGCCGTCCCCGGCGGCTACGTCTACGTGACCCGCCAGCTGGTCGCGCTGATGAACAACGAGGCCGAGCTCGCCGGCGTGCTCGGCCACGAGGTCGGCCACGTGGCCGCGCGGCATTCGGCGCGGCGGCAGCAGACCGCTCAGCGCAACCAGATCCTCGGCGTGCTCGGCTCGGTCCTTTCGGGCGTGCTGTTCGGCAACAGCCAGCTCGGCCAGCTCGGCCAGCAGCTCGCCTCGTCCGCCCCGCAGCTCGCGACGCTGAGCTACTCGCGCGCGCAGGAAACCGAGGCCGACCAGCTCGGCGTCAACTACCTCGGCAGCGCGGGTTACGATCCGCGGGCGATGGCGACGGTGCTGCAGAGCCTGGCGATGCAGAACGCGCTCGACGCCCAGATCCAGGGCCGTGACGCGACCGTTCCCGAATGGGCCTCGACCCACCCGGACCCCGCCGGGCGCGTGCAGAACGCGCTGCGGCTGGCCGGAAACGGCACCGGAGTGACCAACCGCGACACCTTCCTCACGCGCATCGACGGCCTGCTCTACGGCGACGATCCGCGACAGGGCATGATCGAGGGGCACACCTTCACCCATCCCGACATGCGGTTGACGTTCACCGCGCCCAACGGCTTCTACCTCGTCAACGGAACCCGCGCGGTCTCGATCAACGGCGAAAGCGGCCGGGCGCAGCTGACGACGGCAGCCTACAACGGCAATCTCGAGACTTACGTCAGACAGGCGTTCCAGGCGATCGGCGGGAACGAGACCCCGCTCGCTCCCCAGAACCTGCAGCGGACAACCGTGAACGGAGTGCCCGCGGTCTACGGCACGGCCCGCGCGACGACCAACAGCGGCAGCCTCGACGTGGTGGTGTTCGCCTACGAGCTGGCCGGCAACCAGGCCGTGCACTTCGCCACGATCACCCCGGCCGGCGGAGCCTCGGTGTTCAATTCGATGTTCCAGTCGCTGCGGCGGATCAGCCAGGCGGAGGCGGCGCAGGTCGTTCCGCGGCGCGTCGACGTGGTTACCGCGGGAGCCAGCGACACCGTGCAGTCGCTCGCCCGGCGGATGGCCTACAACGACGCCCAGGTCGAACGCTTCCGCGCGCTCAACGGGCTCGGCTCGGGCGAGACGGTGGTTGCCGGGCAGAAGTACAAGATCGTCGTGCGCGGCAACTGAGCGCCGGCCTAGCGCCGGACGCGGCGGAACCGGCCGCGCGCGTCGCGACGATAGGTCAGCCGGCGCGGCCCGCCCGCGAACCAGCCCCGGACAAGGAGCCACAAGGCCGGCGACTGCCCGCCGGGAGCCTCGAGCTTCTCGGCCAACTGGTCGTCGTCGAGCACCTGCCAGGAACGTGCGAGCCAGCGGACGGCGGCCCAGAGAGCAACGACCAGGGCCAGCGCGGCGACAACGGCGAGGATCCACGGGTTCGGCACCGGCCCGTAATACAATGGCGGAAATTCGCGCGCGAACAGAGACTTGGAGCTGTCTCGAAAGGTGACAGGCCTACTCGGCCGCTTCCTGCAATTGAGATGGATCGATCTCGCGCCAGTCGGCTTCGCGCGGATAGGCGAAGCTGACCGCGCGAATCGCCGACCAGTCGATGGCATCGCCGACGAACGACAGCTCGCCGGTGTCGCGATGGCGGCGGACGGCATCGAGCAGCAGCTGGCGCGCACGGTAGATCACCCGGTCGCAGGTGCCGAGGTATTCCTGGTTGCGATCGACGATCGGGCCCATCGATTCCTGCACTGCGAAGTCCTCGTAGGCGTTGCCGCGGCCGGTGATGCCCGACCAGTGTCCGTCCTTCATCGCCTGGCGGTCCTGGTGCCAGAGGTTCGATGCGTCGCCCATGTCCGAATTGAAGTGGTCGGGATCGCCCGACCACATGCCGAAGGCCCCGAACAGGTCGGGGCGCAGTGGCGCATCGGTGTCGTAGGCGATGTACCACTGCGCGGTCGTCACGTCGTCGATCGGGATCGAGCAGCAGACGACCCTCGGGCCCTTCGGCGCGGAGGGAATGAACGAGAAGAACGGCAGTGCCACCTCGCGCACGCGGGCGTAGCGGCGCGCCGCGCCTTCCTCGCGGATCGCACCTTCGCGAAAGCCGTAGGGCCGCTCGTCGAACTCGAACGCGGGGGCCCCGTCGCCGAGCATGTAATCGCTCTCGGCCTTGAAGTAGCTGCGCCCGCGCTCCGAGTTGAGGTTGGCCGAGTGGAGGAAGGTCACGTGCGCGCTGTCGAGCAGCGCCTCGAGACCTTGCAGCCAGTTGGTGCGGATGATGCCGCGGTAGGGCTGGACCTGGTCGTCGGGCAGGCGGGTGAACTCGTAGTCGGGGAAACGCGGCGGCGTGGCGGCGGCGCCCATGTAGACCCACACCAGCCCGCCGGCCTCGTGCACCGGGTGGCTGCGTACCGGGACCGACGCCGCGAAGCGCTCGCGCTGGGCGCGCGGCTCGGTCGGCGCGTCGACGCACTGTCCGTCGACGTTGAACTTCCAGCCGTGGAACACGCACCGCAGGCCGTTGTCCTCGTTGCGGGCGAGCGCGAGGCTGGCGCAGCGGTGCGGACAGGCTTCCTGCATGAAGCCGACACGGCCGTCGGTCGCGCGGAAGGCGACGAAGTTCTCGCCGAACAGGCGAATACGCTCGGGCGCGCCGTCGGCCTCGAGCCTGGCCGAACGGCAGGCCGGAACCCAGTACTCACGGAGCATCGCACCCATCGGGGTGCCGGGGCCGATCCGCGTTAGCAACTCGTTGTCGGCCTGGTTCATCATCGCCTGCGATCCTCTCCAGAGCGGGAGCGGCGGTCAGGACTTGTCGCCGCTCTCCGCCGTCGGGGCCGGGGCTGCTTCGGGAGCCGCTGCGGGCGTCGGCGCCGGAGTCGGGGCAGGCGGCGGCGGCGGGATTTGCGCGGCCGGCTTGTTGAGCTCGTCGTTTCCCTCGGCGAGGCCCTTCTTGAAGCTCGACACGCCCTTGCCGAAGTCGCCCATCATCTCGCTGATCTTGCCGCGACCGAACAGCACGAGGATCACCAACGCGACGATCAACCAGTGCCAGATGCTCAATCCACCCATTGTCGAATCTCTCCGTTTCGCCCCTGAGGTAGCACCGAACGCGCGCCGAGTGAAATGGCTCAGCCGAGACTTCTCGGCCCGAACGCGTCGGGCAACAGCTCGGACAGCCGCCGCTCGCGGACCTCGTCCCGGCTGCAACAGTAGATCAGCGGATCGGTCCCGCCGAGGTCGGCGAGCTCGTGCAGCACCTGCCGGCAGCGGCCGCACGGCGTGACCACGTCGCCGCCGCTCGCGGTCACCGCGACCTCGAGCAACCCGTCGCGACGGCCCTCGTCGAACGCACGCGCCACTGCGACCGTCTCGGCGCAGAGCGACAGCCCGTAGCTCGCGTTCTCGACGTTGCTACCGGTGATTATCGTCCCGTCGGCGAAGCGCAGCGCTGCGCCGACGCGGAAGCCCGAGTACGGAGCGTAGGCCCTGTCCTGTGCCGCGCGGGCGGCCGCGATCAGCTCGGCGCTCACGGCCGCAGCACCACCCAGCGCAGCGGCGCGTCGCTCGCCGCGGTGCGCAGGTTCGAATTGGCGGTCCACAAGGTCCACGGCCTCCCGGCATATGTCGGCTCGAGCCAGTCGCGCTCCAGCCACAGGTTGCGCTCGATCCGCGCGGCGAGGTGATAGCGCTCCTCGAACGCCGGGGAAATCTTCAGCACCGCCGGCTTGCCGACATGGCCCTCGACCTGGTTGAGGAACGCGGTCAGCTCGCTCTCGACCGCCACCTCGGCGATTGGGTCGCCGCAGTCGGCCGCCAGCCGGTCGAGCGCGACGGCCGGGGGCAGCAGGGTCGCATCGCGCGGGACGATGGTCAGGAAGTTCGCCGACTGACGCTCGGCGGCGACGCACGGATCGTAGGCGTGCACCACGCCGAACGGCAGCCCAGCCTTCCGCACCCGGCGCAGGTTGGCAGCGAAAGCCGTGTCGCGCGCCGAGGCGCCCTCGCTCGCCTCGAGGTAGACGAAAGCGGCGCCGATCGCGCCGAGCGCCTCGAAGTTCGCCTCCCCGTCGCCGGCACCGACGAGCACGCCCTGCTGCGGATACTCGCTGCGCGGCGGGGTCCAGTGGCGGCCCTGCCACCACAGCCAGCCGCCGGCCCCGGCAAGGACCAGCGCCAACAGCGCGACGATGCGCGTGCGCCACGAAATTGCGCGCTTCCTGCCCATGTGATCAGCGGCCCGCCCGTTGCTCCCCTAGAGCCTGATATGGAGCACGCAGATCAGCGTGAAAAGCCGCCTCGCGGTGGCGAAGTCGGTTTCCACCTTGCCCTCGAGCGCCTCGAGCAACTGGCGGGTGGCGCGATCGTGGATTGCCCGGCGGGCCATGTCGAGCGTCTCGATCTCCTGCGCCGAGGCCTTGCGCAGCGCCTTGTAATAGGAATCGCAGATCGCGAAATATTCGCGCACCACGCGGCGGAACCGCGCGAGGCCCAGGCCGAGGGTTTCCGCCTCGGCGTCCGCGGCATCGCGGATCAGCATCGCCAGCCGCCCGTCGGCGACCGACAGTTCGAGCGACCAGGGGCCGCTATGTCCGCGATCGGCGGCGCGCAACGGGCGGAAACGGTTGTCGGCCTCGAGATCGCGCATCGCCACCTCGCGTTCGCGCTCGACCGCCTGGTTGCGCCGCAGCACGGTCGACTGGTCCAGCGTAACGCGGGCGATGCGGTCCGAAGCCATGGCCGGGCTTTCGCAGATGCGAGAGGTCGGGGGCAAGAAAATCCTCCCCCGGGCGAGCGCGGCCGGGTCTTCCCCGCTATCCACAGCACCCTTTCGCCGCGTGCCACTTGCTCCCGGACTCGACCGCGCGCATCAGGCGCACATGGCCGATCAAGACCTTCTCGACCGCCCCGCGGCGGATGCGCCCGCGGGCCGCGCGCTGCCGGCGAATCTCGAGGCGGAGGCGGCGTTCCTCGGCGCGGTGCTGATCGACAACCGGCTGCTCGAGGAACTCGCCGTGCCGCTCAGGCCCGAGCACTTCTTCGAGCCGCTGCACACGCGCATCTTCGAGCGGGTGCTGACGCTGCTCGACAAGCAGATGGTCGTCACCCCGGTGACGCTGAAGCCCTATTTCGAGACCGACCCGGCGATGGCCGAGCTCGGTGGCACACAGTACCTCGCGCGGCTGACCGCCGACGGCCAGGGCCTGCTCGCGCCGCGCGAGCTGGCACAGCAGATCTACGACCTGGCGCTGCTGCGCGAGCTGGTCAGCGTCGGCCGCGACCTCGTCAATCACGCGCTCGACACTTCCGAAGACGTCGAGCCGATGCGGCAGATCGAGCAGGCCGAGGCGGCGCTGTTCCGCGTCGCCGAAGGCGCTGCCGGGAGCAGCGAGGCCGAGAGCTTCCGCGGCGCGACCGGCAAGGCGCTCGAGATGATCGAGACCGCGATCAATTCGGGTGGCCACGTCTCCGGCAAGACCACCGGGTTCGCCTCGATCAACGACAAGTGTGGCGGGTTGCACAACTCCGACCTGATCATCCTCGCCGGGCGCCCGGGCATGGGCAAAACCTCGCTGGCGACCAACATCGCGTTCAACTGTGCAGACCGGCTGCTGCGCGACCAGCGCGACGGGATCGAGAAGTCGGTCGGCGCGGGCGTCGCGTTCTTCAGCCTCGAAATGTCGAGCGACCAGTTGGCGACACGCGTGCTTGCCGAGCAGGCCGGGATTCCGAGCGAGGCCTTGCGCATGGGCAAGATCAGCCGCGAGGACTTCCAGCAGCTGAGCTACGCGAGCCAACGGCTCGCCGAGCTGCCGCTGTTCATCGACGACACGCCAGCGCTGACCATCGCCGCCTTGCGCACGCGCGCGCGCCGCCTGAAGCGCAAGCACGACATCGGCCTGATCGTGGTCGACTACCTGCAACTCCTGCAGGGCAGCCAGCGCAGCCAGGACAACCGCGTCAACGAGATCTCCGAGATCAGCCGCGGATTGAAGACGCTGGCCAAGGAGCTGCAGGTTCCGGTGATCGCGCTGTCCCAGCTCTCCCGCGCGGTCGAGCAGCGCGAGGACAAGCGGCCGATGCTGTCCGACCTGCGCGAGTCGGGCTCGATCGAGCAGGACGCGGACATGGTGTGGTTCGTGTTCCGCGAGGACTACTACGTCGCCGCGCGCGAGCCCAAAGTGCCGCACGGCGACGACGACGTGAAGGCGCACGAGGCGCACGCCGCGTGGCAGGCCGAGATGGAGCGCGTCTACGGCCTCGCCGAAGTGATCATCGCCAAGCAGCGCCACGGCGCAACCGGCAAGGTGCGGCTGCGGTTCGAGCCCAAGATCACCAAGTTCAGCGACCTCGCCCCGGGCGAATATCCGGGGGGCGGGTACGACTGAGCGCGACGGCAGGGGCCCACTTCCGACTGCGCCGTCGGCGGCGCGCTCCTTTTTCTCCCGCTTGCGGGAGAGGGATGACGAAGCTTGGCGGCGTCAGGCGCCAGGCGAGGCTTGGATGGAGGCCCCGATTTCCGAAAGGCGGCGCCGACCGATGCCGGAGAGCTGCAGCGCCAGCCAGTTCCTGAACGCCGGGACATGCCCCAGCATCCGCAGCACGCCGTTGCGCACCCGGCGCCCGACGGGAGAGCGCACGGTGGCGATGCCGGTCAGGCGCGAGGCCAGCGCCAGCACTTCGGCCGCCGCCGGCCGGCGCGCTTCGGCGTAGCGGTCGAGCGTCGACAGCGGCGCCCCATCACGCACGATCGCTGTCAACGCCCTGCCGAGGACCATCGCGTCGACCAGGCCGGCGTTCATGCCCTGCCCTCCGGCCGGGCTGTGCACGTGCGCCGCGTCGCCCATCAAAAGGATGCGGCCGTCGCGGTAACTCGAGGCGAGGCGGTGATGGACACGGAAACGCGAGCTCCAGACCACCTGCTCGACCCGCGCCGGCGCGGCACGCGGGCCACGCTGCTCGATCAGCCGCTGGACGTCCCCTAGCGTCGGGTGCTCGGGCGCCTCGTCCATCGTGGCGACGACGCGGAAGCGGCCGTCCGGCATGGGCGCGATCACGACCATGCCCGCGGGCGAGAAGCACAGCGTGACCTCGTCACGCCCGAGCGGCCAGTCCATGCGGACGTCGGCGAGGACGAACGACTCGCCATAGGCCTCGCCCTCGAAGGCGATCGCGGTGGACTGGCGGACCGTGCTGCGCATCCCGTCGCCGCCGACGACGAAGCGGGCATGGACCATCTGCTCGCCGTCGGGCGTCGCAAGCCGGGCGGCGACGCGGTCGTGCTCGTGCCTGAGCTCCAGAAGCGAGACCTTGCGGTACACTCGGCCGCCGAGCTCGCGCAGGCGGCCTTCGAGGATCGCCTCGGTGCGCGGCTGCGAGATCATCGTGACCCGGCGGTAGCGCGAGGGCAGCTTGTCGAAGCCGATCGCAAGCAGCGCCGAATCGCGGTCGCGGACGACGAAACGGCCGACAGCGTGCGCCTCGGCCTCGATCTGTCCGACGACGCCGAGCGGCTCGAGCATCTCGAGCGTGTGTGCGTGGATCACGCCGGCGCGCGAGGTGTTGAGGCCTTCGGCGAGGGTATCGATCGCGAGGTGGTCAATCCCGGCCTGCTGCAGCGAGGTGGCCAGCGCGAGTCCCGTGGGTCCGGCGCCGACGATCAGGACATCGGTGGAAGTGGGAAGCATGACGAAGACTCCATTTGTCAACGAGCGTTGATTTATTGTTCACCCTTGTGTTTGTCAACAAGCGTTGTCAAATAGGTTCGATGCCCAGGGGAAAGACGGCCAAGTCCGAGCGTACGCGCGCCGCGATCGAGCAGGCGGCGCGGCAACTGTTCGCCGAACAGGGGTTCGAGCGAACCACCGTGCGCGAAATCGCGGCGGCTGCCGGCGCCGACCCGGCGCTGGTAATCCGCTACTTCGGCAGCAAGGACGCCCTGTTCAGCCTCGTCGCCGAACCCGACCTCGGCCTGCCCGACCTGACGGGCGCACCGCGCGAGCAGTTCGGCGAATTGCTGGTCGGACACTTCCTCGACTTGTGGGAAGGCGGCGGCGGGATGCCGGTGCTGCTGCGCTCGGCGGCGTCGAACGAGGCGGCGGCCGAGAGGCTGAGGTCGATCTTTGCGAACCAGGTCCTGCCGATGATCGCCGCCGCCGGCCCACCGCGAACCGCGCCCGAGCGCGCCGGCCTGGTCGCCTCCCAGCTGCTCGGCCTCGCGGTAACCCGCTACATTCTCTCGCTGCCCCCGATCGTCGCCATGCCGCGCGAGCGCCTCGTGCGCGAGGTCGGAGCGACGGTGCAACGCTACCTGACGCTCGGCGACGCATAGCCGGGGCTGCAGGTCCGCTGACCTTCGCGGCTCGGCAGCGCAAGCGGACCTTTTAGCTGGGGCCCGAATGGGACGGATTGGAACTTCGATCCTCGGAGCGTTGCTCTCGCTCGGAAACGGCAGGAAATGCCCGCTCTGCGGATGGACCGGCTTCCAGTTCCTGCCGCGCCTCGACTAGCCTCGATACGGTGAACGTGCCGGTCAGGGACCGCAGGTCCACTCGCCTTCGATCTGCTGCGAGCCAGACGGAGTCGATATCTCCAGGCGAGCCGGCAGCGGCGGCGACTCGGCGTCGGCGAGCGGCGCTAGCGAAGTGACGACGACAGCGGCGGCGAGATCGCCGCTGGTGAAGCGCGCACCGTGGACCATGGCGTTGAAGCCGCCGGTCTCCGCGGCCCGGAGACGCAGGGTCGAGGGGCCCAGCCGCAGCACCCCTTCGGCGCGCGCACCATCAAGCACGTCGGCCGCGGCCACCAGCAACGGGCCGTCAGCCCCACGCTCGGAAAAGGCGCACGACAGTTCTCCGGCCAGCGCCGCACCTCCGATGTCCTCCGCCTGCAAAGTCTCGAGGACCGCACTTGCGGCGGCGGCCGATGTCGCATCCGGTTCGGCGGTCGGGTCGGGCGAATCATTGGAACAGCCGGCCAGCACGGCGGCGGCGAGCAGGGGCAGGAAGCGGTTCATCTCGGGGGAATCGGCCGCACCGTCGTCGGTTCCCCGCCCTAGCGGAACAGGTTGAACTGCCGGTGCAGCGTGTAGTCGATCACCACCACCAGGAACAGCGCGAGCCGCCAGCGGAGCCGGGTCCACCAGGTCGCCCGCTCGGCATGGATCGCCGGGGTGATCTCGCGCGAGGCCTGGAGCAGGTCGTCCATGTACTGCCGCATGCGCCGGGCCAGCCCGGCGTCCTCGATGAAGAGCACGATCTCCAGGTTGATGTAGAGGCTGCGGGCGTCGAAGTTGGCGCTGCCGAGATAGACGGCGTCGTCGAGCACGATCAGCTTGGTGTGCAGGCGGCAGGGCTCGAACTCCCAGATGCGCACCCCCGCCTCGAGCAGCCGGCTATAGTAGGCCCTTGCCGCACGGATCGTCACCGCGTGATCCGACTTGGCGGGCAGGAGGATGCGCGTCCGCCCTTTGGCGGCTATCGCGCGAATGCGCTTCGCGAGGCGCCGCGAGGGCGAGAAATAGGCGGTGATCAGGTCGAGCCGATCGCCCTCGACGAGATCCTGGCTGACCAGCCGCGCCCAGCTCGACAGGCGCAGCGTCGGCCCGCCGATCAGCAGCCGCACCGGGCCGGTTCCGCCATCCCATTCCCTGACCCGGCGGCGAATGCCGCGGAACTGGGCCTTCGGGTGGGTGACCCACTCCTCGAGCTGGTCGAACCACGCCTCGATGCGCTCGACAACCGGACCCTCGACGGTGAAGCCGAGGTCGCTCCACCCCTCCTCGCCCGGTGCGGCGAAGTAGGTGTTCTCGACGTTGAAGCCGCCGAGCATCGCGATCCGCCCATCGGCGACGACGAGCTTCTGGTGGTTGCGGATCAGGTAGCCGCGGGTCAGCCGCGGCAGGAAACAGCAGAACCGCCCCCCTGCCTCGACCAGCGCGGCGAAGAACTCCTCGCCGGCCACCGCGCCGAACCCGTCGACGACCACACGCACGTCGACCCCGCGCCTCGCCGCATCGACCAGCGCGTCGCGCACGGCCTCGCCGCTCTCGTCGGTGGCGAAGATGTAGAACGCGATCTTGAGCGAGCGCTCGGCCCCGGCGATCATCCCGAGCAGCGCGTCGAACCGCTCGTGGCCGCCCGGATAGAACGCCAGCGCGTGGCCCTGCGCCTCGACTGAGAACGGTGGCGGATCGCTGTAGTCCTCGCCCGGCGCGTCATTTTCGGCCATCCGCGTCTTGTAGCGCCTTCGCGCGGGCGGGAAACCTTGACTTGGCCGGCCCCGCCTCCTAAGTCGCCCGCCTTCCGAACAACCCGTATTTCCGGAGTGCCCCATGGCGCGCGTTACTGTCGAAGATTGCGTCGACAAGGTTCCCAACCGGTTCGATCTGGTCCTGCTCGCCGCGCAGCGCGCGCGAGAGATTTCGGGCGGTGCGGAGCTGACCATCGACCGCGACCGCGACAAGAACCCGGTCGTCGCCCTGCGCGAGATCGCCGAGCAGACGGTCAAGCCGAAGCAGCTCCACGAGAGCCTGGTCCAGTCACTGCAGCGCGTGCTGCCCGACGAGGAGGACGAGGCGGACGAGATCGGCTCGCTGAGCCAGTCGGCCGAGGCGATGCGCCTGTCGGCCGCCGCCCCCGCCCGCTCGACCTCGGTCGGCGGCGACTACGACGGCTGAGCCGGGGACGATCGTCCGACGCCAAGGGGCCGCGCCACGAGGTGCGGCCCTTTTGCTATGTGCTCGATACGCCGCCGCGTGGAAGGGCTGGCTGGCTGGGCCTGGCCGCGATACGATAGCGCGGATGGTGAGGGCGTGAGCGACATTCCCGAAGCGATCGGCAGCGTGGCGGAAGGCGCGCTGATCGGCCGCGCGGTCGAGCCGGCTCACGGCACGGCGAGGAAGGGGCACACCGACGAGTCGGCCTGCCTCAACTGCGGCACCGAGCTGATCGGCACGCACTGCCACACCTGCGGGCAGAAGGCGCACATCCACCGCACGCTCGGCGCTTTCCTCCACGACCTGCTGCACGGCGCGCTGCATTTCGAGGGCAAGATCTGGCACACGCTGCCGCTCCTGACGCTCAGGCCCGGCGAGTTGACCCGGCGCTATATCGAAGGCGAACGGGCGCGATTCGTCTCGCCGATGGCGCTGTTCCTGTTTTCCGTGTTCCTGATGTTCGCGGTGTTCCAGGCGGCCGGAATCGGCGCGCCGACCGATTTCGGCGACGGAAACGTCGTCGCACAGGGCTCAGGCGATTCCGTCCTGGCAGAGCGCCAGCTCGAGGGGCTGCGGCAGGCACGGGCGGAACTCGACGACGGCAACCCGGCCGCGCCGATTCTCGACAGCCAGATCGCAGCGGCCGAGCGGCGGATCGCCGCTGCCGAAGCGGAGGCCCGCGGCGAGCCCGAAGTGCTCGCGCAGAACGAGGACGGCACCAGCAGGCTGACCGCGCGGCGGACGGGCTGGGAGTTCCTCGACCACGGGATCGACAAGTGGCGCCAGAACCCGGGGCTCATGGCCTACAAGCTGCAGGCCAACAGCTACAAGTTCTCGTGGCTGCTGATCCCGCTGTCGGTGCCGTTCGTGTGGCTGATCTTCGCCTGGCGCCGGAAGTTCGGCGCCTACGATCACGCGGTGTTCGTGACCTACTCGCTGTGCTTCATGACGCTGCTGTTCGTCGTGTTGACGGTGCTCGGCATGCTGCCGGTATCGGGCGGCTGGCTGGCCGTCGCCTTCCTGTTCGTCCCGCCGCTGCACCTCTACAAGCAGCTGCGGGGCGCTTACGGCCTGTCGCGGTTCTCGGCGCTGTGGCGGACGACGGTGCTGCTGGTGTTCATCGTCATCGTCCTGACGCTGTTCCTCAACCTGTTGCTGCTGCTCGGCGCGCTTGGCTGAGCCGCCGGCGGATCAGGCCCCCTGCGGGGCCTCCCCGCCGAAGCGCTTGCCGGCCTTGGGCACGGCGGAACCGCGCACCGGCCGGGAAGCGACCGGGGTCGACGGCGGCTCGGGCCGGTCGACCTTGCCGGTCTCGAGCAACTGCTTGATCTCGTCACCGGTCAGCGTCTCGTATTCGAGCAGCGCCTGCGCGAGCAGGTGCAGCTGCTCCTGGTTCTCGGTGAGGATGTGGGTCGCGCGCTGGTGCGCACCCTCGACCAGCGCCTTGATCTCGGCGTCGATCAGCCGGTTGGTCTCGTCGGCCATGAAGGTCCGCTGCGAGCCGCCCATGCCGAGGTAGCCTTCGTACTGGTCCTCGTACTGCAGCGGGCCGAGCTTGTCCGACATGCCCCACTTGGTGACCATGTTGCGCGCGAGGCCGGTCGCATAGGAGATGTCCGACGAAGCGCCCGAGCTCACCTTTTCGTGACCGAAGATCAGTTCCTCGGCCACGCGGCCGCCCATCGAGACCGACAGGTTCGCGTGCATCTTGTCGCGGTGGTACGAGTAGTTGTCGCGCTCGGGCAGGCGCATGACCATGCCCAGCGCCCGGCCGCGCGGAATGATCGTCGCCTTGTGGATCGGGTCCGAAGCCGGCTCGTGAACCGAGACGATCGCGTGGCCCGCCTCGTGGTAGGCGGTCATCTTCTTCTCGTCGTCGGTCATGACCATCGAGCGGCGCTCGGCGCCCATCATGACCTTGTCCTTGGCGTCCTCGAACTCCTGCATCGCGACGAGGCGCTTGTTGCGCCGCGCGGCCAGCAGCGCCGCCTCGTTGACGAGGTTGGCGAGGTCCGCGCCCGAGAAGCCGGGCGTGCCGCGGGCGATCGTGCGCGCGTTGACGTCGGGCGCCAGCGGCACCTTCTTCATGTGCACGTTGAGGATCTTCTCGCGCCCGTCGATGTCGGGGATCGGCACCACGACCTGGCGGTCGAAGCGGCCCGGGCGCAGCAGCGCCGGGTCGAGCACGTCGGGCCGGTTGGTCGCGGCGATGATGATGA
>JBIQKN010000026.1:35951-38793 GCA_044506565.1 Sphingomonadales bacterium | reverse complement strand
GGTTCGACGCGTCCTTCACCCCGGCGCGCCGCTTGAGCCAGGATTCGAGGAAATCGCCAGCCTGGGCCACCACCGCCAGAAGCGCAGCGAGAACGACAGCGCCGACCGTGTTCTCGAGCGACAGGTGCAGCCCGACGTCGAACCGCGGCCAGCCGAGCGGGGCGTCGATGGCGAAGAGCCAGAGGAACATCCAGGCGATCGAGGCCGCGATGCCGCCGGCAAGACCGGCCCAGGTCTTCGACGGGCTGATCCGCGGGGCGATCTTCGGTCCGCCGATGGCCCGCCCGGCGAAATAGGCCCCGGTATCGGTAAACACGGCGATCCCGATCACCAGGATCAGCAGAAAGGTCCCGGCCCCGATCAGCACCGCGGCCGCGGCACCGAAGTAGGCGACGGCGAGCGCCACTCCCGCAGCACGCAGCGCAAGGTCGCTCGTCGCCCGCAAGATCAGCCGCACGCACTCGCCGAATGCGGCCAGTGCGACCAGCGCGATGAAGGCGTCGAGCATGAGCCCGCCGAGCCCGATCGCGAGCGCCGCCAGGCCGAGCATGACCACGGCAGAGCCGAGGCGTCGCGGCAGGTCGGCCGTGCGCACGCTCACCGGCACCGGCTCGGCCGGCGGCCGGGGATCAGCGCCCGCCAAAGCGCCGCTCCCGCCCGGCAAAGCTGGCCAGGGCCTCCTCGAGGTGCGCCGGGGTGAAGTCCGGCCACAGCACGTCGGTGAACCACATCTCTGCATAGGCCGCCTGCCACAGCAGGAAGTTCGACAGGCGCACTTCGCCCGAGGTGCGGATCAGCAGGTCGAGCGGCGGGAGGTCGGCGGTGTCGAGGTGCGCCGCGATCGTCTCGACGGTGACTGCGCCCTCGGCAGCGGCCTTCGCCGCGGCGCGCGCGATCTCCTGCTGCGAGCCGTAGTTGAGCGCCACCGCGAGCGTCCGGCTGCCCCCCGCGGTCCGAGCCAGGGCATCTTCGAGCTGGCCGACAATATCGGCCGGCATCGCCTTGTAATCGCCGATGATCTTCAGCCGCACGTCGTTCGCGATGAATTCCGGGAGGTCGCTCTTGATGAACTTGCGCATCAGCCCCATCAGGTCGCTGATCTCGTCCTCGGGCCGCTTCCAGTTCTCCGACGAGAACGCGTAGAGCGTCAGGCACTCGAGCCCCGTCGGCCCGAGTCCGCGGACCAGCCGGCGCACGGCCTCGACCCCGCGCTGGTGCCCCATCGCGCGCGGCATGTGGTGGCGCTTCGCCCAGCGGCCGTTGCCGTCCATGATGATCGCGACGTGCCGCGCGCCGTGCGAGGCCCTCCCTTCCGCTTCACGGGAAGGGACCGGAGGGAGGGGGGCGCGGGGGTCGTTCGGGGCCTCGCGGTCCCTGCCCCCAGCCCCTCCCCTGAAGGGGAGGGGAGAGTTCACAGGGTAAGGATTTCCTTTTCCTTCTGGGCCGCCGCGGCATCGACCTCGCCGATGAAGCGGTCGGTCAGCTTCTGGACCTCGTCTTCCTTGCGCTTGCGCTCGTCCTCGGAGATTTCCTTCTTCTTCTCGTCCTCCTTGAGCGCTTCCATCCCGTCGCGGCGGACGTTGCGGATCGCGACCTTGGCCTTCTCGGCATATTGGCCGGCGAGCTTGGCCAGCTCCCTGCGCCGCTCCTCGGTCAGGTCGGGGATCGGCAGGCGGATCGTCTGCCCGTCGATCATCGGGTTGAGCCCGAGGTTGGCGTGGGCGATGCCCTTCTCGACCGCGGTCACGTTGGCCCGGTCCCACACCTGCACGCTGAGCATGCGCGGCTCGGGCGCCGAGACGGTCGCCACCTGGCTCAGCGGCATCATCGACCCGTAGACCTCGACCACGACGGGATCGAGCAGGTGGACGTTGGCGCGCCCGGTGCGCAGGCCGGCAAGGTCGCCCTTGAGGCTCTCGACCGCGCCGTGCATCCGGCGTTCGATATCGGCCTTGTCGTATTTCGGCATGTCAGCCTTCCTCTCGCACTATGGTCTGGACCCCCTCGCCGGCAAGGACCCGCGCGAGATTGCCCTGCTCGCGAATGGAAAATACCACGATCGGGATCCGGTTGTCGCGGCACAAAGCCACCGCCGAGGCGTCCATGACCCTTAGATTGTCTGCCAGCACACGGTCATAGCTGACTGTATCGAAACGCTTTGCGTTGGGATTTCGTTTCGGGTCGTCGTCGTAGACCCCGTCGACGCTGGTGCCCTTGAGCAGCGCGTCGCAGTTCATTTCGGCCGCGCGCAGCGCGGCACCGCTGTCGGTGGTGAAGAACGGACTGCCGACGCCGGCGGCGAAGATCACTACCCTGCCCTTCTCGAGATGCCGCTCGGCCCGGCGGCGGATCACCGGCTCGCAGACCTGGTCCATCTGCACGGCCGACTGTACCCGCGTGTTGACCCCGAGCTGCTCGAGCGCGTTCTGCATCGCCAGCGCGTTCATCACGGTCGCCAGCATGCCCATGTAGTCGGCCTGCGCGCGGTCCATGCCCTGCGCCGCGCCGGCCATGCCGCGGAAGATGTTGCCGCCGCCAATGACGAGGCAGATCTCGAGCCCCGAGTCCTTGGCCGCCTTCACTTCTTGCGCCAGCGCGGCGACGGTCGCCGGATCGATCCCGAACTGCTGTTCGCCCATCAGCACCTCGCCCGAGAGCTTGAGCAGCACGCGCTTGACGGGGGGCATCGACATGGGGGCGAAATCTCTCCGGAAGGACCGCGATTGGCGGCCCTTATAGAGCCCGGCAAGGCAGTGCCAAGTGCCAAGGCAAGCACCGCGGGCCGGGGCCTTCCGGGAGGACGCCAACCCGTGTTACGGGACGGGTGCAGGCGGGTTCGCAA
>JBIQKN010000026.1:5127-35851 GCA_044506565.1 Sphingomonadales bacterium | reverse complement strand
AACGGCGACGGTCGAGCGGAAGCGCACATCGCCGACGTCGATCCCGACTGCTACGGCAGGCCCGGCGCCTACTTCGCCATTCTCGCGCAGGAGGCCAGCGGCACGTGGCGGCGGCTGATCGGCGAGGACGGCATCGTCGGCTTCGAGCGGACGCGCAGCTCCGGTTGGAACGACCTGTCGCTCGAAGCGCGCGACTCCGCCTGTCCCGGCCTGCGCCGCTTCAACGGCACCGACTACGGCGCGCCGACGGCCTGCGCCGCCCTCGCGCAGGCATCTCCAGCCGCGGACCCGGCTGCCGCAGACGTCCAGCCGGCGGCATCGCTCGAAGGCAGTCGTGCCGAGCGACTGGCGCGACTGATCGGCAACGTCGTTCCCGCCAGCGAATCGCGCAGCTGGGAGACCGCCCGCGCGGCCTTCCCCGGGGCCCGCTGGGACGCGCGCAACCGCCATGCGCCGATCTGGGGCGGCGCCGATCACACCCAGGCCGGTTCGATCGCTCTCGGCAATGCGGTCTACGAGCTGCGGATCACCGGCCTGGCCGACCGCGTCTCGGAGATCCACATCTCCGGGCCCGCCAACGACAACCTCGAATGGCAGCCCATCGCCGAAGCGCTCGGCGCCTCGGGCACCCAGCCGCGAACCCTCGGTTGCCTGAGCCCGACCGGCTTCGGATTCGTCAAGCTCACCGCGGGCGGGCGCTCGGTGATCCTGCACAAGTTCGTCAACTTCGGCACCCAGGTGCCGAGCACCGACGAGTATTCCTTCGTGTTCGAGGATCCGCTCGGCGGCAGGAGCGAGGCGGAAGTCGCGGCCGATCGGAGCTGGTGCTGACGGCGCGAATTAAGCGGCAGTTCAGCCCACCGGAGCGAGCTTCGGGCGGACGCGTTTTCGGGGAGAACGTGATGCGATCGCTTGCCGTGGCCCTCCTGGCCCTCGCCCTGCCCACCGCCGCCCAGGCCGCCCTCACCCGCGAGGGCCCACCCCCGCGCTCGGGCGCTCCCGGAATCGGCAAGGTCGAGACCGTCGTCAGCCCGGCCGGGGTTGGCCGCGAACTGCACGAAGCGCGCGAGGCGATCGACCGCCGGCGCGACAGCGGAGAGCTCAGCAAGCGCGAAGCGCGCGCGCTGCGTCGCGAAGCCCACCGCATCGCCCGCGCCCAGGAATGGTATGCCCGCGACGGGCTCGACGAAAGCGAACTGCAGGCGCTCCGCCTGAGCGCCGAAACCTTGCGCTACCGGGCGCAGACGCCGACTCCTGCTCCAGCGTCGTAAGACGATCGGAACCGTCCCTGGCGCCTCCAGCAGCCTCATCGGCCTCCCGGCCGCCGCACCGGAGGTCTCGAAAGCTGCTGGCGTTGCTCGCACTGTCGGCGCTGCTGCTGGCGCTGGTCGCGGCGAAGGCCTGGCATGATACGATGGCCGTCCCGGTGGTCCGCCGGGCGACGGTCCTCCTGCGCGAGTACCCGTCCGGCGGCCCGCCAACCAAGATCGCCCTGATCTCCGATATCCATGTCGCAGGCCCCGACATGCCGCCGTCGCGACTTGAGGCCGTCGTGCAGCAGGTCAACGCGCTGCGTCCCGACCTCGTGCTGATCGCAGGCGATCTGTTGAGCGACAAGCGCCCCGCGACACGGCACTATTCGACCGCCCAAGCGGTTGCCCCGCTGGCCGCGCTCAGCCCCGCCATCGCCATGGTCGTGGTGCCGGGCAATCACGATCACTGGCGCGACGTCGACGGCGTCCGCCGCGAACTCGGCAAGGTCGGCGCAACGGTCCTCGCCAACGAGGCACGGCGCTTCGGCCCGCTCGTCATCGGCGGTCTCGACGATGATTTCACCGGACATGCGGACCTCGCCGGCACGCTCGCCGCGATGGACCGGCTCGGCCGGGCGCAGGTCCTGCTTAGCCACAGTCCCGATCCGTTTCCCGATGTGCCCCGCCCGCTGCTGATGCTCGCTGGCCACACCCATTGCGGCCAGATCGCCTGGCCGTGGGGCGGCAGCCCGGCAACGATGTCCCGCTACGGCCAGCGCTACGCTTGCGGGCTGGTGCGCGAACAGGGCAAAGTGCTCGTAACCGGCGCGGGCCTCGGTACGAGCGTGCTGCCGTTCCGTCTGTTCACCACGCCAGAGATCTGGCTGATCGAAGTGCGCGGAGGCTGACGCGCCAGCACCGCGTCCCCCTTCTGAGAAACGAAAACGGCCGCCGGACCGAAGTCCGGCGGGCGCTCTCACAGGCTCGGAATTTCGAGCGTCGGCTCAGCCGGCGACGGCCGCCGCCACTTCCGCGGCGAAGTCGCTCTCTTCCTTTTCGATGCCTTCGCCGAGCTGGAAGCGGACGTAATCCTTGAGCACGATCGACGTACCCGCGGCCTTGCCCGCCTGGGCAACGACCTCGGAGATCGGGGTCTTGTTGTCCATCACCGAGACCTGGCTCAGCAGCGCGTTCTCCTTGGCGAACTTGGCGATCGCGCCGTCGACCATCTTGGCCTGGACCTCGGCGGGCTTGCCGCTCTCGGCCGCCTTTTCCTCGGCGATCTTGCGCTCGCGTGCGATCACCTCGGGGTCGAGGCTGTCGGCGTCGAGCGCCTGCGGGAACGCCGCGGCGATGTGCATCGCCAGCTGCTTGCCGAGCGGCTCGAGCACGTCGGCCCCGGCCGCGCTCTCGAGCGCGACGAGCACGCCGATCTTGCCGAGGTTCGGCGCCTGGGCGTTGTGCATGTACGGCACGACGAGGCCCTGCGACACCGCGACCGACTTCATCCGGCGCAGCTGCTGGTTCTCACCGATCGTGGCGACGTTGTTGGTCAACTTCTCGCCCACGGTGCCCCCGCCCGGGTAGGCGGCGTTCTTGAGCGCCTCGACGTCGTCGCTGTCCTGCGACAGTGCGACTTCGGTGGTCTTGCGCACGAAGTCCTGGAACTGCTCGTTCTTGGCGACGAAGTCGGTCTCCGAGTTGACCTCGACAGCGACCCCGCGGGTGCCGTCGACGGCGACACCGACGAGGCCCTCGGCCGCGGTGCGGCTCGACTTCTTGGCAGCCGCGGCGAGACCCTTGGCACGCAGCGCGTCGACCGCCGCCTCCATGTCGCCGCCGCTCTCGTCGAGCGCCTTCTTGCAGTCCATCATGCCGGCGCCGGTGCGCTCGCGCAGGTTCTTCACGTCTGCGGCTGTGTAAGCCATGGGTAAGTCCTCTGAAAATTCGGGGGAACGCCGAGCCCCATAGATTGGCCCGGCGCCCTCAATTGCAATCGTTCGGGCGCTTACGCCTCGGCAGCGGCCTCGTCGGCGGCGGCCTCAGCAGCCGGAGCTTCGGGCTCCTCGGCGGCGGAATCGGCCACGGCGGCCTCCTCCGGCGGAGCCTCCATCGCCCCGATATCGGCGCCCGAATCGACCACGCCCTCGTTGCGACCGGTGGTCGCCGCCTCGGCGACCGCGTCGCAGTACAGGCGCACCGCGCGGCTGGCGTCGTCGTTGCCCGGGATCGGGAAGGCGATGCCCGAGGGGTCGACGTTGGTGTCGAGGATCGCGACGACCGGGATGCCGAGCACGTTGGCTTCCTTGATCGCGAGCTCTTCCTTGTTGGCGTCGATCACGAACATCACGTCGGGAATGCCGCCCATGTCGCGGATGCCGCCGAGCGACAGCTCGAGCTTGTCGCGCTCGCGGGTCAGCTGCAGCACTTCCTTCTTGGTCAGGCCCGAGGTGTCGCCCGAAAGCTGCTCCTCGAGGCTCTTGAGCCGGCGGATCGAACCCGAGATCGTCTTCCAGTTGGTCAGCATGCCGCCGAGCCAGCGGTGGTTGACGAAGTGCTGGCCCGAACGGCGGGCGGCCTCGGCGATCGGTTCCTGCGCCTGGCGCTTGGTGCCGACGAACAGCACCTTGCCGCCGGCGCGAACGGTCGCGGCGACGAAGTCGAGCGCGCGCGCCATCAGCGGCACGGTCTGCGACAGGTCGATGATGTGGACGCCGTTCCGCGCGCCGAAGATGTACGGCTTCATCCGCGGGTTCCAGCGGTGGGTCTGGTGGCCGAAGTGCGCGCCGGCCTCGATCAATTGCTGAAGGGTGACGGTGGGAACCGCCATAAGTAATTCCTTTCCGGTTATGCCTCTGGAAAGCGGGGAACCAGCCGGCGGAGATCCCGCGGCGGCACCGGTATGAAGTGCCTTCCATGTGAATTCGCCGGGCTTCCGAGTTCGTCGGGGAGACCGGCGGGGGCGGCCCTTAGCCGCACCGCCCGCGAAAATCCAGCCTCAATCGTTCCTGCGGAAACGGCACCCCGCGATTTCGCACCTTGACAGCATGGAACAAATCATGAACATAGGCCGCAGATGGGAACGCCGGGCGGCATTCGCCGGTTCCGAAAACTCGAAAGGAATGGCCGATGCTGGCGATTGCGATCTCGTTGCTGTTCGGACTGGCCGCCTTCGCGGCGCTGGCCGTCATCCGGTCGTCGGCGATCGTCGGCTCCCGCCGCGCGCGGGCGATCCTGGCGGAACTGGCGGAAATCGATCGCCGTGCCCGCGTCAGTCGGCCGCGTCCTGCGGCGGAGTGGCAGCCGCTGGCGCCGATGCCCGTGCGCGCTGCTGCTTGATCCGGCCGTAGCGCACGACCGCGACCGGCATCAGCGCGAGATAGACCAGGCTGAGCGCGGCCAGCGTCCACCACGGCTCGGTCAGCAGCGCGGCGAACACCAGTCCCGCGAGCGCAATCGCCTCGAGCCGGATGCTGCGGCGGGGCCTAATCGAGGTCCAGCTCAGCGTGGCGAGATTGGAGATCATCAGCACCGCGATCGCCACCATCCACAGGGCGACGAGCACCGGGTTGCGAAACAACGGTTCGCCGCTGGCGATCCACAGGTACATCGGCAGGAACGCGAGGCCGGCTCCTATCGGCGCCGGCACGCCGGTAAGAAAGCCGACCGACTTGTGCGGCTGATCCTCGACGTCGATCCGCGCGTTGAACCGCGCCAGCCTCAGCGCGCAGCAGATCGCGAAGGCGAGGCTGGCGAACCACCCGAAGCGTGGCAGGTCCTGCAAGGACCACAGGAACATGACCAGCGCGGGCGCCATGCCGAAACTGAGCGAATCGGCGAGGCTGTCGAGCTCGGCCCCGAACCGCGACTGGGCCTTGAGCAGGCGGGCGATTCGCCCGTCGATACCGTCGAGCATCCCGGCGAGGATGATCGCGAACAGCGCCATCTGCCAGTTGCCGTTGATCGCGAAGCGAATGCCCGTGAGGCCCGAGCACAAGGCCGCCGCGGTGATCGCGTTGGGCAGCACCGCCCGCAGCGTCAGGCCGGGGACCGGGGCGGCACCGTTGGTCTCGTCTTCGCTCGCCTTGGGCCCGAGCCACGACGGACCCGGAGTCGCCACGCGGTCGTCGCCTTCCGGCGGGACCGTCACTGACGGACCCCCTCGATCAGGAGCTGCTGCCCGAGCTGGGCAAGCACCGTCTCGCCCGCCACGGTCTTCTGGCCGAGCAGGACGGTCGTGTCGGTCCCCTGCGGCAGGTAGACGTCCACGCGGCTGCCGAATCGGATCAGCCCGATCCGCTGGCCCGCGGCGACGATGTCGCCCGGCTTGACGAACGGAACGATCCGCCGCGCCACCAGCCCGGCGATCTGGGTACAGCCGATCGGGCGCCCGTCGGGCCGTTCGATCAGCACGTGCTGCCGCTCGTTCTCGTCGCTCGCCTTGTCGAGGTCGGCATTGAGGAACTTGCCCGGGATATAGACCACCCGCCGCACGGTGCCGCCCACCGGCGCGCGATTGATATGGACGTCGAACACCGACATGAAGATCGAGATGCGCGTGACCGGCTCGCTGCCCAGGCCCGGTGCGCCGGTCGGGTCGGCGGCCTGCAGCTCGAGCGGTGGCGGCACCTGGCAGATCATCGTCACCAGCCCGTCGGCCGGCGCGAGGATCAGGTCGTCGCCCTGCGGCACGACCCGCTCGGGGTCGCGAAAGAACGCGAAGACGCCGGCCGACAGCATGAGCAGCGGCCAGCCGATGATCTCCCAGTCGAGCAGGAGCAGCGTCACGAGCGCGACCGCGACCGCGATGAGGCCGAACTTGCGCCCCTCCGGATGGATCGCGGGCCAGTTCCACTCGGCCTCGCCGCGGCCCCGGTTGTCGCACAGTTCTCCGGCCATCGCGCCCATCTAGGGGCTAGACCCGGAGGGGACAAGCCGAAGTGCCGATTGTCGGGAGCTCCGTGGTGGACAGGGGTGGATTCGAACCACCGTACGCTTGCGCGGGCAGATTTACAGTCTGCTGCCTTTAACCACTCGGCCACCTGTCCACCGGAGCGCCGGAAGCGGGAAATCCCGCAAGAGAATGGCCCCTCGAAAGGGCCTCCCGGCCGAGTGCGCGCCGCAATGGCGAAGCGGCGCTTGCCTGTCAATGGGGCCGCTGGCAGGGGAGCTGCGATGGCCAAGCGAGACGAGAAGCGGAACCTGCGCGGACGCGCGGGGCGCATGCAGGGCGGTCGCGGCTCGGGCCGCGCATCGCAGGGTGCGGTGCGGTTGTGGGGACGCCACGCGGTCGAGGCCGCGCTCAAGAACCCGGTTCGCCGCCACCGCAAGCTCTGGGCGACGCGCGAGGGGATCGCCTCGCTCGACGGCGAGTTGCCGCCCGACTTCCCGGTCGAGTACGCCGAGGTTGCCGATCTCGCGCGGCTGGTCGCCCGCGACGCGCCGCACCAGGGCCTCGTGCTCGAGTGCCTGCCGCTCGACGACCTGCATCTCGCCGACGTGCTCGACGGCGATCCGGCACGCCCGATCGTCGTGCTCGACCAGGTGACCGATCCGCACAACGTCGGCGCGATCCTGCGCTCTGCCGCGGCCTTCGACGTCGCGGCGCTCGTCACGCAGGACCGGCACGCCCCGCCCGAGGGCGGAGTGGTCGCCAAGTCCGCCTCCGGCGCGCTCGAGATCGTGCCGTGGGTCCGCGTGGTCAACCTCGCCCGCGCGCTCGAGGAGATCGCCGAGGCCGGCTACTGGCGTATCGGGCTCGCCGGCGAGGCCGAGGCGACGCTGGCCGAAGCGCTGCCCGCCGGGCCCGTCGCCCTCGTCCTCGGCGCCGAGGGCGAAGGAATGCGGCACAATATCGCCGCGCACTGCGATGCACTGGCGCGCCTGCCGATCAGCGATGCTATGGAGAGCCTCAACGTCTCCAACGCCGCGGCGATATCGCTCTATGCGGTGGCGACGAGGAACTGACGGGGGCATTCAGGGGGGACCACCGATGCAAGTATTCCAGCGCTGGCGGTTGGCCGCCGCAGCCGTCTTCGCGGCCGCCGCGAGTGTGGTGTTGTCGGCCTGCGTCCTCTGGCCCGGAGCGTTCGAATCGACTCTCGATCTGCGACGCGACGGCACTTTCACCTTCAGCTACTCGGGCGAGATCTACCTGCTCGCGCTGAGCAAGCTCGCCGACATGGCGAACCAGGCCGAGCAGGACGAGGAATTCGTCGCCACCGCGTGCTGGGACGAGGACTACAACGACCGCGAATGCACTGCCGAGGAAATCGCCGAACAGCGCGAAATGTGGGCGGCCGAAGCCGAGGACCGCAAGGCCCGCGCCGAGCGCGAAGCGGAATCGATGCGCCAGCTGCTCGGCGGAATCGATCCGGCAAGCCCCCAGGCCGCGGAGGAGCTGGCCGCTCGCCTGCGGCGCCAGGAAGGCTGGAGGCAGGTGGAGTATCGCGGCGACGGGCTGTTCGTGATCGACTTCTCGCTCTCCAGCAGGTTCGGGCACGATTTCGCGTTTCCGACGATCGAGCGCTTCCCGCTGGCCAATGCCTTCGTGATCGCGAACGCCCGGCAGGGCCGCACGGTTCGCATCGAGGCGCCGGGCTTCTCGACGCAGAGCGGTTCCAACCCGTTCCAGGGAATGCCCGAGCTGGCCGCGATCGGGGCCGCGGCGGCGGCGTCCGAAGGCTCCGAGTTTCCGACCATTCCGGAGATGAGCGGAACCTTCCGCATCGTCACCGACGGGCAGATTCTCGCCAACAACACCGACGAGGGACCGCAGGCGACGGCCGAGGGGCAGGTCCTCGAATGGCGGATCAACCGGCGGACCGACACGGCCCCGATGGCCCTCATCCAGCTCGGCGGCTGAGGCGAACCGGGCTCCGGCAAGAAGAAGGGCCGCCCCGCCAAGCGGAGCGGCCCTTCTTCTGCGCCGTCCCCAGCAGGGGCGCGCGAATCACGAGATCAGTTGCAGGAGTCCTTGAGGCCCTTGCCGGCCTTGAACTTCGGCTGCGTCGAGGCCTTGATGGTCATCGGAGCGCCGGTGCGCGGGTTGCGGCCGGTCGAGGCCTTGCGCTTGGTCACCGAGAAGGTGCCGAACCCGACGAGCCGAACCTCGTCTCCCTTCGACAACGCGCTGGTGATCGTGTCGAACACGCCTTCGACCGCCTTGGTCGCGTCGCTGCGAGTAAGTCCGCTGGCTTCTGCGACGGCACCGATCAGCTCGTTCTTGTTCATGTTCTGAAACACCCCCTCACTTGTGTTGACCGAGACCCATGAATCGCCTCGCCGTGCCCGGGAATTGAGCGAGTTTTGCCGCCGCTGTCAAAGCCAAAGCCGCCGAATCGCGCGCATCTGCGGGCTTTTTGAGCGCCAGCTGCGACCAATCGCGGAATGCTTCGCTGAACCGGTGCGGCGAACGCGCGCGGCACCGCAAGACCCGGCGCCGAGTCGCTGCGATGCAGCGAGCCCGGGAGCGCGCGTTCAGTGCGGAATGGTCGGCGAAGCGACGCCCGACGGCGCCGGCGTCGGCTGGCTCGCGAGGTCGTCGGCCTCGGTCCACTCGATCGGCTCGGGCAGCGTCACCAGCGCGTGCCGCAGCACCTCGTCGACGTGCGACACGGTGAGGATTTCGAGACCTTCCTTCACGTTGGCCGGAATCTCGGCCAGGTCCTTCTCGTTCTCCTCTGGGATCAGCACGGTCCTGATCCCGCCGCGCAGCGCCGCGAGCAGCTTCTCCTTGAGCCCGCCGATCGGCAGGACGCGGCCGCGCAGCGTAACCTCGCCGGTCATCGCCACGTCCGGCCGCACCGCGATCCCGGTCAGGGTCGAGACGATAGAGGTGACCATGCCGATACCCGCGCTCGGACCGTCCTTCGGCACCGCCCCTTCGGGCAAGTGGATGTGGACGTTCTTGCGCTGGAAAATCGACGGCTTGATGCCGTAGGCCGGCGCCCGCGCCTTGACGAAGCTGAAGGCCGCGGCGACGCTTTCGGTCATCACCTCGCCGAGCTTGCCGGTCGTGCGGATCTCGCCCTTGCCCGGCGTGGTCACGCTCTCGATCGTCAGCAGTTCGCCGCCGACTTCGGTCCAGGCGAGCCCGGTGACCGCTCCGACCTGCGCCTCCTCGTCGGACTTGCCGTGGCGGAACTTGCGCACGCCGGCGAAGTCGCCGAGATTCTCGGGGGTGACGACCACCCGCTCGACCTTCTTCTCGAGGATCTGCCGCAGCGACTTGCGCGCGAGGCGCGCGATCTCGCGCTCGAGCGTACGCACGCCCGCCTCGCGGGTGTAGTAGCGGATCAGGTCGCGCAGGCCCTCTTCGGTCAGCTCGAACTCGCCGTCCTTGAGCCCGTGCGCCTCGACCTGCTTGCCGATCAGGTGGCGCTGCGCGATCTCGACCTTCTCGTCCTCGGTGTACCCCTCGAGGCGGATGATCTCCATGCGGTCGAGCAGCGGCTGGGGCAGATTGAGCGAGTTCGCGGTGCACACGAACATCACGTCCGAAAGGTCGATGTCGAGCTCGAGGTAGTGGTCCTGGAACCGCGCGTTCTGCTCGGGGTCGAGCACTTCGAGCAGCGCCGAGGCCGGATCGCCGCGGAAGTCCTGGCCGAGCTTGTCGATCTCGTCGAGCAGGAACAGCGGGTTGCTGGTGCCCGCCCGGCGCAGGTTGGTGACGATCTTGCCCGGAAGCGAGCCGATGTAGGTCCGCCGGTGGCCGCGGATCTCGGCCTCGTCGCGCACGCCGCCCAACGACTGGCGCACGAACTCGCGGCCCGTGGCGCGGGCGATCGACTTGCCGAGGCTGGTCTTGCCGACACCCGGCGGGCCGACGAGGCACAGGATCGGCCCCTTGAGCTTGTTGGTCCGCGCCTGCACGGCGAGGTACTCGACGATCCGGTCCTTGACCTTGTCGAGCGCGTAATGGTCCTCGTCGAGGATCGCCTGCGCGCGGGCGATGTCCTTCTTGAGCTTGCTCTTCTTGCCCCATGGCAGGCCGAGCAGCACGTCGAGGTAGTTGCGCACGACGGTGGCCTCGGCGCTCATCGGCTGCATCGTCTTGAGCTTCTTGAGCTCAGCGTTGGCCTTGGCGCGGGCTTCCTTCGACAGCTTGAGGGACTCGATCTTTTCCTGCAGCTCGGCGATCTCGTCGCCGCCGTCCTCGCCGCCCCCGCCGAGCTCGGACTGGATCGCCTTGAGCTGCTCGTTGAGATAGTACTCGCGCTGGGTCTTCTCCATCTGGCGCTTGACCCGCCCGCGGATCTTGCGCTCGACCTGGAGCACCGACAGCTCGCCTTCCATCACCGAGTAGACCATCTCGAGCCGCTTGAGCGGATCGGCTTCGCTGAGCAGCGCCTGCTTGGTCGCGACCTTGGCGGAGAGCGCGGCGGCGATCGTATCGGCGAGCTTGCCCGCATCGTCGATTCCGGCGAGCTCCTCCTCGATGTCGTCGGGCAGCTTCTTGTTGTGCTTGGCGTACTCGGCGAACTGCTCGAGCGCCGAGCGCATCATCGCCGCGACCTCGTTGCCGGTGGTGCCGTGCTCGGCGACCGGCTCGATCTCGGCCGCGACGTAATGCTCGGCCTCGTCCAGCGCGGTCAGGCGGGCGCGGGTGTGGCCCTCGACCAGCACCCGGACAGTGCCGTCGGGCAACTTGAGCAGCTGCAGCACCTGCGCGACGACGCCGACGTCGTGGAGATCCTCGCGGACCGGATCGTCGCACGCGGGATCGAGCTGCGCGAGCAGGAAGATGTCCTTGTCGCCTTCCATCGCCGCCTCGAGCGCCGCGACCGACTTGTCGCGCCCGACGAACAGCGGGACGACCATGGTCGGGAACACGACGATGTCGCGCAGGGGAAGGAGGGGATAGGTAGCCATTTGTCGAATTCGTCCGTTCTTCGCGAGGCCGCGGTCCCAGGGAGGCGGGCCTCAGATCCTTGCGGCGAATATGGGGCCCGTTGTCGCGCGCCGCAATGGCGATGCGCCGTGAGCTGTGGAACGCCGCCCCGAGCCGGGAGTGCGGGCGGTTGCTCCGGCACTTTCAGGGCGATAGTCTGCGCGGGGCTGGCCATGAGCCGCTGCAGTTCGAGGGGAAAGGAATGCGTTATTGGATGATCGCGGCCGCGCTGGTGGCCGTTCCGGCGGCAGCGCAGGATCAGGCCAGTGCCTGGCAATACTACGAACCCGAGGGCGGCACGCTGCAGGCCGGCGTCGTCAACGCCCGCGGGGCCCAGCTGATCCTCAAGTGCGACAAGCCCGGCAAGGGCGAAGTCTTCGCCGTCGTGGTGACGCCCGAGAAGCAGGTGCCGCCGTCGAACCAGCCCTTCGTGACCCGCGCGCTCGAGCTGCGCTTCGACGCCGGCGCGCCAGTCGAGGACCGCTGGCGGTACTACGAGAATTCGGTGGTGGCGATCGATCAGAAACCGACGATCGCGCTGACCCGCTTCCTCAACGGGCTCGCGGATGCGGCGAAAGTCCGCGTCCGCACGAACCCCGAGCGGGCTCGCTACGTCGAGGCAGAATTCGATGTCAGCGGTGCGCGCGACGCGATCACGCGCGTCTACGAGAGCTGCCGGGACACGAGCCCGCTCGGCGGCTGATCGCTCCGTTCGGAGCCGGAGCCGGCGATCTTCGCCGGCTCAGCCTTCGACGGCGGCCACCGCGCTTTCGGCGGCCTGGAAGCCGATCCTGCTGTGCTGTCCGTCGCAGAACGGCTTGGTGGTCGATCCGCCGCAGCGGCACAGAAAGATTCTGTGCTTGCCCGCGAGGTCGTAGAGATTGCCGTCGCCGTCGCGCAGCTCGAGCTGGCTGAGGTCTCCGGTCACGAGGTAGGGCCCGTCCTTGCGGGCGACGATTTCGATCGCCATGGCGTCCTCCGCGCAGTGAACCGTGTGCTGTCGATGCTTCAACGCGCGGCGCGCAGGCTCTTTCCCGGCAGCCTGCCGACGCCGAGGTGTCCGTGCAGCCAGGCAAGGCCTGCGACGAGCCAGTCGAACGCGTCCGCGTCGACCGGCGGCTGCGGATCGAACCAGCCCACGCCCCCCGATCGAGGCTCCGGCCTCGCCTAGCCCATCCCGGGCAGGTTGAACCCCGGAGGCAGGCCCATGCCCTGCTGGATCGCCTGCATCTCGCGGCTGGCCGCCTGGTCGGCCTTGGTCCGGGCATCGTTGAACGCGGCGGTCACCAGGTCCTCGAGGATCTGCTTCTCGGCCGGAACGATCAGGCTCTCGTCGATCGATACGCCGAGGATGCGACCCTTCGCCGTGCAGCGAATTCTCACCAGCCCGCCGCCGGCGACGCCCTCGACCTCGAGCGAATCGAGCTTGGCCTGCGCCTCGCCCATCTGCTTCTGGATGATCTCGGCGGCCTCCTGGGCCTTCCTCATCATCTCGTTCATATCCATGGCAAAAAGTCCTCAGGCTCGCTTGTTCCAGTGACGTTCGCCGCGCGGCCCGTCGGCCTCGTCGACGATCTCGGCGCCGGGAAAGGCGGCGAAGGCTGCCTCGACCAGCGGATGGCTGCGGATGCGCTCGGCCTCGGCCGCCTTCGCCGCCTCCGCCTGCTCGCGCAAGGTCGGCGCGCCGTCGCCGGTTCCACGCTCGACCTGCCAGCGTTCGCCGGTCGCCCTGAGCAGCGCATCGCGCAGCTCCGCTCCCGGGTCATCGGCGATGCCCGGCGCCAGCGCATAGACCAGCCGGCCCGGCGCAAGGTCGATCACCCGCACCCAGTCGCGCATCGTCCCGGCGACGCGCAGCATGCCCGCGCGATCGACCTGCTCGCACAGTTCGCGCCAGTCGACTTGTGCGGTCGGGGCCGGAGAGGCCGCGGAAGGTGTATCCGGCGAAGCGGGCGCGCTCGCCGCCAGCCGTCCGAGCTCCTCGGCCAGCTTTCCCGGATCGGGCAGGTCCGCGGCATGGAGCACGCGCAGCAACGCCATCTGCGCCGCGACCAGCGGGTCGGGCGCGCCGCGCACTTCCTCGTGGCCCTTGAGCAGCAATTGCCACAGCCGGTGGACCTGTCCCGCCGATAGCCGCCCGGCCCATTCCTCGATCGCCTCGCGCTCCTCCTGCGTCGGCGCATCGGCCCCGGCGCCACCGATCTGCGTCACCGCAATCCGGTGGGTCAGTTCCATCAGCGAACGCAGCAGCGCGAGGGGCTCGACGCCGAGCGCATAGTGCCGGTCGACCTCGGCGAGCATCGCCGGAGGATCGCCTTCGAGCAGCGCGCCGAACAGGCGCCGCAGCGCGGTCTTGTCGGCGAGGCCGAGCATGTCGCGCACGCGCGCCGCGGTGACCTTGCCGTCGGCCTCGAGGTCGGCGTGGGCGATCGCCTGGTCGAGGATCGACAGCCCGTCGCGGCTCGAGCCTTCGGCGGCGGAGGCAATGATCGCCAGCGCTTCGGGCTCAGCCTCGACACCCTCGGCGGCGCAGATGTCGGCAAACTGCTTCTGCAGCAGGTCGCGCGGGATGCGCCGCAGGTCGAACCGCTGGCAGCGGCTGAGCACGGTGACCGGGAGCTTGTCGACCTCGGTGGTCGCGAACAGGAACTTCACATGCGCCGGCGGTTCCTCGAGCGTCTTGAGCAACGCGTTGAATGCGTTGCGCGAGAGCATGTGGACCTCGTCGATGATGTAGATCTTGTAGCGCGCCGAGACCGCGGCGTAGCGCACCGCCTCGATGATCTCGCGCACGTCGTCGACGCCGGTATGGCTCGCGGCGTCCATCTCGATCACGTCGATGTGGCGCCCCTCGGCGATCGCGACGCACGGCTCGCACACCCCGCACGGCTCGATCGTCGGCCCGCCCTTGCCGTCGGGCCCGATGCAGTTGAGCGCCTTGGCGATGAGCCGCGCGGTCGAGGTCTTGCCGACCCCGCGCACGCCGGTCATCAGGAAGGCATGCGCCAGCCGCTCGCGCTCGATCGCGTTGGCCAAAGTGCGCACCATCGGCTCCTGGCCGATCAGCTGGGCGAAGGTCTGCGGGCGGTACTTGCGGGCGAGCACGCGATAGGGTTGCGCCGCCGCCGGAGCGGGGCCGGAGCTGGCCTGGAGCGGGGCAGGAGCGGGTTCGGATGCGACCGTCGCGGGCGGAGCCTCGGCCGGACCGCCGAACAGCGCCGACTGGCCCGCAGCCTCGAGCTCGGCAGCGCTCGGCTTGGCCTCTTCGGCCTCGTCCCCGGCGGGCTCGCCACCGAACATGTCGCCTGAATCACCCATGCGCGCGAAAGTAGGGGCTCAGCCCGGGAATGTCATGGCAACAATCATGGGGAAAAAGGAGCCGGGCGACCCGCTGCCATCCGTTGTGGCTGCTTCCTTCCGGACCTGACCAGGTTGGCGGACGCGAACGTCCGCCCGACTCCCGGGCGGGCATATGGCCGCGTCCGGCGACTTATTCAACACCCGCATCAACCTGGCGTAAGCCGCGACCTCGTGCCGCACCCGCAACCCTGTTGGCGGGCGCCACAGGACCAGCACCCATTATACAAAAACAGGGACAGTCCCTCTTTTCCGGTCAGCGGAAATTGTCCGCGTAGGCCTGCAGCTTGAGCCGCCGCGGCGGAGAGTCGTGGACGATCGCGTCGATGCCGTACTTCTCGGCGTAGGCGACCGCCGCTTCCTTCGAGGGGAAGCGCAGCTGCACCTGCTGGCGGGTGTCGCCGCTGCCCGCCCAGCCCATTAGCGGGTCGGGCTTTTTGGCCTCGGCAGGCACGAAGTCGAGAATCCACTGGCTGGTGAGCGCCTTGCCCGATTGCATGGCGTTCTTGGGACGCTGGAAGATACGAGCCTGCATGGACGTGCCTTTCGGGCGGAAGCCTTCGGAAATCAAGACCCCGATCGTGCCGGGCCCGACGAAGCGTCGAACGCGTTCTTCGTCTTCAGGCTCGGCTGCTCGGCCCACGGCTCCTCGGGCCAGCGGTGCTTGGGGTAGCGTCCCTTCATCTCCTTCCGGACCTCGGCCCACGACCCGCGCCAGAAGCCCGGCAAGTCGCGGGTGGCCTGGATCGGGCGTCCGGCGGGACTGGTCAGCTTGAGCAGCAGCGGCGTGTCGCCGATCATCGGGTGGCGCTCGAGCCCGAACAGCGCCTGCACGCGGATCTCGACGCTCGGGGCGTCGTCCCCGGCATAGTCGATCGCATGGTGCGTGCCGGCTGGCGAGACGAACTCGCGCGGCGCGAGCCGGTCGAGCCGCTGCCGTTCGTCCCACGAAAGGCGCGCGAGCAACGCCTCGGCGACGGCCCCCTTCGGAAGGTCGAGGTCGCGCCGCCCCTCGAGCAGCGGTGCCAGCCAGTCGCGCGCCTCCTCCGCCAGCCGCGCCGGGTCGAGTGACGCGATCCCCGCGTATCGCGCACGCGCCATCAACACCTCCGGAACCAGTTTCCCGATGTTTTCCACAGCCTTGCCGACAAGGATGTCCACGACAGCCCGCACGTCGGGCGCCGGATCGGGACCGCTGGCCAGCGTGATCGCACCGATCCGCCGCTCGAGCCGCGCCTCGACCCGCTCGCCGGTCCAGCGCAGCACCGAGCGGCGCTCGATTCTCTCAACGAGCCACTGTTCGACATCGGCAGTCGTCAGCGGCAGCGCCGCCGTGATCCGCGCCGCCTGCGCCCGGCCCTGCGCATCGCCGATTGCGAGCCACTCCGCCGAAGCGAGCGGCGAGGCCGGATCCAGCGAATAGCCGCGCCCCCCGGCCGAGAGCCACGACTCGCCCGACGTGTCGCGGCGCCGGGCGAGGTTGTCGGGCAGAGCCATGGCGAGGAGAATGCCGGGCGGCGGAATCCCCCCGCTCCGCGCCTCGCCGAGCGCCTTCGCGTTGCGAGCCCACCTCTCGGCCAGCTTGAGCGACGCCTCTGCCCGCGCCGAGCGATCCGCGTTCCACCTCGCCAGCCGCTGCGCGAGGTCCTCGCCCTTCCCGCCGAGCCCGCGCTCCTGCAGCAACAGCGCGAGCTTTGCGGCGTCGCCCGCTGCGCCGCGCTCCGCGCCGTAGAGCAGCATCGCCGCCTGCCACGGCTCCATCGGCAGCGCGGCGAGCTTGCGGCCGCGATCGGTGATCCGCCCTTCCCCGTCGAGCGCGCCGAGCTTCGCCAGCCGCTCGCGCGCCGCCGAAATGGCCGCCGCGGGCGGCGGATCGAGCCAGGCGAGCGAGGCCGGGTCGGCCACGCCCCACTGCGCGAGCGCGAGCACCAGCGGCGCGAGGTCCGCGGTGGTGATTTCGGGCGGGTCGAACGGCTCGCGCCCGGCGTGCCCGGCCTGCTCCCACAGACGATAGGCGACGCCCGGTCCCTGCCGCGCCGCACGGCCTGCGCGCTGGGCCGCGGCCGCCTGGCTCGCGCGGACGGTGACGAGGTGCGTCAGGCCGGCCGCGACGTCGAACTCCGCACGGCGCGACAGCCCGCTGTCGACCACGACCGAGACGCCGTCGAGCGTGATCGAGGTCTCGGCGATACTGGTCGCCAGCACGATCCGCCGGCGCCCTTGCGGGTCGCGCCGGATCGCCGCGCGCTGCGCCGCCGGCTCGATCTGGCCATGGAGCGGCAAGACCGGCACTTCGCGCAGACGTTCCGCCAGCCGCTCGCGCGTGCGCTCGATCTCGCCGACGCCGGGCAGGAAGGCGAGCACATCACCCTCCCCCTCGCGCCACGCCTTCAGGACCGCACCCGCCATCGCCTCGTCGGTGCGCAGTTCGGGCCGGCTGCCGAGCCACTCGATCCGCAGCGGATGCGCCCGGCCTTCGCTCTCGATCACCGGCGCGCCGGGACCATTTTGGTCGATCAGCCGCGCAAACCGCGCGCCGTCGATCGTCGCCGACATCACCAGCAGCCGCAGGTCCTCGCGCAGCACCGCCTGGCTTTCGAGCGCCAGCGCGAGGCCGAGGTCGCTGTCGAGATGCCGCTCGTGCGCCTCGTCGAACAGCACCGCCGAGACGCCGTCGAGCTCCTGGTCGCCGAGGATGCGGTTGACGAAGATCGCCTCGGTCACGACGAGGATACGCGTCTCCGCCGACTGGCGGCTATCGAGCCGCGTCAGGTAGCCGACCCTCCGCCCGACCGGCTCCCAGAGAAGCTCGGCAATGCGCTCGGCCGCAGCCCGGGCAGCAACCCGCCGCGGACTGAGCAGCACGACCTGCCCGGTGCACCACGGTTCGCCGATCAGCGCCGGGGCGACAGCGGTCGTCTTGCCGGCCCCGGGCGGGGCAATGAGCACGGCGGAATTGCGCTCGCGCAGGGCGGCGAGCAGTTCGGGCAGCACGGCGTGGATCGGAAGATCGGTGGACACCCGTCCGCCCTAATCAACTCGCCACCCCCGGGAAAGCGTGGCGCAACCCGAGCTTGGACCATGCGCCCTGGCGCCGCTCCTACCCCAACCCGTCACCGTGAACCAACCCGTCACCCTGACCAACCCGTCACCGTGAACCAGCCCGTCACCCTGAACTCGTTCAGGCCCATTTCTCCTCGCGCCTTGACCGGTCGGTCGCTCGCAGCGCGGGCCGCCAGGTCAATAGGACGGCACTCTGCCCGCCGGCGGAATCCGCGCGTTCCGTACGATGGGCCCTGAAACAAGCTCAGGGTGACGAGGATGAAGGGAGGGAGGGCCGCTCGCGGAGGCGGTCGCTGTCGGAACCGGGGGTCCGCGCTTGTGGCCCCTCCAACGCGGTCCGGGTCAGTACCCCCGGCTGACCGCGAACCGCGCTGCCTCGACCATCGCGCGGCGCGCCTTGCCGTCGGGGAAGATCGCCAGCGCGTCGCAGGCGCGCTGAGCGAAGTGCCGCGCGCGTTCGCGCGTCGCGTCGACGCAGTCATGGCGGCGAATCAGCTCGACCGCCTGGGCGAGATCCTCTTCCTCGGTGCGGAAGCCGGCGATCGCCTCTTCCCAGAACCGCCGCTCCTCGGGCGTGCCGCGGGCGTAGGCGAGAATCACCGGCAGGGTCATCTTGCCTTCGCGGAAGTCGTCGCCGCGGTCCTTGCCCATCTCGGCGGCCGTGCTGTCGTAGTCGATCGCGTCGTCGACCAGCTGGAAGGCGATGCCGAGATTGCGGCCGTAATCGTCGAGCGCCTGCTCCTCCGCTTCGCCGCACTCGGCGACGACCGCCGAGATCCGGCTCGCGGCGGCGAACAGCGCGGCGGTCTTGGCGCCGATGATGTGCAGGTAGCGCTCTTCGCTGGTCTCGATCCGCCGCTGCGCGGTCAGCTGGTCGACCTCGCCCTGCGCGATCACCGCGCTCGCCGAGGAGAGGATCTTGAGCACCTTAAGGCTGCCGTCCTCGACCATCAGCTCGAACGCGCGGCTGAACAGGAAGTCGCCGACCAGCACCGTCGCCGGATTGCCGAACACGATGTTGGCGGTCTCCTTGCCGCGGCGCGTCTCCGAACCGTCGACCACATCGTCGTGCAGCAGGGTCGCGGTGTGGATGAACTCGACTGCGGCGGCGAGCTTGTGGTGCCGCGCGCCTTGGTAGCCGACCAGCTCGGCGCCCGCGAGCGTCAGCATCGGCCGCATGCGCTTGCCGCCGCCGGCGATCAGGTGGCCGGCCAGCGCCGGGATCAGCGGGATCTCGCTCTGCATCCGGTCGAGGATGATCGCGTTGACCGCGTTCATCGCCGTGGCGGTCAGCGAAAGGATGGGCGCGAGCGAGGGTTGCTTCACCGGGAGGGGGACGACCTCGGCGCTCATGACCGGCGCCATGGCCTGTGCCCGCCCGCTTGGCAAGCGCGGAATCCCTGCTAGCGTTGCGCGCCTATGGCCAGCCATCCCAAGCCCCAGGACCAGGACGCGGTGCTCGCCGCCTACCGCAAGTCGATCGACAACATCGATGCCGCGCTGATCCACATGCTGGCCGAGCGCTTCCGCATCACCCAGGCGGTCGGCGAGTACAAGGCCCAGGCCGGCCTGCCCGCGAGCGACCCCTCCCGCGAGGCGCGCCAGATCGAACGCCTGCGCGCACTCGCCGTCGAAGCCGATCTCGACCCCGAGTTCAGCGAGAAGTTCATCCGCTTCGTGATCGACGAGGTCATCCGCCACCACCGCCAGCACGCGGCGGCAAAGTAAGTCCCTCTCCCGTTGACGGGAGAGGGATACGCAGGCTTGGCGGCTCCGCCGCCTAGCCGGAGTTGGGTGAGGGCTGCCTACCTTAGGAGAAGGAGCCCTCATCCAGGCTCCGCTGCCCACCCGCGCCGCGAGTCGCTCGGCCATGCTCGCCTCGTTCTCCTCGCGCCATTTCGCATACCGCGGGCTGGTCGAGCGGATGTTGGCCCAGATCAGCGTGTTGCCCTCGTGGCAGGCGTACTCGAACGCCTCGTAGCCGTTGTCGCGCTTCCACGGGTAGCCGATCTTGAACGGGCCGGTGAGGATCGTCGGGTCCTCTCGGCTCCGGCGGCGAGGCTGGCCTTCCCGATCATCGCGCGTCCCGAATTGCTTGGCGTTCTCCCTGTCGCTTATGCGATGGCGCCGAGGCGATGGCCAGCCTGCGAGCGCGTGCCGGTCAGTCGCCTTTCACTGCCCGCCCGGCGCCGGGAAAGCCGGCTTCGACGATCACGCCGGCCGCGTCACCCTTGCGAAGCGGGATCACGTCGCGATCGAAGCGGACGTAGGCGGCCGGCAGCCGGTCGAGGTCGTTGTCGTAGCGGCGCTGCACCTCGCCCCTGTCGTATCCCATCCACGTGAGCGTCGCGGGGAAGATCTGGCTCGCCGAGTGGCCTGCGTGCGGCGCGTCGGCGTAATGCTCGGCGAGGCGCTCGGACAGGAACAGGACCAGCGGAACGTGCAGCTCGGCCGGCACCGGCGACGGGCTGCAGTGGGGCACCGCACCCTCGGCGAGGTTCTGCCCGTGATCGGACGTGTAGACCACCGCCACGGCCCCGCGGTCGACACCGTCGAGCAGCCGGTCGAAGAAGCGGCTCTTCGAGTATTCGAGCGCCGCCTCGTACTGCCGCGCCGCCGGGCTGTCGGCGGGCACCCGGCCCGCGGGGAAGTGGTCGCGATACTGGAAATGCACCCCGCGCAGCACCGCATAGACGAACACCCTCTCGCCGCTGCGCAGGCGTCGGTTGATGTCCGCGGCGATCCGCAGGTCGGTGTCCATATCGCCCGCCGCGGCCACGACCTCGTCGATCAACGCGCGTTCGGGGGGCAGCAACAGGTTCTGCGGCGCGCCGCTGGTCTGCCCGTCGACCAGCACGGTGCGGTAGCCGGCCTTGCGGGCATAGCCCCAGATCGACGGCGTGCGGCGCAAGTCGAGGCCGGGCCCCGCCTCGCGCACGGCGACCCCCGAGCGCAGCGCGAGGTTCGCCGGTGCGCTGCAGTGGCCGAGCGCTGCGGCCAGCCCGAGATCCTCGTGCGGAATCGCCGCAAGGCGCGGGGCAAGGATCTCGCGGAACTGGCGGTAGGCGACGCTTTCGTCGACCAGCCAGACGATCGCCTGGGGCGAGCCGTCGATATCCGGCTCGAGCGTAACGGGAGGTCGCGGCGGCGGCGGCTCGGCGAGCGCGACTTCAAGGCCGAGCGAATAGAGGTTGCGCTCAGCCGCCGAGGCCGGAACCCCGACGAGGGTCCCGATCGCCGTCGGGGCCAGTAGCAGCGCCAGCCCGGCCGTCCCAGCTGTCGCCCCCTCGATGCGCCATCCGCCGCGAAGGGCCGCGGCGCGTGCACACACGAACGAGCCGATCGCCGCCAGAGTCTGTGCCGCCGCCGCGAGCAACGGCGCGCCGAACTCGCCGGCAGCGTTGCCGACCTGGCGCGTCTCGGCCGCCATCCACGCCACGGTTCCGGTGCCGAGCACGTCGTTGACCGTCTGGCCGTAGCCGAGATTGACCATGATCGAGAACGCCGCGAGCGCCATCGCCACCGCGAACAGCCATCGACCGAGCAGCGCGATTGCGGCGAGCAGCGCCAGCGCCTGGAGCGAAAGGAGGCCGAACGTACCGACGGCGCTGGCCCAGTCGTTGGCCGCCGCCCGGTGGAGCACGCCGTGCGTGAGCTGGAAGCGGTTGGCCACCGCGAAGCCGAGCGCGAACAGCGCTATCGCGAGGGCCAGCGCCCCCCACGAGCGCCGGGGTGGCGCGGAGCCGGGCGCGGCGGGATCGTTCATAGGGGTCCGCATAGCCCCGCCGGCTTGCGAAAGCCTTATCCTTCGGCGGACTGCGCCGGTCAGGCGCGCGGCAGGCGCAGGATCGCGAGCAGCCCCCCGAGATCCTCGCTCTCGCCGAGCGCGATCTCGCCGCCATAGATTTCGGCCACGTCGCGCACGATCGCGAGCCCGAGCCCGGTGCCCGGCTTGCCCGTGTCGAGACGCGCGCCGCGACTGAAGAGTCGCGTCCGATCGAGTTCGGGAATACCCGGCCCATCGTCCTCGACCCACACCTCGCACAGCGGCGCGGCCGGGTCCGGGTCGACCGTGACGAACACGCTGCCACCGCCGTACTTGGCGGCATTCTCGATCAGGTTGCCGAGGATCTCGTCGAGATCCTGCCGCTCCATCGCCACCACCGCCGCGGATGCGCCCGAGGTGTCGAAGCGGACGTTCGGATAGAGCCTCGCCACCGCGCGTTCGACCGCCTCCACCGCCTCGGCGACGTTGGTCCGCGAGTGCCCGACCGCGCGCCTGCCGACAGCGCGCGCGCGGGCCAGGTGGTGGTCGACGTGCCGGCGCATCGCCTCCGTCTCGCGCAGGACGGTTTCGTCGAGGTCCGGCGCATGCGCGACGGCGGCGTTGGTCAGCACCGTCAGCGGGGTCTTGAGCGCATGCGCGAGGTTGCCGGCGTGGGTCCGGGCTTCTTCGGCCTGCCGATCGGCGTGCGCGAGCAGGGCGTTGAGCTCCTCGACCATCGGCTGGACTTCGAGCGGCAGCGGGTCGGTCACGCGGTTGGCGCCGGTCGTCCGAATGCGCGCGATCGCCAGCCGCACACGCCGCAGCGGGCCGAGACCGTACCAGGTCTGCAGCATGGCCATGACGAACAGGCCGATGCCGAGCACCGCGAAGCTCCACACGAGGATCGCGCGGATCCGCCGGATCTGCTCGTCGAGCTCGCCGCGCGCGGCGGCGACCACGAACTGCCAGTCGACGTCGCTCCCGGGGATGCGGATGGTCTGCTCGATCACCCGCAGCGGCTCATCGGGGAACTGGTCCGAATCGTAGAACAGCGGCTCGCTGCGCGGTGCGTTGCCGCTGACCGCCAGCGTGCGGTCCCACAGCGAGCGCGACGGATAGGGTTCATGTCCCTCGCCGCTGACCTGCCAGTAGAGGCCGCTGTTCGGCTCGAGGAAGCGCTGATCGCTGAGCTGGCGGTTGAACCAGACGTCGCCGTAGGGATCGATCTCGACCGAGGCGATCATCGCGGTGAGCTGGTAGTGCAGCTGCTCGTCGAACTGGTTCTCAAGCAGGCCCGTGAGCGTGCGGTCGAGCGCCACGCCGCCGGCCAGGAGCAGGATCGAAATCCACCCCGCCGCGATAAGCAGCATCCGTCGAGACAGGCTTCCGGTATGGCTCGAGCCCGCCGGCACCGCCTCCCCGCTCGCGGAGGCACCCGCCGAGGGTGCCGCTGCGGCCGGAGGTTCAGGCGCCGCGGCCGGGCTCGTCGGGGTCGTCGAGGCTGTAACCGAGGCCACGAATGGTGGTGATCACGTTGGCACCCAGCTTCTTGCGGATGCGGGTGACGAAGACCTCGATGGTGTTCGAATCGCGGTCGAAGTCCTGGTCGTAGATGTGCTCGATCAGTTCGGTGCGGCTGACCACCTTGCCCTTGTGGTGCATCAGGTAGCTCAGCAGCTTGTATTCCTGCGCGGTCAGCTTGACCGGTTCGCCGTCGAGCGTGACGCGGCCCGAGCGGGTGTCGAGCCGGACCGGGCCGGCGATCAGTTCGGAGCTGGCGTTGCCCGAGGCGCGGCGAATCAGCGCGCGCAGGCGGGCGATCAGTTCCTCGGTCTGGAATGGCTTGGCGAGGTAGTCGTCGGCGCCGGCGTCGAGCCCGGCGACCTTGTCCGACCACGAATCGCGCGCGGTCAGCACCAGCACCGGAAAATTGCGGCCTTCCTTGCGCCACATGCCGAGCACCGTCAGGCCGTCGATCTCGGGCAGGCCGAGGTCGAGGATCACCGCGTCGTAGTCTTCGGTCGAGCCGAGGAAATGCCCGTCCTCGCCGTCCGTCGATAGGTCGACCGCATAACCGGTCTGCTCGAGCGTGGACTTGAGCTGTTGACCGAGCGTCGGCTCGTCCTCGACGATCAGGATGCGCATGTATTGGTCCCCTGGTTCACGCGGCCCACGATGTGGGCTTTTGCGGGAAACGCGTCAACGGTGCGGCCGTTTCCGTCTGGGGAGCCTATCTGGAGACTCGCAGGATGCGGGCCGTGCGCGCATCGACGTCGACCCAGATGACCTGGCCTTCCTTGAGGAACTTGAGCCGGTAGGCGCTGGCACCGGAGTCGTACTCGAAGCCGAGGTAGTCGCTGCCGCGCATCTGCGGCAGGATGCGCCGCTCGATCTCGCGCGAGGACATCGTCCGCCCGGCCTGCATCTCCTGGCGGGCGGTCGCCTGGTCCCCGCGCGCGACGTCCCGGCCCCGCTCGCGCTGGGCGTCGGCTGGAGACGCGATCCCACCGGCGACGAGAGCCGCGAGGGCGAGAAGGGCGATCGGCTTGCGCATGACACCGGTGTGCCTAGGCGCAAGGCATTGAACAAGGTGTGAATGTCGCCGCGGGGCTTCGTTCAGCCGCCGGAGCGGCGGCTATCGCGTCATCTCGTAGGTCACCCGCACGGTCACCCCGGCCTCGACCATTCCCGGCTGGACCGGGGTTGCCGCATCGGCCGCCTCGGCGCGAGCCGCGCGCAGGAACGGCATCGGCGGCTGTGCCGCGACCGTCTCGCTGATCTCGAGTACGCGCACGTCGCTGAAGCCGGTGGCACGCGCGTATTCGAGCGCCTGCGCCCGCGCGGTCTCGATCGCCTGGCGACGGGCCTGCGCCCGCGCGGCCGTATCGTCGTCGATTGACCACTCGGGCCCGCCGAGGTCGGTCGCCCCGGCGGCGACCAGCGCGTCGAGCACTTCGCCCGTGCGGTCGATGTCGCGCAGCTTGACGCTGACCCGGTTCGAGGCCTGGTAGCCGCGGAACACCTGCCGCCGGCTCGTCTGGTCGTAGTCGTACTGCGCCCCGAGATTGATCCCGGCGGTCTGGATGTCGCGCTCTGGCACGCCGAGCGCCTTGATGCGGTTCACCACGGCGGTCATCTCCCGGGCGTTGTTGCGCATCGCCTCGACCGCAGTGGACGCCTGCGTTGTCACGCCTGCGCTGATCGTGACCAGGTCGGGCTCGGCCTCGACCGATTCGGTAACGGTCAGCTCGACCACCGGGCCCGACGACTGGACCTGAACCGCAGCCGCTGCGGGAGTAGCAAGGACGGAAGCCGCAACCAGCGGCAGGGCGTAACGGTGCATGGGTGAACCTCCAATCATGCGCACGGGCTGCATGTGGCGCTATTACGCGCCGCTGAACCCTGCGGTTCCTTGCGGGTCTGCGCGCGAGCGCCTAGGTGGCCGCCGCGATGGCGGAAGCACCGATCCTCTCCTGGGAAGGCCTAGGCTTGCAGCAAGGCGGGCGCTGGCTGTTCCGCGAGCTCGACTTGCACATCGGCCCGCGCGACCGGCTGGCGCTGATCGGCCGCAACGGCGTCGGCAAGACCACGCTGTTCCGGTTGATCGCCGACCGCATAGAGGCCGACACCGGCAAGCGCTCGATCCAGCCGGGCACGAAAGTCGTCGTGCTCGAGCAGGAGCCCGACTTCGCGCCGTTCGCGACCCTGATGGACTTCGCGCTCGCCGGCGAGGACGCCCCGCAGCGGCACGAGGTCGAGGCGATCGCCGGACAGCTCGGTATCGACATGACCCGCCCCGCGGCGACCGCGAGCGGCGGCGAGAAGCGCCGCGCCGGAATCGCCCGCGCGCTCGCGCTCGAACCGGACCTCCTGCTGCTCGACGAGCCGACCAACCACCTCGACCTTGCGGCGATCGAGTGGCTCGAATCCTGGCTCAATCGCTACAAGGGCGCGTTCATCGTCATCAGCCACGACCGCACCTTCCTCAAGCGGCTGACCCGGGCGACGCTGTGGCTCGACCGCGGCGTGCTGCGGCGCAAGGAAGTAGGCTTCGGCGGCTACGAGGCGTGGGAAGAGCAGGTCTACGCCGAGGAAGCGCGCGCCGCGGAGAAGCTCGACGCAAAGCTGAAGATAGAGGCGCACTGGCTCGAGCGCGGGGTGACCGCGCGACGCAAGCGCAACCAGGGCAGGCTCGAAGCCCTCCACCGCATGCGCGCGCAACGCGCGGCAATGATCGGTCGCGCGGGGACCTCGAAGCTCGCGCTCGCCACCGACGACGAGGTCCGAACCAAGTCGGTGATCGTCGCCGAGGGTGTCACCAAGCGCTTCGGCGAGCGCACGATCATCCGCAACTTCACCCTGCGTATCCAGCGCGGCGACCGGATCGGCGTGGTCGGCGCCAACGGCACCGGGAAGACCACGCTGCTCAGGCTGCTGACCGGCGAACTCGCGCCCGACGAAGGCGAAGTCACGCTCGCAAAGACCTTGCAGGGCGTGATGATCGACCAGCAGCGGCGCCTGCTCGCCGGCGACAAGAAGGTCCGCGACGTGCTCGCCGAAGGCGGCGACTGGCTCGACGTGCGCGGCGTGCGCAAGCACGTCCAGGCCTACCTCAAGGACTTCCTGTTCGATCCCGGGCTGGTGGACACGCCGATCGCCGCGCTGTCCGGCGGCGAGCGCAGCCGGTTGCTGCTGGCGCGCGAATTCGCCCGCAAGTCGAACCTGCTGGTGCTCGACGAGCCGACCAACGACCTCGACCTCGAGACGCTCGACCTCCTGCAGGAAGTCATCGCCGACTACGACGGCACCGTGCTGATTGTCAGCCACGACCGCGACTTCCTCGACCGCACGGTGACCGTGACGTTGGGCCTCGACGGCTCGGGCACGGTCGACATCGTCGCCGGCGGCTACGAGGACTGGGAAGCCAAGCGGAAGAAGCCTGCGGCACCAGCGGCGAAGAAGCCGGCCTCGGCACGCCCCGCCGCGCCCTCCCTCGCCGACCCCCCGAAGCGCGCCAAGCTCTCCTACAAGGACCAGCGCGACTACGACCTGCTCCCTGCGCGCATCGAGGAGCTCGAAGCCGAAATCGCCAAGGGCGAGCACGCCCTGTCCGACCCCGCCCTCTACACCCGCGACCCGAACGAGTTCGCTCGCCTGACCGCGCTGCTCGACAAGCTGCGCGCGGAGAAGGAAGCGGCGGAGGAGCGCTGGCTCGAGCTGGCTGAGAGGGTCGAGGGGTAAGAGGGAACTTGCTCCCGGCTGGCCATCCTGCCGAGCGAACCGACCCAACGCCTCCCTTCCATTCGTCATCCTGAACTTGTTTCAGGACCCATCTCGCCCCCTGGCCCGGACTTCCCCATGTGGCACCACCGTGCAGCAAGACCGGTCCTGTCCCGAGGGCCCGAGCGGAAGGAGAAATGGGTCCTGAAACAAGTTCAGGATGACGGTTGATGGTAATGGCCGCCGGGGCGGACCGGACCGAAAGCGGCAAACCGATCGGGGCCCCTCACCCGATCCGGTAGAAATCCGCCACCCGGTCGAGGGCGATCCGCAACACCAGCTTGCCGCTGCGCGTCGGCCAGGCGAGCGCCTTCTCCGCCGCCGGCAGGGTCTCGCACGCGCAGACCACCCGCCAGAGGATGTCCTCGAGCCCCTTGCCCGCCGCGGCGATTGCGCCGTCGAACCGGCGGCGCGCCGCGAGCTGGCGTTCGGTCGGGGCGAGCCGCTCGCCGGGCTGGCGGCGCAGCCGCACAGGCTCCCAGCGCATCGTCACGCTCGGCACGATCTGCGCGCGCTCGAAGTCGGCACGCAGCCGCTCGCCGGCGAGGAACAGCCGCTCGTCGAGGTGGCCATGCGCGTGGAGCCAGCCGAGCGGCGATTCGGCGAGGTTGACGGTTACGCTCCGCCGTCGCGGCGCCATACCGCCCCGCCCCCGCGGACCTTCGGGCGTCAGCTCGCGTTCGACCAGTTTGCGCTGCATGCGACTCGCTCCTTTCGGGTGAACCCAAGGCTTGCCAAAAGGGGACGATTGTAGGAAAGTTCAAAAACCAAATCGGTTATCGAGAGACTCGCCGTGATCAACCGCATCCGCGACATCCGCAAGCAGAAGGGCATGACGCTGGCCGAGGTTGCCGCGGCCTGCGACCCGCCGACGACGGCGCAGACGATCGGCCGGCTCGAAACGGGGATGCGCAACCTCTCGCTCGTCTGGATGAACCGCATCGCCGCCGCGCTCGGGGTGGATCCGGAGCTGCTGGTCAAGGGCGAGGCCAGTACGCAGCCGCAAGTCGTCGCGCGGCTGACCGAAGCCGGCGCCGAGGCGCTGTCCGCCCCGCGCGATGCGATCCTGCCGGTCGAGCTCGGCGGGCCGAACGACGGCCGCGCGCCCCTGCTCTGCCTCGCGATCGACGCGCCGCAGGGCGAATACCGGACGGGCGACCAGCTGTGGTTGCGCCGGTACTCTCCCGAGGACGCGGCGAAGCTGATCAATCGCGACGTGCTCGTGCCGCGGTCTGGCGGGCGATTCGCGTTCGGCCGGCTGATAGACCGCCAGGGAACGCTGGTCGGCCTGCTCCCGCCGGGCGTGGGCCAGCGGCAGATCGTGGTCGATAACCCGCCCTGGCTGGCGGTGGCGGAGATGCTGGTCCGCAAGCTGTGAAGCGCGTCCTTTCGATCGCTACGCTCTACCCGAACCCGCACTTGCCGCGGTTCGGCACTTTCGTCGCGCGGCAGATGGAGGCGCTGGCGGCGCGCGGCGACTGGGACGTGACGGTGATCAACCCGATCGGAGTGCCCCCGGTAGCCGTGGGGCGCTACGGGCCGCTGCTGGCTGCAGCCGTGACCGGGGTCGAAGGCGGCGTGACCGTGCACCGCCCGCGCTTCACGCTGCTGCCCGCGGTCGGCGGACCGATCAATCCGCGAATGATCGTGCGCGCCACGCTGCCGCTCGTCAGAAGGCTGCACGCGCTGGCGCCGTTCGACCTGGTCGACGCGCAGTTCTTCTATCCCGACGGCCCCGCCGCCGCGCGGATCGCGCGCGAACTCGGCCTGCCGCTCTCGATCAAGGCGCGTGGCGCCGACATCTCGCTATGGGGCCGCAAGGCCTACGCGCTGCGGCAGATGCGGCGCGCCGCGGCGCAGGCCGCCGGGCTGCTCGCCGTGAGCGAGGCTCTGGCTGCCGATATGGCCGCGATCGGCCTGCCGCGCGACAAGATCACCGTGCACTACACCGGGCTCGACCACACCCTGTTCCGCCCGCTCGACGGCCTGCAGAGCCGGGCCCGGCTGGAGAAGGAATTCGGCATCAGCCTGGCCGACGCACCGCTTCTGGCCACCGTCGGCGCGCTGATCCCGCGCAAGGGCCAGCAGTACGCCATCCGCGCGCTGGCCCGTGTGCCCGCGGCACACCTCGCGGTCGCGGGCACCGGGCCCGACCGTGCGGCGCTGGAGGCGCTGGTGCACGAAGCGGGGCTCGGCGACCGGGTGCATTTCCTCGGCTCGCTCGACCACGACCTGCTGCCGGTCGTGCTGTCGGCGGCCGACGCGCTGGTCTTGCCCTCGGCCAGCGAGGGCCTCGCCAACGCCTGGGTCGAGGCGCTCGCCTGCGGTTGCCCGCTGGTGATCACCGAGGCCGGCGGCGCGCGCGAGGTGGTGACCCGGCCCGAAGCCGGCCGCATCGTCGCTCGCGACGCCGACGCGATCGCCGCCGCCGTGCGCGAACTGCTCGCCGCCCCGCCCGCCCGCGAGGCGGTCGCGCAGTGCGCGGCGAAGTTCAGCTGGGAAGCGAACGCGTCGGCGCTGGCGGACTACTACGCGGGGCTGGCGGAGGGGGCCCGCTCCTAAGCTTGGCCCCTCGCCCGCCGCTCCTGCGCGTCGGCGCGGCTCTCGGACGGGATGAAGCTATCCGAGGTCACCCCGAGCCAGATCAGGATCGGCGTCGACATGAAGATCGAGCTGTAGGTGCCGACGAAGATGCCGAAGGTGATCGCCGCGGTGAAGCCGAAGATCACGTCCGGCCCGAGCAGCAGCAGCGCGAGCAGGGTGATCAGCACCGAGCTCGAAGTCACCACCGTGCGCGACAGCGTCTCGTTGACCGACAGGTCGAGCAACTCGGGCAGCGGCATCTTGCGGTACTTGGTCAGGTTCTCGCGGACGCGGTCGTAAATCACGATGTTGTCGTTGAGCGAGTAGCCTATCAGCGTCAGGATCGCGGCGACGATGTTGAGGTCGAACTCCATCTGCGTCAGCGCGAACATGCCGAACGTCAGCGTCACGTCGTGCGCCAGCGCGAACAGCGCGCCGATCCCGAACTGCCACTCGAACCGCACCCAGATGTAGATCGCGATGCCGACCATCGCGAGCGCCAGCGCAATCATGCCGGTGCGGAACAGCTCGTCGGAGACCTTGCCCGATACCGCCCGCGCCGAGCCGATCTCGACTCCCGGGTGATTGGCCTCGAGCGCCGTGCGGATGTCGCGCACCATCTGGTCCGCGAACCCCGCCCCGGTTTCCTCGGGCAGCTTCATGCGGATGGTGATCTGATTGGGCGCGCCGACCTGCTGGATGATCGGCTCGCCGTAGCCGAGTGCATCGATTTCCTCGCGCACTTCGGCGACCGGTGCGGTCTCCTCGGCGAAAGTCACACGGATCGACTGCCCACCGATGAAGTCGACGCCGAGGTTGAGACCGTTGACGAACACCAGCGCGATACTCGCCGCCATCAGCAGGATGCTGACCGAGTAGAACGGCACCCGCCAGCGCAGGAACTTGATGTTCGTGTTGTCGGGAATGAGCTTGATCGGTTTCATCTCTCTGTCCCTACAGCACGATGTCGGCCGGGCGCTTGCGGCGCAGCCATCCGGCGACCCACATGCGGGTCAGGGTCACGGCGGTGAACACCGAGGTGACGATGCCGATCATCAGCACGACCGCGAAGCCGCGGACCGGGCCGGTGCCGAACACGAACATGATCACCGCGGCGATCACGTTGGTGATGTTGGCGTCGAAGATCGCGCTCGACGATTCCTTGTAACCGGCCTCGACCGCCTGGACCACGCGGCGGCCCTTGGCGCGCTCCTCGCGGATGCGCTCGTTGATCAGCACGTTGGCGTCGACCGCGGCACCGACCGTCAGCACGAGGCCGGCGATGCCGGGCAGCGTCAGCGCGGCGAGCGGTCCCAAGAGCGCCAGCACGCCGAGGATCATCAGCAGGTTCAGCACCAGCGCGGCGGTCGTGTAGAGCCCGAAGCGGCCGTAGGTCATCACCATGAACAGCACGAGCGCGACGAGGCCGACCACCATCGCGATCGTGCCCTTCTCGATCGAGTCCGCGCCGAGCTCGGCGCTGATCGAGCTTTCCTCGACCACCACGAGATCGACCGGCAGCGCGCCCGA
>JBIQKN010000026.1:1426-5027 GCA_044506565.1 Sphingomonadales bacterium | reverse complement strand
AGCTGGGTCCCCTCGTAGTCGCTGCCCGGAGCGCCCGGCACGATCTCGCTGCCCGGCGGGGCGATACCCTGGGCAACGTCGGACGGCAGCGCCGTGGGGTCGACCAGCTTGAACTCGAGCTCGGCGGTCTGGCCGAGCAGCTCCTTCAGCGCCTGGGGGTCCTTGAGCCCCGGCACGTCGACCACGATCCGCTCGGGCCCCTCGCGGATGATCGTCGGCTCGCGCGTGCCCATCGCGTCGATGCGCTTGCGCACGACCTCGGTCGCGCTCTCCATCGCGTTGTCGATCGCGAGATCGAGCCCGGCGCGGGTCTGGGTGAGGATGAAGCGGTTGCCGTCGACGACCTGGATCGTCCAGTCGCGCTGTCCGGTCAGCCCGGCCCCGGTGGTCATCGGCTCGAGCAGGTCGCGCGCCGCATCGACCTGGGACGGATCCTCGAGCATGAACGAGAGCCGCCCGCCCGAGGCCGAGAAATCGCCGATGCGAATGCGCGGTTCCGCGTCGCGCAGCGCCGCGCGGACCGATTCTTCCATCGTCTCGAGCCGCTGGCGCGCGACCTGGCGCGGGTCGGCTTCGAGCATCAGGTGACTGCCGCCGGCGAGGTCGAGACCGAGGTTGACCATCGGCCTCGGCAGCACGGCGGGCCAGCTCGCGCCCGCGAGAGTCACCAGCGAGGGTATGGCGGCGAGCGCGAAGAACAGGGTGACGCCCCATAGCCAGAGGCGCTTCCAGGGAGGGAAGTCGAGCATGGTCGGCGAAGCGTCAGTCGTTGGCCGGCTTGCCGCCGGAGGCGACGATGTCGCCGATCGTCGCCTTGACCGCCTTGACCCTGACGCCCTGGGCGATCTCGATCTCGGCATACTGTTCGTCGACCTTCGTCACCTTGCCGACAAGGCCGCCGGCGGTGACCACCTGGTCGCCCTTCTTGACCGCGGCGACCTTCTCGCGGTGGGCCTTCTGCTGGCGCATCTGCGGACGGATGATGAGGAACCAGAAAATCGCGACCATGCCGATGATCGGCAGGAACTGGAGCCATCCCGGAGGCGCTGCGGCAGCGGTTCCGGCGGCGTGGAAATCGAGCATCGTTGTGGCCTTATCCGATCGGCAGGACGGCGGGGATATCGGGCGGGGGAGCCCCCATTGCAACCTGATCCTCCCCGATGACGCGCCGCGCTAGCAGCAATGCCGGGGCCATGCAAATCGCTCCGGCGGCCGGAACCCGCCGCCATTCGCTTGCGTTGCCCGGGTGGCTTGCCTATAGGCGCGCCTCCACTGGATCGGGACGTAGCGCAGCCTGGTAGCGCATCACACTGGGGGTGTGGGGGTCGCTGGTTCGAATCCAGTCGTCCCGACCAGTGGTATTCCTCCCCGACCAGCAGACCCGTTCGCCAGGGCCGGTCGTTGATTCCGGGCCAGCGAGAGGTCCGATGCCCGACCATCATCCCGTCCGCGGTGCGCTCCTGTGCATCGCCGCGCTCGCGCTGTTCGCGTGCATGGACACGACCACCAAGTACCTGACGCAGTCGCACGCGGTGCCGCTGATCGTCGGCGTGCGCTACCTCGGCAACCTGCTCTTGATGGTCGCCTTCCTCGGCCCGACGCACGGGCGGCAGATGATCCGCACGCAACGCACCGGGTTGGTCTGGGTGCGTGGCCTGTGCCTCGCCCTCGCCTCGCTGCTGATCGGCTTCGGCCTCGAGCGGATGCCGGTCGCCGAGATGACTGCGATCACCTTCCTCTCGCCGATCCTGCTGGTGGCGGTCGCCGGGCGGCTGCTCGGCGAGCGGGTCGGCTGGATCGGCTGGGCGGCGACAGCCGCCGGCTTCGCGGGCGTGATGCTGATCGTGCGCCCGGGGAGCGACGTGGTGAGCAGCGGCGCGATCTTCGTGCTCGGCGCGGTGCTGCTCAACCTCGGCTACCAGCTGCTCTCGCGCGTGCTCGCGGCCAGCGAGACCACCTTCGCGCTGCTGTTCTACGCCGCCCTCGCCGGCTCGATCCTCTATGGTCTCGCGATGCCGTGGTTCCTCGAGGATCGCGCACCGAGCCTGCTCGAGGCTGGAATGTTCGCCAGTCTCGGGCTGTTCGGCGGGGTCGGACACTTCATGTTCACCGCCGCTTTCCGCCACGCGCCGGCCTCGCTTATCGCGCCGCTCAACTACATCCAGCTCCTCTGGGCGGGGCTGCTCGGCTGGCTGGTGTTCGGCCACCTGCCTGACGCACAGGCGCTGCTCGGCATGGCCATCGTCGCCGCCTCGGGCGTGCTGGTCGCGCTGCGGTCGCGCCGCCCGCCGGTGAAGCGGACGGCCTGAGCCACCGCCGAGGCAAAAACCGCTTTCCTACACGAACCATATCGGTTCATGATGGTGCGACTCGCTAGCCAAGGAGTGCGCCATGCCCATCATCGAATCGCTCATCGGCCCCGTCGCGGCGATCCTCGACAAGGTGATCCCCGACAAGGAGGCGCGCGAGCGCGCCAAGCTCGAGCTGATCCGCCTCGAAGGATCGCAGGAACTCGAGGCCGTCCACGCGCGGCTCTCGGCGATCATCGCCGAGGCGCAGTCGACCGACCCGTGGACCAGCCGCGCGCGGCCGAGCTTCCTCTACGTTATGTACGCGTTGCTGCTGTGGGCGCTGCCGATGGGCCTGATCGCGGCATTCCGGCCGGACGCCGCGCGCGACATCGCCGCCGGCATGAACGCCTATCTCTCGGGCCTGCCCGAGCCGCTCTACGCCCTCTTCGGCACCGGCTACCTCGGCTACACTGCCGCGCGGCAGTGGGGGAAGTTCAAGGGGGTGGACCGCTAGCGTTGCCGGGATGAGGGGCGGCCGCGCCCGCAGTCTTTGCGCTCGCCCGCCCTTCCCGCTATGCCGCGCGGGCCAAGGGGAGCAGCATGTCGACCAAAGTCTACGTTCTCAACGGGCCCAACCTGAACCTGCTCGGCGTGCGCGAGCCGGAGATCTACGGCTCGGACACGCTCGACGATATCGCCGCGCGGCTCGAGGAGAAGGGCCGCGCGCTCGGGCTCGAGATCGACATGCGCCAGTCGAACCACGAGGGCCACCTGTGCGACTGGCTGCACGAAGCGCAGGCCGAAGGGGTCAAGGCCGTGCTGCTCAATGCCGGGGCGCTGACCCACACGAGCCTGGCGCTCTACGATGCGATCCGCTCGATCCGGACGCCGGTAATCGAAGTCCACATTTCCAACCCGGCGGCGCGCGAGGCGTACCGGCACAAGAGCTACGTGGCGATGGCTGCGACGGGAACCATCGCCGGATTCGGCACCTTCGGATACGAGCTGGCGCTCGAGGCGGCGTCGCGTCTGTAGACGGTCGCAAGGGCAACCGCCGCTTGCCATGCCGGGCGGCAAAACGCATAGCGCGCGGCCGAGGTCCACGTCACGAGGAATGAATGGCCGATAACAAAGGCACCACGTCAACCGCCGCCGGCATGAAGGTCGATACCAAGCTGGTCCGCCAGCTGGCCGAGATGCTGGCCGACACCGGGCTCACCGAGATCGAGGTCGAGGACGGCGATCGCAAGATCAGGGTCGCCCGCAACCTCGCCGCCCCCGCCGCCGGTGTCATTGCCGCCGCGCCGGTC
>JBIQKN010000026.1:0-1326 GCA_044506565.1 Sphingomonadales bacterium | reverse complement strand
AAGAAGGGCCAGACGCTGCTGATCATCGAGGCGATGAAGGTGATGAACCCGATTCCCGCGCCCGCCGACGGCACCGTGGAGCAGGTCCTCGTCGAGAACGCGCAGCCGGTCGAATACGACCAGCCGCTGATCGTGGTCGCGTAGCACGATGGCCATCACCCGGCTCCTGATCGCCAACCGCGGCGAGATCGCTCTGCGTATCCACCGCGCGGCGCACGAGATGGGCATCGAGACCGTCGCCGTGCACTCGACCGCCGATGCCGACGCGATGCATGTCCGGCTGGCCGACCACGCGATCTGCATCGGACCGCCGCCGGCTTCGGAGAGCTATCTCAATCAGGCGGCGATCATCTCCGCAGCCGAGATCTCGGGCGCCGACGCGATCCATCCCGGCTACGGCTTCCTGAGCGAGAATGCGCAGTTCGCCGAGATCGTCGAGGCGCACGACATCGTCTGGATCGGCCCCAAGCCCGAGCACATCCGCACGATGGGCGACAAGGTCGAGGCCAAGCGCACCGCGGGCAAGCTCGGCCTGCCGCTGGTTCCCGGCTCCGACGGGGCCGTCTCCGACACTGCCGAGGCCGAGCGGATCGCCGCGGAGATCGGCTACCCGGTGATCATCAAGGCCGCCTCGGGCGGCGGCGGGCGCGGCATGAAGGTCTGCACCGGGCCCGAGCAGCTCGAGGCGCTGATGCGCCAGGCCGGCACCGAGGCCAAGGCCGCCTTCGGCGACGACACGGTCTATCTCGAGAAGTATCTCGGCAACCCGCGGCACATCGAGTTCCAGGTGTTCGGCGACGGCAAGGGCACCGCGATCCACCTCGGCGAGCGCGACTGCTCGCTGCAGCGGCGCCACCAGAAGGTGCTCGAGGAAGCGCCCTCGCCCGTCATCACGCCGGAAGAACGCCAGCGCATGGGCGGCATCGTCGCCAGGGCGATGGCCGAAATGGGCTACCGCGGCGCGGGGACGATCGAGTTCCTGTGGGAAAATGGCGAGTTCTACTTCATCGAGATGAACACCCGCCTGCAGGTCGAGCACCCGGTGACCGAGGCGATCACCGGCGTCGACCTGGTCCGCGAGCAGATCCGCGTCGCCGACGGCAAGCCACTCTCGGTCGGCCAGGAAGACATCGAGTTCAAGGGCCACGCGATCGAGTGCCGCATCAACGCCGAGGATCCGTTCACCTTCGCGCCGAGCCCGGGCCTCGTCACCGCCTACCACGCGGCCGGCGGCATGCACGTGCGCGTCGATAGCGGCCTTTACGCCGGCTACCGCATCCCGCCGTACTACGATTCGATGATCGCCAAGCTGATCGTCTACGGCCG